>JANKMW010000100.1 GCA_024649985.1 Methanothrix sp.
TCTGAATGATAATCTTGTTAGGATTATTCGATTGTTGGGAAAGGATTGTGAAAAATACTACGGATTGGAGGGTTGATGCGGAAAGCCGGCTTGACTCAGGATGTTACCCTAATCATCGTCGGCTGCTCGACCCCCGAGGAGGTGCGCCTCCTCGCCCGGGCGGGTCGGGAGGCGGAGCCGCTTTCAGGAGAGGAGGAGGTGAGGCTGCTTTCGATCTTCCGGCCGTATGCGAGGAGGCTCGCGTTCTATCGGGGAGTGGTTTGAGCAAGTCGTCTCATACAGAAATTTCGACGCATCTCGCGGTGGTGGTCGGCTCGGGTATGGGGAGGTCGTCTTCTTTCAGGCCTTCAAGATGGAGCTCGATCGCTTCTCTCATGAGCTCTGCCGTCTCCTCCCCAGTCTTGCCGGCTGCGACCACGCCGGGAAGGTCCGGGCAGTATGCGAGAGTAATTTCTTTCGACCTTCTCGATGATGATCGCATATCTGGCTCTGGTCATCTTCATTCTCCTTTAGGTTTTAATTGAGATCAACTCGGTCTAGATAATTAATTCCGAGTGGTAACTCATCTAAAACCATTTCATAATCATAAATTGGCTTTTTGCATATATAGTCTGAAAGTTCGACAATAGGATCTCTAATGACTGCTAAGTGGGGTTTTGTTCTAATATTTTGAACTACATAAAGATAGTAATCTTCCCTTATTTGAGACGCTGCTCGCCACTCATTTGATGATATCTCTATAGAATTCGTCCTCGCAAAGGACTTGACCTCAATATGACGAATCTCTCTGTCGGATTTCGAGAGAATATCATAGCCCCTATATGTTTCAGCAGATACATCAGAGGGGAGCCTCCCCTTGTCTTTTTCGTATTGCATGACAATTTTCATTCCCTCCAACTCGATCTCACGCTTTGCTTCTTGTGCTCTAAGAAAATCTCTTGAAGAACAAGTTTCATCGAATGGATGCTCTGTGGGCGGTATTAAAAGGGCCACATCAACTGGGCCGCAAATTTTGTATTCGATATTCTTTGCCCTCCTATTCTCCGCGTCATACTCACGAAATTCTTTTTTGAATTTAGATATTCTGGACGTGATCGGCTCTAGGAGGTAATTCTGTCCCTTTTCGAGATATAGTTGCTTCTTTATCTCTAAATTTTTTATTTTCCAATTATATTCTGCTCGGATAAATTTGTGCTCAGTTTCTAAATCTCGTTTATTCTTTTCCCTAACAAAATTATCCGTTGCATCAAGTCTATTTGTAAGGACTACTTCCGGATTTTCTACAATCTCTTTAATTAAGTAATTATAATCATTTACGTTAATTTGATGCATTTTTATGGATCCAAAATCCTTCAGATCCCATATGGAAAGTGGATCAATCTCTTTTGTCTCTCGATCTGTCTTTATAACCACAAAAGGCTCTGCATAAATCTCCTTTCCTAGGCCGTTATAATATCGGACGATGAACGTGACCAAAACGCCCTTTTCTTGGTATCGAATAAGTGAAATAGAATTTGATGTTATAGTGTCGTTAAGGGCACAATCAAACGCTGGATGTCCAAGAGATATATACGTGCCTTTCCTGCTGGAATCAAAGACACCTGTTACAGTCTCATCAAAGAATCTTTGTGGTTGCTGTTCAACGCATAATGCGTTATCGATTATATTCTTACCTGGTATTATCAATTGATATTGACCTTCCTGCGCAGGCATCGAACTTGCTTCATTACATACTTCAGTATATACGAGAAGAAAACGTTCTATATCGAAATTATTAATACAGTGAGTTATATCCTTGTTTAGCCAGGTTACGTTGACGAGATTGAACTTCTCTTTTATGAAGAAATTTTCGATCTCCTTGAGAATTTGGATCTTCTCAGTAAACAGCTTCTCAACTTCATCAACAGCCGACTCACCACTTTCAGTGACTTTAAATATCTTCAGCATATCGCTCTCAGATATTAAAGCTCCTAAAACATCGACCGCACTATCTCCAAATACGGCCCTGATATTCGCCATTTTCTCTAGTATTTTGTCCAAAACTATTTCGTCTATAGAAAATGCCGTCCTCAAATTGTATATATATACTTGTTTCTTCTGGCCGTAACGATAAACTCTGCCTATTCTCTGCTCTAGTCGGTTGGGATTCCACGGAATCTCGTAATTGATGGCTATGTTGGCGAACTGAAGGTTTAGTCCTTCTCCAGCAGCCTCAGTCCCCAGTAATATGTTTGCACGTTTTTCAAAGATGCGGGCGTTCTCCTTTTTCTCTTCGGGACTCATACCACCTCGAATCTTGGTGACCACGAATCCTTCCTTCGTGATATTTTGTTCAAGGTACCGGAGGGTATCAGTAAATTCAGTAAAAATAATAATTTTATCATCAGGTCGATCATCCCTAATTTCAGTTAGAAGTTTAAGTAGCTGTTGATATTTCCTATCCTGCTCGCTTCTCAAGAGGCTCTCGCCCATTACGATGAGCTCTTCAAGATGCGCCAATTCAATCCTCAGTTCCTCTTTCGTGAGGCTGGCAACAGCTCCTATAATTTTCTCCTCAATCCTCTCTCGTTTCTCTTCGTCGCCTTCATCGGAGTAGCCAAAGTAGGAGTTCAACTCTTCTGAATTGAGATCGAGATCGTGATCTAATAGCTTCAGCTTTCTCTTTTTGAGAGATTCAACACCAGCGAAGAGGGAAGAGCTGATACGCCTATGAAGGATATAAAGGGCGAGTACTACATTGGTTCTTCCTTCATCCTCAGCCATCTGATAATAAGTTCTAACATAATCCTCTACGGAGTTGTAGAAATTGAGCTCTTCGGGGGAATATCCGCCTTCCGCGAAAGTCTACAGTATCTTCCTTAAGCCGACGGATCATAAGAGGATCGAGGAACCCCCTCAGGTCACCGCTGTCTTTGATATCTTCCATCTCCAAGTCGATGAGCCTTAACAACCCGAGAAAGTTCTCTACTTTGCCATCATGGGGGGTTGCTGTTGCAAGAATGAGATGCGCCGATCTTCTGCTCATCTCAAGACCGATGTCATATCTGAGGTTTCCGGGCTTGAGCCTATGAGCTTCGTCAAAGACGACCATATCCCAGGCGGTTTCCAGGAGCAAACGTCTTTTCTCTTCATTTCTTCCGATATCTACTGAAATGATGGCTCGATCAACCTCTGCATAAGGATTGCCTTCGATGTTTCCTCTAATTATAGTGAAATCTTCATTGAACTTATCTTTAAGTTCTTCTCTCCACTGGATTTGGAGCCCTGAAGGGCAGACGATTAGGATTCTGTTAATTTTTTTTCGAAGGATTAGTTCTTTCAACGCCAAGCCGATGATAATCGTCTTTCCCAGGCCCACATCATCGGCTAGTAGCATTCGAATCCGCCCGTCGATGCCGGTCTGAGGTCGAAGCATAGCCATCATCTTGGTGAAAGCCTCCACCTGATGGGGGAGGGGATCGATCTTTCCGATAGATACGACAGATATCGGATCAAATTTGTATCGGAGGTAAATCCGATAGGCATCGACGTTCAGCTTTAGTAAGCTGAGATCGTCGAACCGCTTTTCACGTATCCTATCCTCGATTTCGGGCAATGAGAACATGATCTCCTCAACCTCCTAGTTTCAGTATCTTTCTATCTCCATTTGCCCCTCTTTTGGGAAGGCATAACCCATCCGTTCGAGGATTCGCTGGGAAACCTGCCTCTCTGGATCTTCAGGGGGGAGTGACTGGAAGGCCACCAAAATATCTTTGATCTCGTTTCTACCGTAGGGCACTCTGGCTAACTCTTCTTCGGCCTCAGCATAACCACCTCTGGAAAAGGCTATCATGATGAGATGCACGGCATCAATTAGGGAATTCATACCGTCGTGCTCACGTTCTGCATAATTGAGAAGTATGACGCCTTTGGTCCCACCGAATTTGCTAGACTTAATCAGACCATGATCTTCGAAAGTCTTAAGATTGAAATTCAGACTCTTAGCTATCAGATTCGCAGTATCATATGGCATTTCATCAAGTTGACTCAGCCTAGAGTAAAGGTAAAAAGATGTTGCAGCGTCAAGCCCTGATGATTGTTCCATGTAGCGATTTAAGACATATTCGGCCACATAACCCTGAACTAGTTCCAATAAGTCCTTGATTTTCATCTCGCCGGTGTAGCTCTTAATCTCCGAATACTGTGTAATTACGTCTAAAGTGGCGCCCATAGCGGCAACAGTGAGGTCGGCGCCTTTCAAACCGTAATTCCAGAATTCTTCCAGACGTTTAACGAGATGGTCACGTACATCTTCCTGGATCTCCTCGATGTAACCCGACTTTTCGGACTTGTGTTTTCTGGCAATTATAATTATGGATGACATAAGAGATGCATGGCCACGAGCTTGAAGGTTTGTGGGATTTTCGGTGTGTATGGGCCAAGTTGCTGTTATTCTGAAGTTTGCCCTCTGAAGTGAATTGATGACGAAATCCCACGCATCAACTAATGAGTGAGCGAAGAACATGACGAGCATCCCATCGTCAGCTAACATTTTATGCATTTTTTTGCAGGATATCCCAAATAATTTATCAAAGAACTCAGGAGTCCTACCACTGCCACCAACCGACATCTCTTCGGCTTTAGGAACATGACCAAAATCAAAAAACGGTTCGAGCGCTTTTTTCTCCCAACTATAGAAAAGTTCGCTCAATTCTGCATATTGGACGTCATCGTAATATGGTGGATCTGTAATAATAAGTTGAGTTTTTCCATCAAGGTTAGTTACTGAATTTTGTACAACATCTACACTAACATAATTTGGAAGTTTTTCGATCGAGTATCCAAGTCCTTTTAAAATATTCTGAATATTGGCCGACAAAGTACCAGATCCCTTTACAAACGGACTGACCTCAGAATGATCCCAGGACATACTGATTCCACGAGTGCCGACTACATGAGATATTTGCTCGTTTCTCCTATGCCAGGAGGTGGACCTACAATTGTAGTCGATATGCTTTCCGAGTATAAAAGCCAAATAAATGGCTATCGCCATTAGATATTCTTTATCATAATCAGAGGAAATTCTTTCTATATAAAATCTAATATTTTTAATAAGAGTCGCAAAAAGTAGTTTTTGCCGTGGATTGTGGAGCTTATGCCAGTATTTGAGATAACTCTTTGACCGGATGGTTCCTTGATCCATACCAGGCATTTCATCTAGCGGTATGATACCGTCTTTTACCCATGAGTTCCACTCTTCATTGACTGTTTTTAAAGCACATTCAAATGCTTGGAGATCTTTCTTGGAAGGTAAAACATACTCCTTACCACTGCCTCTTCCTGATAAAACAACTGCAAGAAGCGTTTCCTTTTCCCGCTGAGAAATGTCTTTTTTTATAGCATCATTAGAAATAGAAGATCCGCAGCTCAGACATCGCCCCTTGCCATTGGAACATGTGCCCTCAGGTGCCCTATTCCCTGTTTCAATTTCGATGTGAAGATTTCCCTCGTCTAAAGACGGATTTAGGTACATGTTCTTCTTTTTCTTTCTTACGAGCCAACATTGTCCCACTAATGGATTTTCAAAACCGCAATTTGGACATTTGACAACCCAAGACCAGATATATGCGACAACATCTTTGCCGTCATGCTGAGGATAATACTGCTCAAGCTCTCGTTTTGTCTCTTCGAAGACCCAATTAAGACCTTTTTCAACATCTATGTAGAGCTGTTGGCCATATTTTCTTGGATATTCAAGCGTTGCCTTCTGAATGAGATGAGCAACTGGATTATAATCGTTGGAGATTACATTAACGCCTACTCGCATCGCTTCAAAGGGGATTGATCCACCGCCTGCAAACGGATCGAGGATCGTGGGAACTTCTCCCCAAACTTTCTCATATTCCTTCTTTAAATTCTCTATTTGATCGTGAGATATGTCGTATTTGTGAGCCCGCTCGTTTCTTCCAAGACCGAGAAGACGCTTGAATTCGCTTATATCAAAATCAGCGGGGAGGAGTGATCCAAGGACCGCAGCACGAGAGGCGACCAAGGGCTTTCGAGTCCACCAATAATGCATTGATGATATAGGAGGTTTTGCATTTCCTTGTTTTTCTTTCTTCGCCTCTTCCGATATCTCTTCTACTGGCAAAAATGTCTCGATAAGTGTCCTTTTCTCCATGGTCATCAAATCATCCCTTTACAAATACATCGCCTTGAAACTGCTCAGAGCCCGATTTTTCAGGTTAAATAGTTTCCAAACCCAGAACGCGATCTCCTCATCCGACAAGGCATGAACTATCTCCAAAGCCTCCTCGATCCGTGGACGTCGATCGATGCTGGAACTCAGTTTCATAGCCAGGAGAAGTTTCAGAGCAATCTCTTGGGGTAGACTATACTCGGCGTTCCACTGGGCTTTATTAGAGTCCTTTGAGTAATCTTCAATTTGGCCGAGCGCCAACTGAGAGGATATGGTGCTATTTGCCATTTCATACTGATATGATGATGCCAGCTTGTCCAGAAAGACCCGTATCATGTCCGCTCTCCAAGAGAAGACTACACCGATCATGTTCTCATGATGGCGATTCATTCCGTCGATATGTTCCCAGAGCTGGACCAGCTCATCTTTTCCGCTGCTCTTAAGGGAGACAGAGTAATGTATTCGCTCCTTTTTGAGGTAGTTTTTCATCATCGCCTCAGCAGATCAGCGGGGGTTAAGCTAGCCTTGGTCTGCTGTGAGCTTTGCCGCAAACTCAAGTTCTCCCTCCAACACCGGAATTTCCTTTGCTGATTCGATGAGATCCTCATCTATCTGGGTCTCTGACCCGAATCTTATCGTGACGGAAACGTTCAGGTCTTGATTAAACATCAAAGATATTTTATATAGTATATCCATGGCTGCATTGACATCCGATAATGGCGCATCTCTAATATCCAGCCCCATTATTCTGCTTTTCGCGTCAACTGATAAATAGACCTCACGAATCCCGAGAAGCATCGTACTTAAAGGGCTCTGCAAAGAATTAAAAACCCGTGGATTTCCAAAAGAAAACTGCATCTCTTCTAAATTCCAACCGACATATTCGGAAAGACTAGCAGGCACTTCCACAGTAACGTCTCGAATTGGTATAACTACCGAAATACCACCGACAACACTACCGGTGTCCAAGGTATAGCTTGAAATTTTTTTTGCTTTCGTCGAATTGCCTGAAGTCATTCTCTCGGCGATTTCGTTTAACTTCGCTTCAATACCATCAGATCGATCTTTAGGTAAAATATAATTTCCGTCGTGAGGGCCTGACTGAGAGGCTCTCCCAAAGAAAAACTGTTCGCCTACTCTCTGATAGTTATTCTCGTTGATGTTGATGACGTCACCGATACCGCCTGCGTAGAGGCCGAAAAGTTTCTCCTTCAACCCCTCTGAAATCGCATCGCGGAAAACCTGTTTATTTTCAGGTAAAAAATGCATTGGTGCCTCTTCAAAGGTATC
>JANKMW010000101.1:0-4095 GCA_024649985.1 Methanothrix sp.
GACCACAGGCCACCACTTCTTCAACCCGGAGCATCCCCTCTACAGATCGATATCCAGGATCGCCGAGATCAGGAAGAGGGAGCCGGCCCTCAGGTATGGTAGACAGTACTTCCGGGAGGTCTCCGGCGACGGCCGGAACTTCGGCCACCCCATCGATGGCAGGTGCACCCTCGCCTACTCCAGGGTCCTGGACGATACCGAGATCCTCGTCGCCATGAACCTCGACTGCGAACCGAGGGAAGAGTATGTCACCGTCGACCGAAACCTCACCCCCGAGGGAGGAAAGATGGAAGATCTCCTCCGGCCCGGCGATAGTTTCAGCGTCTTATCGGCGGGGGGGGCCGACGGGGGGGAGAGACACGCCGTCTGCGTCCCCCTGGCGGGACGCTCGATGGCGATATTGAAGCTTATCCCCTGATCTTTTGCGGATCAGGGCCCACAAAAAATCTATCTCGGCGGGTTTCTTATGGCGGCCGGGGACGGACCGTCCTGCGATGTCGCCTTCTCAGGATACCGCAGTCCCACCAGCTCTCCCCGCCATGCGGACCCGGGCCTTTCCCCAGATATCTCATTCGGGGATATCGAACCGCACCCCGATCTTGAATATCCTCTCGGTGGGCAGCACGAGCTGGTCGAGGCCAGTCTTCTCTTTTATCTCCGAGAGGATCTCTTCGATCCTGGCCTGCGAGGCCGATATCGTAAACCACATGTTGAACCTGGTCTCGTTGGGCCGGAGGTAATTGTGAGAGATCTCCTGGAAGCCGTTGACGATCTCCGCCATCTCCTCCATCTTTCCATCGGAGACGGGGAGGGCTACGAGGACCCCTGAAAATCCGAGCCGCCTCATGTCCAGGATCGGTCCGATCCTCCTTATGATCCCCTGGTCCCGCAGCCTCTCTGCCCTCCTGATCGCCTCATCCTCGCCTATCCCCAGGTCCTCTCCCAGGGCCAAGAAGGGCCGGGCCGTCAGGGGGAACTCCTCCTGGACCATCTCGAGGAGCCTTCTGTCGAGATCGTCGAGGTCGGGCCTTTCCGCCACCATAGGCCGGCCTTCGATCCTCTCATCTGCGCCCCCCTTCTCCCCGGTAGCCTGATCCTCGATCCGCTTCCCCTCGATCCCCTCATCTCCGGTTGAAAAGGATTTCAAAATTTCAGGCCTCCAGATAGCTGCATAGAGGGTCAGACTCGAGATAGTCGCCGGTCAAGGCGTAGGCCCTCGCCCTGCACCCGCCGCAGACCTCCCGGCGGTCGCATCCGCCACACTTTCCAACTAGCTCCCTCTTTCGCAGGTCGACGAATACAGGCGAATTATCCCAGATATCCGAGAACTTCTCCTCCCTGATGTTCCCGGCGACGATCGGAAGGTAGCCGCAGGGGGTGACGTCTCCGGTCCTGGATACGAAGACGAAGTTCGTCCCCGCGAGGCAGGCGCTCCCCGGCACCCTCCTCCTCTCGGCCTCGTTGAGGACCTCTTTTGCGATACGGCCGTACTGAGGGGCACAGGTGACCTTAACCTCGATCTTCCGGTTCCTGGAATCTTGGGCCACCTGCCGAAGTATCTCATCCTGCTCTCCTGGGGTCACCAATTCATCCTCCCTCCCCCTTCCCGTCGGGACGAGGAAGAAGAGGTGGAACGCGACGGCCCCGAGCTTCTCGGCCAGGTCGATGGTGGCACCCACCAAAGAAAGGTTATCCTTGGTGACGGTCATGTTGATCTGGAAGTCGATGCGCCCCCGTAGGATATCGATCCCTCTCATGGCGAGGTCGAAGGACCCCTGACCCCTGGCTAGGTCGTGGATCTCGGGGGCGGGGCCGTCGAGGCTGATGGAGACCCGCATGATACCCGCCTCCTTCATCCTCTCGACCGCCTCGAACGAGAGGAGCGTCCCGTTCGTCGCCAGGGATACTCTGACGCCCCGGTCCCGAGCGTATCTTGCGATATCGAATATGTCGGTCCGGAGGAGGGGCTCCCCGCCGCTGAGGATCAGCATCGGCCGCCTGGGGGCCACCTCGTCGATGAAGGCCAGCGCCTCCTTCGTCGATAGCTCGCCCTCTTCCGGCGAGGCCTTCGCTGAGGCTCTGCAGTAATCGCAGGAGAGGTTACAGGCCCCCGTCACCTCCCAGGCTATGATCAGCATCTAGAGCATTCCCTTCTTGGAGAGGATCTCCGCGTTCAGGACGCTCGCCCCGGCGGCGCCCCGGACGGTGTTGTGGCCCATGACGATGTAGCGGATCCCCTCCCGGATCCGGCCGACGGAGACGGCCATACCCTTCCCGGCGTTCCTGTCGAGCCTCGGCTGGGGCCTGTCCGGCTCGTCCCGGACGATGATCGGCCTCTTCGGCTCCGTGGGGAGGTCGCCGAGGCCGGGGTTGAAGCTGAGGAACGCCTCCCTCACCTCTTCGGGGGTGGGGTCGGTCGCCATCTCCGCCCAGATCGCCTCGGTGTGGCCGTCCATGACGGGGACCCGGTGGCAGCTGGCGCTGACGGCGAAGGGGGCGTCGACGATCCGGTCGCCGTCGAAGGTCCCCAGGACCTTCTGGGCCTCCCGCTCCACCTTCTCCTCCTCCCCGGAGATGAAGGGGATTATGTTGCCCAGGATAGCCATGGAAGGGACCCCCTCGTAGCCGGCGCCGCTGACCGCCTGCATCGAGGCGACTATGACCCTCTGGATATCCATAGGCATCAGGGGCTTGAGGGTCAGGGCGAACATGATAGTGGTGCAGTTGGGGTTTGTGACGATGTAGCCGTCCCACCCCCGCTTCTTCTGCTGGACTTCGACCAGGCCGAGGTGGTCGGCGTTGCACTCGGGGATCATCAGGGGTACGTCCGGCTCTGCCCGGTATGCGCTGGCGTTGCTCGCGACTGCAAACCCTGCCTTTGCGAAGTCGGCCTCGACCTTCTTCGCCTCGTCGGCGGGGAGCGCCGAGAAGACGACGTCCGCCTCCACCTCCTTGGGGTCGACGTTGACGACCGTCATCTCAGCGACCTCGGAGGGAAGCTCGTGCTCCAGCCGCCATCGTGCAGCCTCGCGGTACTTCTTTCCTGCACTCCTCTCTGAGGCTGCAAGGCTTGTGAGCTCAAACCAGGGATGGTCCCATAGCTGTTCGATGAAACGCTGCCCTACCGCGCCCGTAGCTCCAAGAACGCCTGCTCTAATCTTGGCCATAGAAGATCACCTTGAACGACAACGGCTTTTTGGCGCGGACTTGATATAAATGCCTTCTCTGAAAAAGGGTCTGAACCGGGCTTGATTCTTGATTTTGAGCCCAAATCCCCAGAAGGAGAGGGGCATCATCCCAAGAGCCCCTGATCATTCGCGACCCTCGGCCTTCTGGGGGGGTGGTCCTGGAGCTATGCGCTCCGGGAGACGGGCGGGCGGCGCTCCCCAGCCATCGAGCAGAGCTGATATGAGGCTCCCCCGGAGGTCAGCAGGAGGTGACGGGGGAGTAATCGGCGGGGAGCTTGAAGTCGACCTTCATTCCCTCTGCGGCCCTCGACCTCGCCTCCTCCCCCGTCCCCGCCCCCCGAGCCGCGCCGGCGGCGATGTACTTCTTCAGGTCCATCCAGGCGGCCTCGACGTCCCTCGGGAGCTTGACGCACTTGGGGACCTGGTGGCGGCCGAGCCCCTTCGCCGCCATGCACCCTCCGCCGGTCTCTTTGCGGCGGGCGCACCGGAGGCGACAGAAGGCGGCGGTCCTGAGGAGGGCTCTCCCGACGTCTATGGTGCGGGGGGGGTCGGCGACCGACCGGGCATAGACTGCGGCGGCCATGGCGAAGAAGGAGAGGTTCTCTATCGTCGGCTCCGGCCAGACCTTCGATAGAAGCCTCATCACCCTGGGGTCGACCTCCTCCTTTGCCAGCTCCACCAGGGCCCGGTAGCCCCGGGCAGTCGGCGTCAGGAGGATCTGGTCGAACTCAAACTCCTTTCCGGTCCCCCTGCTGTCGGCGAGCTTGACGAACCTGGTGCCGTACCTCTCGGCGTAATCGAACATCTTGACCCCGTCGGAGGGAAGAGAAGGAGGGCATTTTATATCAGGGTTATTAAGCCGGAATGGGGGTTCAAATTACGACGATCCTGCCGGCAGGATCGTCCA
>JANKMW010000101.1:4105-7418 GCA_024649985.1 Methanothrix sp.
AACCCCGATGGAACCGGAGTCTGCCTTCCCCCTTGCCGCCTTCATACAGAGCTTCTTTATATCCGTCCATCCTCGTGACGAAGGATACCTTGAGAGCCCTGATGATCCGCATCCAAGGCGAGAACAGGTGGCTTCTCCTGGACGCCCTCGCCATCGTCACCGGCCTCGTCGGGGGGATGGGGGCCGTCGTCTTCAGAAGGCTTGCCGAGGGGGTCCACCGCCTCTTCTTCGGACCGGTCCTCAACGCCCTCCCTGGCGGCGACGGGGGGATGGTCCTCCTTCCGGTCCTGGGAGGGCTGGTCGTTGGCCTTCTGATACTGCGGTTCGCCCCCGAGGCGAAGGGGGAGACAGTCCCGGCTCTGATGGAGACCCTCCATAAGAGAGGGGGGCGGATCCGTCCCCGGACGGCCCCTGCCATCCTCCTCGCCTCGGCCGTCACCATCGGGAGCGGCGGGAGCGCCGGCAGGGAGGGTCCCATAGCCCAGATAGGGGCCTCCTTCGGGTCCCTCCTGGGTCAGAGGCTCAGGCTGAACGTCACCGAAGTCCAGATCCTGGCCGTCTCGGGGTTTGTGGCGGGGCTCGCCGGGACCTTCAACGCCCCCCTGGGAAGCGCCATCTTCGGGATGGAGGTGGTTATGAGGCGTTTTCGGATGGTGGACGCCGTCCCCATCCTCCTCTCGGCGGTTGTCGGTGCGGCGACCGCCTCCGCCTTCCTCGGGCAGAACCCCGCCTTCACCCCCCTCTGGACCGAGATCCCCCTCCCGGAGCTCTTCCTTTGCTTATTTCTGGGGCTGATCTTCGGCGTCCTCGCCCTCCTCTGGGGGAGGCTCCTAGCCGGGGCCGAGAGGCTCTTCGAAGGGATCCCCCTATCTGAGGGGCTGAAGCCGGGGCTCGGAGGTATCGTGGCCGGGGCAGCAGGGCTCTACTTCATCGGTTACGGGGTTATGGGAGTCGGATATGACGGCGTTGATAGGGTCCTCGCTATCGCATCGGGCCCCGCCGGATCGGAAGCATCCCGTCTCGCCCTATTCCTCCTGGCCCTGGCGGCGGCGAAGGCCCTGGCCACCGCCTCGACCCTCGGCTCCGGGGGGTGCGGAGGAACCATCGGACCGACCCTCGTCGTCGGAGCGGTGGCGGGAGCCTCCTTCGGCCTTCTATTCGGCGAGATACTGCCTGCCGCCGAGGGGCACGCTCCAGCCTACGCCCTCCTGGGGGCCGCCGCCCTCCTGGCGGGTTCGGCGGGGGCCCCCCTCGCCTCCGTGGTATTGATCTCGGAGATGGCCGCCGACTACTCCCTCCTTCCGGCCCTCATGATCGCCTCCGCCGCAAGCTACGCCGTCGCCTCCATCGGCCTGTCGGGGTCGACGATCTTCACCATGAAGCTCGTGAGGAAGGGGGTATCCCTGGAGGCGGGGGAGGCTCTCCTGGAGCGGGTCCTCGTGAGGGACGCCATGGTCCGGGAGGTCGCCTCCGTGGGGCCGGAGACGACGGTCAGGGATGCGATGGCGAGGGTCTTCGGAGAGAACGTCCGGGGTTTTCCCGTCGTCGAAGAAGGCAAGCTCGCCGGGATCGTCACCTTCGACGACCTTCGGCGAGTCCCGGAGGGGCGGCAGGGCGAGGTCAGGGTCGGAGAGGTGGCGGTGAAGGACGTTATAGTCGCCTTCCCCGACGAGAATATGAAGAATGCCATGGACCGCCTTTACAGAAACAACGTCGGCCGGCTAGTGGTGGTGGATCGAGAGGATCCGAAGAAGGTGGTCGGGATCGTCACCAGGACCGATGCCATCGCAGCCTACGAGGTCCTGAGCAGAGACGGGGCGAGGCGGGACTGATTACAGGTCGGCAGCCCTTAACGGCGGATCGGCTCCGGGATTCTTGTCGATCGATCACCGTCTTATCGTCTTCTGGTAATCATCTCTCGGCATCTGCCTCGTAGGCCCGGATGACGTCCGTCCTCGTGATCATCCCCACGAGCCTCTTCGGGTCGTCGCCGCTGACGACGGGGAGCCTCCCGATCTTGTTCTGGTACATCAGGTCCATGGCGTACTTCGTTGAATGGTCGGGGCGGACGGTGACGACCGCCCTCTCGGCGACGTCGCCGACGGTCGACTCATCCTGCTCTTCTACAGGAACGTTGCGGAGGTCATCGAAGGTGACGATCCCGACGAGCTCTCCGTCCCTGACCACGGGAAAGCCGGTGTGGTTGGTCCTGAAGACGAGATCCCGAAGCTCCCGGAGGGTCATCTCCTCCCCCACGGTGACGACCTCCCGATTCATCGCCTCGCCGACGGTGATCCCCCTCAGGACCGGCTGGGGCTGGTCGATGAAGATCCCCTTCTTGGCGAGCTTGATGGAGTAGATCGACGCCCCCCTCATCAGGATCTGGGCTGTGGCGTAGCTGAGGACGCAGGCGATGATGATGGGAGGGAGTCTGCCGTAGCTGCTCGCCATCTCCGGGATCATGACGATGCAGGTCAGGGGCGCCCGGGCGGCCCCGGCGAAGAGGGCCGCCATCCCCAAAAGGCCGTAGACCGTCGGGGAAGCGGTCGCCAGCCCCGGGAGGGCCGCCTCGGAGAGGAGGCCGAAGGCCACCCCGAAGACGAACCCGATGTAGAGGGAGGGGGCGAAGATGCCGCCGCTTCCTCCGGATCCGACGGTGAAGGAGGTGGCCAGGATCTTGACGAGGCCGAGGGTGACGAGGAAGAGGATCAAATCCGCCGAGGCCGAGAGGGCGGGCATATCGAAGATCCTGGCGATCCCGTCGTAGCCGACCCCCATGATCCCGTAGCCGTAGAGGAGGTATCCGCCGATTCCGGCGACGATCCCTCCGACGGCGGGCTTCAGCATCTTGGGGACTCTGAGCCCCTCGAAGAGGTCTTCGATCGAATAGAAGAACCTCACCCAGGAGAAGGCGAGGGCCCCGAACGCCGGGCCCAGGACGAAGCAGAGGAGGAGGTCCTGGATCCCGAAGGAGAACTCGGGGTTTGTGAAGGCCGGGACGGGGGCGATGATGGTGCCTGCCACCGCCGCCCCGACGACCGCCGAGAGGAGGATCGGGACCGAGTCGTAGGGTGAGAACCTCCTGGCCACCACCTCCATGCTGAAGATGGCGCCGCCCATGGGGGCGTTGAAGGTCCCGGCGACCCCGGCGGCGACGCCGCAGACCGTCAGGAGCTTCAGGTCCTTTGGGCCGAGGCGGAAGATCTGGCCGACCAGGGAGCCGAAGGAGGCTCCGATCTGGGCGATGGGACCCTCCCTTCCGGCGCTTCCGCCGCTCCCGATGATCACCGCCGAAGCGAGGATGAGGAGAAAT
>JANKMW010000102.1:0-7061 GCA_024649985.1 Methanothrix sp.
CAGGATACGTAGGCCAAAACTTTCCGTGCCTATGCCTAAACATGGGGAGGTCAGGTTTGAGACGTCCGTACAGGCATAATGTAATAGAACGATATTATCCTTATTATCACAGAGATAGTGTAATTGATTGTCCATTTTAGTCCACCTATATTATAAAAATATCTTTCGCTTTCGTTAAGCCATAATTTTCTAAAGGTTATCAAATTAAGTATATAATCACATCCCCATCACTCGCTCCGCCGCCTCCAAAAGGTCGTGGACGACGTGGTCCCCCGACTCCATCCGCTCCCGGTCGAGGTAGAGGGCGGAGAGCCCCGCCTCCTTTGGGACCTCGTAGTCGAAGTAGCGGTGGTCGCCGATGTGAACCACCTCGTCAGGCTTCGCCCCGAGATGGCGGCAGAGGTCGAGGAAGGTCTCGGGGTAGTCCTTCACCTTTCCGAAGACGGAGGTGACGGATAAGATCTCCCGGAAGTGGTGCCTGTAGCTTCCCAGCTCGAACTCCACAAACTCCGTGGCGCCGTTGGAGGCGACTACGAGGTCGAATTTCTCCGAGAGGAGGCCGAGGACCTCCTCAGTCTCGGGGTAGAGCTCGACGTCGGCCCTGAACATCTCCAGGAGGTCGTGATGGGCGATATCTATCTCGAAGCGGTCGAGCCAGTGGGAGAGGTCGTACCACCGCAGGTCCCTCGTCCCCACGGACATGTACTCGTCGTAGACGATCCTTTGGGCCTCTTCCAGGCCGATGCCGTGGCGCCGGGCGTATAGGGAGGGGACCCCCTCCAGCCAGACCCGCTCGACGTACCGCGATGTGACGAGGGTCCCGTCCATGTCGAAGGATATGATCTTGATCATCTCTGCCCACCAACCTTTCCGGTTACTGGACCCTCGGCCTTGTTAAGCTTTCGCCGCCTCCGCCATTCCGCCTCCCTTCCCTACCCCCTCCCGCCATCCCTCCGCCGTCCCGTCAACATTTCCCGCCGTCCCTCCTCCGTTCCCTCCACCGTCCTGCGGGGTGCAGCCCCGATCCCCGGAGGCGGGCAGTGGAGCCGGGAGGCCGGGGGGCGGTCGCCGCCGCCCGACCCCGAAGCTATTTAAGCTATGGGGGAATCATGGGGGGCGAACCTTCCATGATGGAGAACGTCGTCCCCGCCCTCATACTCACCACCCTCGCTGGCCTCGCCACCGGGGTCGGGGGGCTCATAGCCTACTTCATCCCGAGGCCGGACATGAGGTACCTATCGGTCAGCCTCGGCTTCGCCACGGGGGTGATGATCTTCATCGCCTTCGTCGACCTCTTCTCCAACGCCAGGGAGGAGATTGGGGCGGGGTACGCGAACCTCTTCTTCCTGGGGGGGCTGCTGACGGTCTTCTTCCTCGACAAGGTCGTCCCCCACGCCCACATGAACGGCCGGGCTGACCCCCACTGCGACCGGCTCTACCGGGGCGGTATCATGCTCGCCCTGGGGATCGCGATCCACAATCTGCCCGAAGGGGCGGCCGTCGCCCTCGTCTCCATGGCAGATCTGAGCCTGGGCATACCCATCGCCATCGCCATAGCGATCCACAACATCCCCGAGGGTATCGCCGTCTCCGTCCCCCTCTACTGCGCCACCTCCGACCGGAAGAAGGCGAGCTTATACTCCTTCCTCGCCGGGATGGCCCAGCCCCTGGGGGCGATCCTGGCCATCCTCATCCTCATGCCGTTCTTAACCGACTTCGTCCTCAACGCCTCGATAGCCTTCGTCGCCGGGATCATGGTCATGATCTGCTTCGACGAGCTGATCCCCATCGCAAACTCCTACGGCGACGAGCACCTGACGAACGCCGGTATCATCGCCGGGATCTTCGTGATGATGGTCGCCCTGGCGCTCTTCCACTGACTGTCTGGAGCTTCTGGCCGCCTTCGGCGGCGGTTGACAATAATTGGCGGTTGACTGAAAAGGGAAAGCCTCTGAGCTGTAGGAATAACTTCCGGCCTCTGACCGTCATCTCATCGGATTCGGCAGGAGAAGGAGGGAAGGGCGGAAAACCCCTCCCCCGCGCGCCATGATATTAATGCCTCATCCCCTCCTCCGCCTCCTCCGCCGCCTTCTCGACGGCCCGGGACCCCTTCTTTCGAAGCTCCCCCGAGAGCCTGGCGTAATGCTTCATGGTATCGGGGGTTACGGAGGGGCCCACATCCTCCAGGGCGGCGAGAAAGTGGCTCTTTCTCACCTCGACGGCGTTCATATCCTCCCGGAGGGCGAGCCTCCCCGCCTTCCTGCATATAGAGGCGATGTCGGCCCCCGTATACTCCTGGGTCTTCTCGACGAGTTCATCGAGATCGACGTCATCGGCCAGGGGCATCTTCCCGGTGTGGACGGCGAAGATCTTCTTCCTCGATGCGGCGTCTGGGACCGGGACCACGATCAATTCGTCAAACCTTCCGGGCCTCACCAGGGCGGGATCGATTATGTCGGGGCGGTTGGTGGCGGCTATTACGACGACGCCCCGCAGCTCCTCCATCCCGTCGATCTCGGAGAGGAGCTGGTTTACTATCCTCTCGGTGACGTGGGGCTCCCCGGCACCGCCGCCCCGGACGGGGGCGAGGGAGTCGAGCTCGTCGAGGAATACTATTGCAGGGGCCACCTGCCGCGCCTTTCTGAAGATCTCGGCGATATGCCGCTCGCTCTCGCCGTACCACTTCGAGAGGATCTCGGACCCCTTCGTCGTGATGAAGTTGGCGTTGGACTCGTTGGCGACGGCCTTCGCGAGGAGGGTCTTTCCCGTCCCCGGGGGGCCGTAGAGGAGGACGCCCTTGGGGGCGTCGATACCGAGCCTCCTGAAGTTCTCGCCGTAGACCAGGGGCCACTCGACGGCCTCGACGAGGAGCTGCTTCACCTCTTCAAGGCCGCCGACGTCGGCCCAGGTGACGTTCGGCACCTCGATGAGGATCTCCCGCAGGGCGCTGGGGGAGACTTCGTGGATCGCCGACGACAGGTCGCCCCTGGTAACCACCAGCTCTTCGAGGATCTCGGCAGGAATCGTCGGCAGGTCGAGGTCGATTTTTGGGAGGACCCGCCGGAGGGCGTTCATCGCCGCTTCCCTCGTGAAGGCGGCGATGTCGGCTCCGACGAAGCCGTAGGTCAGCTGGGCGAACTCGTCGAGGTCGACGTCCTCGGCCAGAGGCATCCCTCGGGTATGGATCTGGAGGATCTCGCGCCTCCCCTCGAAGTCGGGGACCCCTAGCTCGATCTCTCGGTCGAACCTCCCCGGCCTTCTGAGGGCCGGGTCGACGGCGTCGGGCCTGTTCGTCGCCCCGATGACGATGACGTTCGTCCTCTCTTTGAGGCCGTCCATGAGGGATAGGAGCTGGGCTACCATCCTCCGCTCCATCTCCCCGGCGACCTCCTCTCTCTTGGGGGCGATGGAGTCGAGCTCGTCGAGGAATATGATCGCAGGTGCGTTCCTCTCCGAATCCTCGAAGACCTCTCTTATCCTCTTCTCCGACTCGCCGTAGTACTTGGAGACGACCTCGGGGCCGTTGATCGAGGCGAAGTGGGCGCTGGACTCGTTGGCGACGGCCTTCGCCAGCATAGTCTTCCCCGTCCCCGGGGGGCCATGGAGGAGGACGCCCCTGGGGGGGTCGATCCCCAGCCTCTCGAAGAGCTCCGGATGCTTGAGGGGGAGCTCGATCATCTCCCGGACCCTCTGGATGGCGTGCTTCATCCCCCCCAGATCCTCGTAGACGACCTCCGCCGCCTGCCGGGCGTCGACGGCCCGGGCGATCAGCTCGATCTTCGT
Source organism: Methanothrix sp. (assembly GCA_024649985.1). Classification (GTDB taxonomy): domain Archaea; phylum Halobacteriota; class Methanosarcinia; order Methanotrichales; family Methanotrichaceae; genus Methanocrinis; species Methanocrinis alkalitolerans. The sequence continues at coordinate 3,784 of JANKMW010000102.1, forward strand.
ATCGGCAGATATCCTCACCATAGTCCCCGAGGGGACGGTGGAGAGGACCCTCATCTTCACCTCTCCGAAGCCGAAGGCTGAACCCCTCTCGGGCCTCTTGAAGATCTCGTCGAACATCGAGTCCTTCCCAGAGGCTTGCGCGCTCGTCGGCCGCCGGAGGGTGGTGGTGGAGATGACGTCCCCCTTGGAGACGGGCCTGCCCGAGAAGACCTTCGTCAGGGTCTCGCTGGGGATGTCGATCTGGAATCCGCGCCCTAAGGGGGCGAGGGTCACCTTCTCCGCCGGGGACCACTCGGCCTTCGAGACCTCGACGAACTGGCCGATGGAGGAGCTGGAGTTGGACCTGATGAGGCCGTCCATCCTGACGACGTCCATATCCTCGTCGGTGGGGTAGGCCTTCGCCGCGAGGGCGCTGGTGGGCTTTCCGCCCTTTATGTTCACCACGTCGTACTCGACGAGCCCCAGGTCGGCCATCTGCCGCTCGCTGATCCTGACGATCCCCTTTCCCACGTCCCTCTGGTCAGCCTCTATGATCTTCAGCCGGATGGATTCGGAGTCGGTCATCTCTAAAACACCCTCTCGACCGCTATTTATGGACGAGTTTCTAGTTAAGTATTCTCCTCATTCGACGACGGCAACGTATTTTGAAGACGGATTAGCTCTATTAGAACCCGAAGAGCCCAGCTCTAAAACCGCCTCAACTTCGGGGACGAAGAATATATCATCCCTACCTATTAGAACTATAGAACCGATTTCGTCCCGAAGAGCTTGTAACGGATGAAGGCGGAATAGATTTACAAAGAGAGATCGAGATGGTGATGATATCATGACCCTCCAGCCCAGAAAGCTCCTCGTCCCCGCCCTCCTCTTCCTTTTTGCCCTGGTCTATCTGAACGCCCCCCAGGGAGGAGGTAGAGACCTCCCCCTCCACCTGATCGAGCTTCCCCCCGGCTTTGAGATCACCGTCTACGCTCGCGACCTTCCCGGCGCCCGGTCCCTCGCCCTCGGCGCCGAAGGGACGGTATTCGTGGGGACGCGGTCTCAGGGGAGGGTATACGCCATAAGAGATGAGGACGGGAACGGCCGGATCGATCCCGGCGAGGTCTTCGTCATAGCCGAAGGGCTCGACCTTCCCAACGGCGTCGCCTTCCGCAACGGGTCCCTATACGTCGCCGAGGTGAGCCGGATCCTCAGGTTCGACGGGATCGAGGCGAGGCTGGGGGATCCGCCCGTGCCCATAGTCGTCAAGGACGACCTCCCGAGGGAGAGGTCCCACGGCTGGAGGTTCATCGCCTTCGGCCCCGACGGCAAGCTCTACGTCGCCATCGGCGCCCCCTGCAACGTCTGCGACCCCGGCGACCCCTATGCCACCATCACCAGAATCGACCCCGATGGGGGAGGCTTCGAGATCTTCGCCCGGGGCGTCAGGAACACCGTCGGCTTCGACTGGCACCCCGGGACGGGGGAGCTCTGGTTCACCGACAACGGCCGCGACTGGCTCGGAGACGACGAGCCCCCCGACGAGCTGAACCGGGCCCCTGAGGCGGGGCTCCACTTCGGCTTTCCCTTCTGCCACGCCGGAGAACCCGACCCCGCCTTCGGCGCGTCGAGGGGTTGCGGCGAGTTCGTCTCCCCGGAGATGAAACTGGGACCCCACGTCGCCGCTCTCGGGATGAGGTTCTATTCGGGGACGGCCTTTCCGCCGGAGCGCCAGGGTGCGATCTTCATCGCCGAGCACGGCTCCTGGAACCGGGCCGACCCCATCGGCTACCGGGTGACGACCGTCAGGCTCGAGGACGGGACGGCTGCCGGCTACGAGGTGTTCGCCGAGGGGTGGCTCCAGGGGAGGGAGGCCTGGGGAAGGCCCGTGGACCTTCTGGTGATGGACGACGGCTCCCTTCTCGTCTCTGACGATTTTGCCGGGGCGATCTACAGGATCCTCCACGTCGGGCTCTAAGATCCCGAAAAGGCCGGGTCGTAACCCGCCCCCGGGGCTTCGACCCGGAGGATCCCCCGGTGGGAACGGCTCCGGGAACCGGGATCATCACGGATCTATCCTTGCGGCCGCCCAAACCCGGCCATCGGACGCCTCCTCGCCTATCTATCGCCCAAAAGTTACATATAATTAAGAGATCATATCATCTTTTATAAAGAAGTATATCGGGCTGATATATCCTGAAAGGTCCAGAAGATATCGATAATATCGTATTCTCCGCGGATCTTCGTTGGGCCCGCCTTCAAAATCGGAATATCATCAACAAATTATATAGTTGCAGGTGAAGGATCATGTCAAAAAATAGAAGGGAAGATCGAAATATGGTCGACTTCCAGCCCCGGGAAGAGGTCTATCCGTCTCCTTCAGACTGGAGGGACCAGTTCATCTACCATCTGATGGTCGACAGGTTCAACGACGGCGTTGAGAAGAGGCCAGCCTACGAGGAGGGCCTCCCCCGGGACAGAGACGACTCGGAGGGGGACCGGTGGCAGGGCGGGACCCTCAAAGGGGTATCGAAGAAGATGGATTACATCAAGGGGCTCGGCTGCACCGCCATCTGGCTCAGCCCGATATTCAGGAACCGGGACGGCGAGAACACCTATCACGGTTACGGGACGCAGAACTTCCTGGAGGTCGACCCCAGGTTCGGGACCGTGAAGGATCTCCAGGATCTCGTCAAGAAAGCCCACAAGAATGGGATCCGCGTCATCCTGGACGTCGTCATGAACCATACCGGGGATAACTGGGCGTATCCTGGGGGGTACCCCTACTACTACTGCGATGGTCAGAGGTTCGATTTCGGGTTCTGGAGACGGTCAGACACCCCGGAGGAGGGGGACGGCGGATCTGTTTTGCCCAGGGAGTTTGAGAACCCCGAATGGTATAGAAGAAAGGGTGAGATCAGGAACTGGGACGCCTTCCCCGAGACGAGGGACGGCGACTTCCTCTCCCTCAAAGACCTGGACACCTCAAATAAAGAGGTCTTGAAGGCGCTGATAGACGTCTACAAGCACTGGATCGCAGAAGCCGACATCGACGGCTACCGCCTGGATGCGGCAAAGCACCTGGAGGAGTCGTCCACCGCCATATTCTGCAACGCCATCCGGGAGTACGCCCAGAGGATCGGAAAGAAGAACTTCTTTCTCTTCGGCGAGATCGTCGGCGAGGACAGCTTCATCGACCAGTACATCGGTCGAAACGCCCGAATTCCGGGGACCAACGAGCGGTTCCCCTCCCTGGACGCCGCCCTGGACTTCCCCCTCTGGGGGGTGCTGGAATGGGT
>JANKMW010000102.1:7071-7386 GCA_024649985.1 Methanothrix sp.
GGGTGATCAAGGGCTTTCGAAACCCCGCGGCCCTCAGGGAGAGGTACGCCAGGTTCTCCGACATCTACGCCGACCGGGGCGAGGCGGGGAGGAGGTTCGTCACCTTCGTCGACAACCACGACCAGATAGGCCGCTCCCCTAAGGGGAGGTTCCTCTTCGAAGACCCCCACCAGGATCAGGCGCTCCTCGCCGTCGGCTACCTTCTCACAAGCCAGGGGATCCCCTGCATCTACTACGGGACCGAGCAGGGCTTCGACGGCGGGGGAGACCACGACAAGTATCTGCGGGAGTGCATGTTTGGGGGGGGGTGGGGCG
>JANKMW010000103.1 GCA_024649985.1 Methanothrix sp.
CCACCCTGAAGGATGGGGACTTCCCGCTTCGTCCTTTCCGATCCTACAAGTTAAAACCCTGAAAAAAACCCAGACTCACTCTTCTATCTCTTCCATCAGCCTCTCCATGATGAGGGAGGCGGCCCTGCAGAGAAAAGCTTCCGTCCTCCCCACCGCCTCTTCGCCCCCGAGCCTCCCTGTGACCATCTCCTCTACGATCCTGTCGCACTCGTCCTTGATCTCGGCGATATCGGAGGAGGGCTCCAGTTCCCTCAGGCACTCGGAGAGGTCCAGGAGCTGGTCGACCTTCAGGTCCACCGCCCTCTCGACCCACTCCTCCCCGCTGCCTCCATCCGCCCTGCCCCGCAGCCTTCTGATCTCGGCTAGGAAAGGGTCGGCCTCGTGAGCCACAGAATTGGTCTTGGCATTCGGCATGACTTCAACTTCTCTTTTGCTCTTCTGATCTGCGAATGGACCTTTTCATCTAAAACACTTGTGCAGAAGCCGCGATGGAAAGATGGAGGAGGGACGGGGCGGGCGTCGAGGAATCGAGATTTGAGGGCGGGACTGGCCGGAGAGCTGATCCGGCCAAAGGCGGTTTTCGCGTCTCGGTGCCCCGGAAGGCGTGAGCCGATCTGCGCGAAGGGAGGACGCTTCCGGGCCGGACGGTCCCATGGTCTGATATCTCCATCGAGAGGGCGATCTTCCGGGCTCGTCGGGGAGGAGAACGATGGACTTAAGAGGGGATATCCTGCCAAAATATAAGTCGAATTATCCTGCGCCCCCGAACAATCCCGCCGAAAAAGTTTACTCCTCAGCGGACAATAAACGCCTTGGAGTATGAGTCTTGCCCCAAACCTCTAAACTCGCAGCAGCCCGAAGCCGAAGATGAGGAGAAATCCAAAGATGTCCCAAGAGCTCGACGTAGTCCTCGCCTACCACCAGGCGACGAAGCACAGCTTTGCCCGGATGGCCCCGGGGCCGAAGATGATGGACTGGGCGAACGAGCCTGCTCCCTTTCGAAGGTTTCGGGGCGCAGAGCTCGTGGAGCTTGCCCGGCCCGAGCCTTCGCCCGGCGAGGGGCCCGACTACTACCTCGCCCTCTCCGAGGGGAACGTCCCGCCCCGCCCCCTATCCTTCGAGACGATCTCCCAGCTCCTCTTCGACTCCCTCGCCATCTCTGCCTGGAGGAGAGCCGGCGGAGGCGGGGCGGCCTGGGCGCTGCGGACGAACCCCTCCAGCGGGAACCTCCACCCGACGGAGGGCTATTTGATATCGGGGCCGATTCCCGGCCTCTTCGACCGCCCCACCGTCGCCCACTACGCCCCCCGGGAGCACGCCCTCGAGGTGAGGGGGCGGTTTTCCGAGACGGCCTGGAGAGATATGGCCGCCGCCCTTCCGGCGGGGTCGGTCCTCGGGGGCTTCACCTCCATCCCATGGAGGGAGTCCTGGAAGTATGGGGAGAGGTCCTTTCGCTACCTCCACCTCAACCTCGGCCACGCCCTCGGAGCTCTCAGCTTCGCCTCGGCGGCCCTGGGGTGGCGGGCGACCCTCCTCGACGGCGTCGGGACCGGGGACCTGGCGCTCCTCCTCGGGGTCTCCAACGAAAGCGGCGCGGGGACGGACGGGCTGTCCCGGGCTAGCCGAGAGGTCGATCCGGAGTCCGAGGTCCCCGACTGCCTCGTCGCCGTCCACCCCTGGGGTGAGAGCGTCTCGGGCTATAGCATCCCGGAGGGGGTCGTGGCCGAGTTCAAAGAATTGAAGTGGCATGGGCGTTCCGACCGGCTCAGCCCCGGAGCCGTCGCCTGGCCCCTCGTCGACCAGATGGCGAAGTCGACGGCCAAACCGGCGGGGGAAGTCGCGCTCCGGGCCTTCGACCAGATGGCAGAGGGTACCCCCTTCTCTTATCCGCCATCGTCCCTCCGGAGGATCATCCGCCAGCGGCGAAGCGCCATCGTCATGGACCCGGCCTTCAGCATGACAAAAGACGACTTCTTCAGGACGCTGGCGCGGACCCTGCCTCGCCGAGGAAGGTTCCCCTTCAACGCCCTTCCCTGGAGGGCGGAGGCGGACCTCGCCGTATTCGTCCACCGGGTTTTGTCCCTCGATCGGGGTCTCTATATCCTCATCCGAAACCCCGACCATTATGATCCCCTCAGATCCGAGATGCGGGAGTTCGAGTGGAAACCGCCCGGCTATGGATCGCCTCCGGGATTTTATCGGCTGGCTGCCGGAGACTTCAGGGACCCTTCGAGGGCCCTCTCCTGCGGCCAGAAGATCGCCTCCGACGGCTGCTTCTCCCTCTTCATGATCGCTCGGTTCCGAGGGGCTCTGGAGGAGCGGGGACCCTGGTTCTACAACCGGCTCCTCTGGGAGTGTGGCACCGTCGGCCAGACCCTCTACCTGGAAGCTGAGGCTTCGGGGCTTAGGGGGTGCGGGATAGGCTGCTTCTTCGACGACTCCGTCTCCGCCGCCCTGGGCCTGGCGGGGACGGAATTTCTGCCCCTCTACTCCTTCGCCGTGGGAAGAGGGATCCCTCTATCGAGGATGGAGACCCTTCCAGCATACCCTGCTCCCGGTCCCGACTTATGACCGGCTGAGAATAGGTGGGGGGTGGTCGTCCCTGTGGCGGTTTTAGACCAATATTTTTATATGTAAATACTAATTTTTTACAAATCATTTAATTTAATATGTCCGCAAACGATATATATTATCAACTAGAAGAGTTATCGTTTGGTGGTATGGAATGAGGAATATAGCACTGTTAGTTTTCGTCCTCTTGGGCCTCTTCGTTGCAGCGGCGTCGGTCCAGGCGGCGGAGCATAAGGTGATGGGCGAATACGACGATATGGCTGAGTCCGATGAGATGATGGCCGAGGTCGACTACATGGACAAGGCTGATGAGTTTTTGATGAGCTATCCAGAAAATAACTACTATTTGATGGATGTTCAGGAACTCATAGACGCCGTCGATGCTGGTGACGAGAACTTGTTCGTTCTGGACGTGAGGCCCGCCGAATTATACGATGCAGCCCACATACCCGGTTCTATGAATATACCAGGTCCTGTGCTGGTTACGTCTATGGATATGGTCCCAACCGACAAAAAGATCGCCGTCGTCTGTACTCTTGATACCAATGCGGCCTTTGCCGTAACGGTATTGAGGATCTTCGCAGACCATGACGCCTGGATATTGGTGGGTGGACCTTCCGCATGGGAGGATGCTGGAAGGGAGCTCGTCCCCACAGAAGAGATGTAGATTTGAACCCCTTCGGGCGGACGAACCAGAGAGGACAGACGTTTTGAGGGCCGGGCGATCGATCGCTCTGCCTCATACATATTTTGCAGGCTTATTTCAATCCTTCGCATCCTTCATCATCTCCATCGAGGAAAAGGTAAAATCATCCTAGGCCCATGGTAGCGGCGAGAGCGGTGATGGGAAGGATAGATCATGCACTACAGACCAAGAGACAAATTTCCGAACCTCCCGGCGAGGATCGCCCAGCTCGGCGACCTCGCCTACAACCTCTGGTGGACTTGGCACCCCGAGGGAAGAGAGCTATTCATAATGCTGGGCGGCCGAGCCGCATGGAGCCGAAACGGCCACAACCCCGTCAAGATGATGCACGAGCTCGACGACGGCGTCTTAAAGCTCGCCTCCCTCGACCCTCGGTTCCTCCGGTACTACGACGCTGTGATGGCGAGGTTCGAGGGGGACATGGACCCTTCCAGCGGCTGGTTCTGCACCTCGGTAGGAGATCCGAAGGATAATACCGTAGCCTACTTCTCCGCCGAGTACGGCCTCCACCACGCCCTCCCCGTCTACGCCGGAGGGCTGGGGTTTCTCGCCGGAGATTACCTGAAAGAGTGCAGCGACCTGGGGATCCCTTCCGTGGGGATCGGCTTCATGTACCCCGAGGGGTACCTCCTCCAGAGGATCGCCCCCGACGGCTGGCAGGCCGGGGCCTGCGAGAGGCTCGACAGGGAGAACGCCCCGGTCCGGAGGCTCCGGGACGACGACGGCAACCCCCTCCTGGTTGATATACCCCTTCTGGACGGGGAGATTTACGTCGAGGTCTGGAAGGTCCAGGTGGGGAGGAGCGACCTCTACCTGATGGATACCGCCGTCGAAGCCAACGACCCCTGGAACCGGTCCATATCCGACCGGCTCTACACCGGCGACCCGGAGCAGAGGCTGAGGCAGGAGATAGTCCTGGGGATAGGGGGAGTCCGGGTTCTTAAGGCCCTGGGGATCGAGGCTTCCGCCCTCCACCTGAACGAGGGCCATCCCGCCTTCGCCATCCTCGAGCGGATCCGGGAGAGGGTCGACGAGGGGATGAGCTTCCATGAGGCGGCAGAGGAGGTGAGGAGGACGACGGTCTTCACCACCCACACCCCCGTCCCCGCGGGCCACGACAAGTTTCCCTTCCCTCTGATGGAGAAGTACTTCGGATCGTACCTCCGGAGGATCGGGATGGACAGGGCCGAGTTCTTCGAGCTGGGGATCGATCCCCGGGACCCGGCCAGCGGCTTCAACATGACCGCCTTCGCCCTCAGGATGTGCGCCCATCGAAACTGCGTCAGCCAGAAGCACCAGGAGGTGACCCGGCAGATGTGGCGCCACCTCTGGCCAGACCTCGCCGAAGAGGAGGTCCCCATAGATTACGTAACCAACGGCATCCACGTCCCCACCTGGATAGATAGACGGCTCGGCAACGTCACCTTCAACCAGTACCTCGGCCGAGACTGGCTCGAAAAGCACGACAACCCCCTCATCTGGGAGCTGCTGGAGGAGATACCGGATCGGCTGCTCTGGGATCAGCATCGGAGGATGAAGAGGGCTCTGATAAACAAGATAAAGGACCGGGCGAGGGATAAATGGAGGGACCCCGAGTCAGATTCCAGGACGATTATGGCCTTGGGGACGCTTCTGGACCCCCAGACCCTCACCCTCGGCTTCGCGAGACGGTTCGCCTCGTACAAGAGGGCGACCCTCATGCTCAGAGACCCGGAAAGGCTCAGAAAGATCCTCACAGACCCCCATCGTCCGGTTCAGATAATATTCGCGGGGAAGGCCCATCCCGACGACCAGCAGTCCAAGCTCCTCCTCCAGCAGGTCTACAACGCCGCCGCGGACAAGAGTTTCGAGGGGAGGATCGCCTTCGTCGAGGACTACGACCAGTACCTGGCCCAGTACCTCGTCCACGGCGTCGACGTCTGGGTCAACAACCCCCGGCCTCCCATGGAGGCCTCGGGGACGAGCGGGATGAAGGCGTCCCTCAACGGCGTACCTCAGCTCAGCGTCTTCGACGGCTGGTGGGTCGAGGGTTACAACGGCAAAAACGGCTGGGGGTTCGAGGGATCGGAGGGGCCGACGAACGATTATAGAGATGATCGGGACTCGGAGGCGATATACGAGATCCTGGAAAAGGAAGTGATACCCCTCTACTACAGGGTGGACGACGAGGGCGTCCCCCGGGGGTGGGTGAAGCTGATGAAAGAGGCGATCATGGTCGCCGGACCCCACTTCACCTCCAGGAGGATGGTTAAAGAATATACGGAGAAGTTCTACCGGCCGGCCCTTGAAGAGACGAAGAATGCCCCCGGATCTGCATAGGGCCTTGACCATAGGTCGTGTTTTTTTTGGCGTTTTCGGGAAAAAAGAAAAGATGAGGTAGTGGGAGGGGCTCAGAAGTCCTCTCCCATGTCGCCCATGCCGCCCATGCCGCCCATGCCCCCGGGCATCCCGCCCTCGCCACCGGACTTGGAGGCGATGACGTCATCGATCCTGAGGATCATGACCGCGGACTCGGCTGCGGAGTTGATCGCCTGGGTCTTCACCCTCATGGGCTCGACGACGCCCTTCTCCTCCATGTCTGAGGGCTTGCCGGTCTCCATGTCGAGGCCTGCGGTCTTGACCCCCTTCTCGTGGCTGCTTCGAAGGGCCACCAGGGTGTCGATCTGGTCGAAACCTGCGTTCTCGGCGAGGGTCTTGGGTATGACCTCCAGGGCCTCGGCGAAGGACTCGATGGCCAGCTGCTCTCTTCCGCCGACGGTGGCCGCGTACTCTCTGAGCCTGAGGGCGAGCTCGATCTCGGGGGCGCCGCCACCGGCCATCAGAAGGCCGTCTTCGAGGGCTACGCCGACGACCCTGAGGGCGTCTTCCATTGCTCGGTCCAGCTCGTCGACGACGTGCTCGGTCCCGCCCCTGAGGATTATGGATACCGACTTGGGGTTCTCGCACTCCACGACGAAGGTCATGTCGTCGCCGGCGATCTTCTTCTCCTCCACAAGGCCTGCCCGTCCCAGCTCGCTCTCAGCGAGGTCGTGGATGCTGGTGACGATCCTCCCACCGGTGGCTCTCGCCAGCTTCTCCATGTCGCTCTTCTTGATCCTCCGGATGGTGTAGACCCCGGCCTTCGCCAGGAAGTGCTGGGCTAGGTCGTCGATCCCCTTCTGGCAGAATACGACGTTGGCCCCGGTGCTGACGATCTTGTTGACCATATCCCTCAGCATCGTCTCTTCCTGGTCGAGGAAGGCCTGGAGCTGATCGGGGGATGTGATCTCGATCTTGGCGTCGACCTCCGTCTTCTCGATCTCGATGGCCGTGTTGAGGAGGGCGATCTTGGCGTCCTTCACCTTCTTGGGCATGTTGGGGTGGAGACGCTCCTTGTCGATGACCATGCCGTAGACGAGCTGAGAGTCGCTGACGCTCCCGCCCACCTTCTTCTCTACGGTGATGTTGTCGACGTCCACCGTCCCGTCCTCATCGACGATCGCCTTGACCGCCTTGACGGATAGCTCGGCGAGCTCGTTTCTGGCGACGCCGGAACCCTTCCCGGTCATGGCGGTGATGGCGATCTTCTTCAAGAGCGCATCGTCATCGGGAGATACCTTTATCGCCATATCCTTCATGATATTCATCGCCTTCTCGGCTGCTGCCCTGTAACCGGCGGCGATGACGGTGGGGTGAATCTCCTGGTCGAGGAGCTCTTCGGCCTTCTTCAGAAGCTCCCCCGCCAGGACCACAGCGGTGGTGGTGCCGTCGCCGACCTCATCGTCCTGGGTCTTGGCGATCTCGACCATCATCTTGGCAGCCGGGTGCTCGATGTCCATCTCCTTGAGGATGGTGACGCCATCGTTGGTTATGACCACATCTCCCAGGGTGTCGACGAGCATCTTGTCCATCCCCTTGGGTCCTAGAGTGGTCCTTACTGCCGTCGCCACAGCCTTGGCTGCCATGATATTCGACTTCTGTGCCTCGCGGCCGGCGGTCCTCTGACTGCCCTCTCTCAGTATAAGTACAGGGGTTCCCCCCAATCCTGCCATCTTTCTTCTTCCTCCAGTTGATCTGATG
>JANKMW010000104.1 GCA_024649985.1 Methanothrix sp.
CGCGCATTCCTCCCCCGACTGAAGTCGGGGGCATCCTGCTGAGATTTTCGTGAATGGAGCTCGAAACATTGCTGATCTTGGGGCTATTGTAAGCCAGCCTGGAGGTTCGGGGTTGTTCTGCTTAATCAAGGCAGAAAAGATCCCAGGGCTACCGAAAGCCCATCCCCTTTAGGGGATGGGTCGCTTACAGGTACCTTTAAGTCGATGGGTTCCGAATGATAGTTCGGAGTCCTGTCGATGCGAATTGGAGTCTACGTATGCCACTGTGGCCTGAACATTGCAGGGGTCCTGGAGCCCGACAGCCTCACCGAGTTCGCCAAAACCCTCCCCGGCGTCGAGGTCGCTCGGGATCTCCAGTTCACCTGCTCCGACACCGGCCAGGAGACGATCAAGGAGGACATCGCCGAACACAAGCTGGAGAGCATCGTCGTCGCCGCCTGCTCGCCTCGGCTCCACGAGCCGACCTTCCGGCGGGTCATCTCCGAGGCGGGGATGAACCCCTTCATGCTGGAGATGGCGAACATCAGAGAGCAATGCTCCTGGGTCCACATGGACGAGCCGCCCCAGGCCCAGGAGAAGGCTAAAGACCTGATACGGATGGCGGTGGCCAAGGCCACCCTCTTAAACCCCCTCCAGGGGGAGACGATGCCCGTCAGCCGGGAGGTCCTGGTCATCGGCGGGGGAGTAGCCGGGATCCAGGCTGCCCTCGACCTCGCCGACTGCGGCCTCCACGTATATCTGGTGGAGAGGAGGCCGACGATCGGGGGGTACATGTCCCTCCTCACCGACGTCTTCCCTACAAACGACTGCTCCATATGCGTCCTGGCGCCGAAGATGACCGACGTCTACAACCACCCCCTCATCACCCTCATCACCTACGCCGAGATCCTGAACATCGAGGGGTCCGTGGGAAGGTTCACCGTCTCCGGCGTCAAGAAGGCGAGGTTCGTCGACGAGAAGCTCTGCAAGGGCTGCCTCAACGAGTGCGCCGGGGTCTGCCCCGTGGAGGTCCCCGATGAGTACGAGTTCGGCCTCGGCAAGAGAAAGGCGATCTTCATGCCGATACCCCAGGCCGTCCCCCTCGTCGCCTGCATCGACCCAGAATCCTGCATCGGCTGCGGCCTCTGCGCCGAGGCATGCCCCGTCGACGCCGTCAAGTACGACCAAACGCAGGAAGAGTTCAGGTTCGACGTCGGCGCCATCATAGTCGCCACCGGCTGGCAGTCTTTCGATCCCGCCCGAAAGGAGGAGTACGGGTACGGCAGGTATAGAGACGTCATATCCGGCCTCCAGGTCGAGAGGCTCCTCAACGCAGCAGGGCCGACGGGCGGCGAGGTCGTCCGCCCCTCCACGGGACAGGTGGCCAAGTCCGTCGCCTTCCTCCAGTGCGTAGGATCCAGGGACGAGACCGTCGGAAACCCCTACTGCTCCCGGGTCTGCTGCATGTACGCCCTCAAGAACGCCCAGCTGATAAAGGAGAAGTACCCCGATACCGAGGTATCGATCCACTACATCGACCTTAGGGCCGGGGGAGAGGGCTACGAGGAGTTCTACATCCGGGCCCAGAGGCTCGGGATCAACTTCATCCGGGGCCGGGTCTCGGAGGTGGAGGAGGTGGATGGAGAGCTGCAGGTCAACTACGAGGACACCCTCCTGGGGGGCTTTCGGTCGAAGCCCTACGACCTCGTCGTTCTATCGGCGGGCCTTGAGGCCAACAGGGACGCGGACGTCGTCGGAAACCTCCTGGGCCTCTCCAAGAGGCCCGACGGTTTCTTCGAGATCGCCCACCCCAAGATGAGGCCCGTGGAGGCCCACATCGACGGCGTCTTCATCGCTGGCTGCGCCTCGGGCCCCAAGGAGATCCAGGTCTCCATCGCCCAGGGGGAGGCGGCGGCGTCGAAGGCGATGGGCCTTCTGGTGAGGGGAGAGCTCGCCCTCGACCCCGTCGTCGCCGTCGTAGACGCCGAGAAGTGCATAGGCTGCAAGCTCTGCGTAGAGACCTGCCCCAGCAAGGCGATCTCCGTCAACGGAACCGCCCTCGTCGACGAGGCGGCCTGCAAGGGGTGTGGGACCTGCGCCGCCGCCTGTCCCGTCGACGCCATCGAGATGACCCTCTTCTCCGACGAACAGATCCTCGCGCAGATTCACGCGGCGACGGCGGTCAAGGGGCAGTACCCCTTCATCGTGGGGTTCCTCTGCAACTGGTGCAGCTATGCGGGGGCAGACCTCGCCGGAACGTCCCGGATCCAGTACCCTACGAACATGAGGGCGATCCGGGTCCTCTGCGCCGGGAGGGTCGACCCCGCCTTCGTCATCGAGGCGCTGAAAGGCGGGGCCGACGGAGTCCTGATATCCGGGTGCCGCCTCGGCGAGTGCCACTACAACAAGGGGAACTATCAAGCCTACCAGCGGATCCAGGTTCTTAAGGGGGTCCTGGAGAAGGTGGGGATCAACCCCGGGAGGGTCAAGATCATCTGGTGCGCCGCCAGCGAAGGCGAGATCCTGGCGAAAGAGATTCGAAAGTTCGTCAGTGAGCTGAAGGAGATGGGGCCTGTGGGAACGGAGCTCGCGGCCCTTCGGGCGGCAACACCACCAGGGGGCGATAGCTGATGGTGATGAAGATCGAGAAGGAGATGGAGGTCGAGGGTTCCCACATCAAGTCGATCCAGAGATCTGAGGACTCGGTCAAGGTCCTGGACTACGACTACAAGAAGTGCAATGGCTGCGGTATCTGCGTCGCCCTCTGCCCCACCAAGGCCCTCGCCCTGGGGCCCGTAATCGAGATCGCCACGGGCCTGGACGCCCCGCCGGTTCTCATCGACCTGGATAAATGCGTATTCTGCGGAATGTGCGCCGCCTTCTGTCCCGTCGACGCCTACAAGATGACCGCTAACGATAGAGACTACCGGGATATGGAGGAGTACCCCCACCTCGTCTCGAAGGCCGAGCCGAACGAGAGGTGCCTCCCATGCGCCCTCTGCGAGCCGGTCTGCCCGACGGAGGCGATCACCGTCGTCTTCTATCCGACTCGTGACGTCTTCGGACCCCTCCGGGAGGAGGAGAGGGGGGAGGGTAAGGGGAAGATCGAGGTCGATCCCGAGAAGTGTAACCTCTGCGGGAAGTGCGCCAAATTCTGCGAGGCCTTCCTCCTCACGGAGAGAGAGCCCACCCCAATCGATCTGGTCCCCTTCGAGCAGCTCCTCGTCGACGAGGAGCTCTGCGACCACTGCGGCCTCTGCGTCGGCATCTGTCCCGAGGAGGCGATCAAAGTCGAAGGAAAGCCCCTGGAGCTGGAGGAGGAGTTTGAGTTTTCCGGGGAGATCGAGGTCGACCAGGATAAGTGCATCGGGTGCGGCAGGTGTCTATTGGTCTGTCCCTACGACGCCATGGAGATCACCAAGCCCTTCGAAGGCGAGATAAGGCTCGTCGAGCGGCAGCTCCCTCTCTGCGACCCCATGGGCTGCCACGCCTGCTTCAACGTCTGCCCCGCCGACTGCTGGTACGTAGGAGAGGACGGGAGAATAAAGGTCGAAGAAGATCAGTGCATCTTCTGCGGGGCCTGCGCCAACTCCTGCCACTGCTTCGCCGTGGAGGTGGAGAGGACCGGCGTCGCTCATACGAAGGTTATGGAGACGCCCTGGGCTGAGGAGTGGAAGGAGGCAATCTCCGCGATCGTCTCGAAGTCGAGGAAAAGGCCGGACATTTCCAGGATCGTCCTCCCGCCCCAGATCGAGAGGGTCCCTATACCCGATATCGAGGCTCCCGAGAGGGACCCCGACCTCCTCTCGAGGATCAACGAGGCCCTCGCGGGGGTCGAGGCGGTGATCAAGAAGCCGAAGGTCCGGTTCGTCTGGGAGAGGGACGAGATCGGCGAGGCGAGGGAGAAGATAGGCGACCGGATCAAGAAGGAGGCGGCGAAGGCTGCCGCCGAGGCCGAGGGGGGTGAGGAGAGATGACGCAGATTGCGAAGATGGAGATTGCGAAGACGCAGACGATGACGATGGAAACAAAGGAAATCGCTACCAGGACCAGGACGGCCGAGGGGGAGAAGTTCAGAGAAAGAGTCCTCGCCCTCGCCGGCTCCGAGGTGAAAACCTGCATCCAGTGCGGGACCTGCTCGGCGAGCTGCCCCACCGCTCACCTGATGGACACCCCCATACGAAAGCTCGTCAAGCTCGTCCTCGAAGGCGAGAAGAAAGCGGCTCTATCGAGCAGGTCGATATGGCTATGCACCTCCTGCCTCCTCTGCACCATTCGCTGCCCTAGAAGTATCAGGCCCATGGCCGTCGTCGCCGCCCTCAAGACGGTCTACGAGAAGGAGGGGAAAAGGTGCAGAGACTCGGTCTTCGAGGGGATCTTCGGCCGCCAGATCCGGGATTATGGTCGGATATCGGAGTTTCTCCTCTCGGCGGAGTACATGATAAGAAGCCCCGGCTCGGCGGCCCAGATCATGGCCTTCGGGGCGGAGCTCGTCCCCAAGGGGAAGATAGAGCTGGGCTTTGAGGCCGCCAGGGGCGAGAGGATCGAGGGGACCGAAGAGATGAGGCGGATCTTCGAGCTTCTCGGAGACGAGGGAAAGGCTGAGGCAGAAAAGGTCGAAGCGGCTGAAGCTGGAGAGGCAAAGAAGGCTGGAAAGGCCGAAGAGACGAAGGAGGCCGAAAAATGAAGCTCGCCTACTACCCCGGATGCGTCGCCCGGTCGACCGGCAGGGAGTACGAGATCTCGACCCTGGCGGTCTGCAGGGCTCTTGGCGTCGAGCTGGAGGAGATCGACGACTGGAACTGCTGCGGCGCCACCCACGTCTCGAACGAGCTCGTCTCGACGGCCCTCGCCGCGAGGAACCTGGTGAGGACCGACCTGCCGGTGATGGCCTCCTGCTCCATCTGCTACAGCAGGCTGCGGGCCGCCATGATCCGCCTCGAAGACCGGAAGGTGAGGGAGAAGGTGAACCAGGCGCTGGAGAAAAAGTACGAGGAGGCGAAGGAGGTCCAGCACGTCATCCAGACGATCACAAGAGCCCTCGGCGAGGCCGAAGACCCCGAGGATCTCGTCGTCCGGCCCCTGGCGGGGCTGAAGGCCGCCCCCTACTACGGCTGCCTCCTGACGCGGCCCAGCGGAGGGATCGACAGCCCCGAGAATCCATCGATCCTCGAAGACCTCATCCGGACCCTGGGCGCGGAGCCGACGGACTTCCGGCTGAAGATGAAGTGCTGCTGCGGCCCCATCTTCATGCCCGAGGAGGAGGCGGCCGCCGAGACCCTCATCCGGATCCTCCGTAACGCCAAGGAGTCGGGCGCCGACTTCGTCGTCGCGCTATGCCCCTTATGTCATCTGATGCTCGACGCCAACCAGCCGCTCCTGGAGAAGAAGTTCGGCGAAGAGATCGATCTTCCCGTCTTATACGTAACCCAGATGGCGGGGCTCGCCCTGGGCCTTGCGCCCGAGGAGCTGGGGCTTGAGATGAACTCGGTCTCCACGAGGCCGGTGCTGGAGAAGCTCGCGGCGATCGAAGCAGGAGAAAAAGCAGAGGAGGAAGGGGCGGAGGTGTGCTGAGACCGCCGCCCGATTTTCGGGCGGGGCCTAAGCAGGGTATGTATCATGGAGTATACAGTTTTAGTACACCAGGCGGAGGAGGACGGCTTCTGGTCCGAGGTTCCTCTGCTTCCTGGCTGCTACTCTCAGGGGGAGACAATCGAGGAAATCCTGAGCAACACCAAAGAGGCGATCGAGGCTCACCTTATGGCACTGAAGGAGGAAAAGCTGCAGGAGGATCTTCACGACCTATCGGTGATCGCGACTCGGAAAGAGGAGGAGTGCATCAGCTTAGAAGAGCTGAAGAAGCGCCTGTGAAGGCGAGATAGACATTTTTTCATCCACTATGGGCCTAGGTCGAGATTTAGGCGATTACTTGATGGTGGTAGATCCCTCGCAGTGGGGGACGAGTTATCGGCAATTTATCGGCAATATATCGGCAGTTTATCGGCAATGCGTGGGGACAGCAAATGAGACAAACGCAACCTCCGCAGGAGAAAGACGATTGGCCAGCGAAGAGGATTCTGTCAAAAGAGAGATGAAGATCCACGGTCAGCGCTGGGGAAGCTTCCACCACCGCTACTTCTCCGACCCTGAGGTGGCAGAGCCCCTGACCGCTGCCATCCTCTCGTCCGTCGACGCCGCCCGCCCCGACGTCATCGCAGACCTGGGCGGCGGGACCGGCTTTCTTCTCAGGGAGCTTCTGAGACGGCGCCCACTTCCCGGAGTCCGGCTGGTGGACGTGGACGTCTCCGATCGGCAGCTTTCAGCCTGCAAGGACGAGAGGATCGAGCGGCTTTTCGCCTCGGCTGCGACCTTCGCCCGCCGGGATCTCGTGGCCGAGGACGGGCGCCTCCTCCTGGTGGCAAGGTCCATCCTCCACTACTTCGGAAACTCGGACCTTCTCCCCCACCTACGCCACCTGCGCGGCCAGCTCGATGAGGGGGAGCGATTCGTCCACCAGTCGGCCTGCTTCGAAGACTCGGGGGACGCCGCCTGCCTCAACCGGGTCTATGAGATGATGGGGACCGAGAAGTGGTACTTCACCATCGACGATCTGGAGGCGGCGCTCGGAGAGGCGGGCTTCTCCCTCTGCGAGGTCCGACCCGCGCCGCCCCTCCGGCTCGACTCCTGCGACCTGGCCGAAAGGTACGGCCTCGGCGCCGATCTGGTCGCCTCGATCCGGGAGGGGGCCGGGCGCGAGTTCGGTGAGCGGCCGGAGGTCTTCATCTCGACGGGCGAGGGGTTCACCGCCTGGCTCCACTACAGCATCTTCACGTGCCGGGCTGTGTGAGGGCATAGACGGCCCAAGGATGGAAGGCGAGACGCCGAGAAAGTCGATTCTCTTTTCTGCTCACCGCTTCACGAAAATCTCAGCAGGATGCCCCCGACTTCAGTCGGGGGAGGAATGCGCGCCTACTCCCGCTTCTCCTTGGCACCGAAAGGTTCATCTCCATAGATGTTATACATCTATACACATGATGCAGACGCTCAAGGTCAAACTTGAACCTACTCCAGAACAGGTTCAAGCTATTCGCGAGACGATGCATCAGTTCAACGCCGCCTGCAACTTCGTGGCTGACAGAGCGTTTGAGCTTCGTACCGCCAATAAAATCGAGCTGCAGAAGGTCGTTTATTAT
>JANKMW010000105.1 GCA_024649985.1 Methanothrix sp.
AAAATGCCCCGGGCCAAAAAGAGACCTTCTGCCATCGGGTCCCTCTTGGGGGCCGCCCTCATCATATCGATGGCGGCCCAGACCGCCCTCGGTCAGCCTCCGGATCTCCAGTGGGAGAAGAGCTTCGGCGGGGCAGGCGACGAGAGGGGGCTCGCGATCCAGGAGACGAGAGACGCGGGGCTCATCGCGACCGGGTTCACCGGATCGAAGGGGGCGGGAGGAAGAGACATCCTCCTCATCAAGACCGATAAAGATGGGGGGCTGGAGTGGGAGAGGACCGTCGGCGGTCCCGGTCGCGACGAGGGGTGGGCTTTGGTGGAGACGAAAGAAGGGTTCGTCGTCGCCGGGGTCACAGACTCCTGGGGTTCCGGCAAAAAAGACCTGTTGCTCGTCAATACCGACTCCGAAGGGTACGAGAAATGGAAGAAGAGCTTCGGCGGGGCCGGCGACGACTGGGGAGTCGCCCTCCTGGAGACGAAAGAAGGGTTCGTCGTCGCCGGAGTGACCACCTCCAGCGGGTCCGGCAGCTCCGACGGCTGGATCGTAAAGACGGATCCCGACGGGAACGGGGAATGGGAGGTCGCCATCGGCGGATCGAAGAACGACGGCTTCAACTCGATTTTGGAGACGGAAGACGGCTACCTCCTGACGGGGACGACCGAATCCTACGGTTCCGGAGGAAAGGACCTCTGGATCGTGAGGACCGACGGCAACGGCGAGAAGATATGGGAGAAGACCTTCGGCAAAGGCGCAGACGAGAGGGGAAACTACATCCTGGAGGCCGGGGGGAGCCTCTATGCGGTCGGGGCAGCGGAGTCGGGGAGCTATGGCGGAAGAGACCTCTTCGTCGTCAAGACCGGCAAGGATGGAGAGAAGGTCTGGGAGGGTGCATACGGTGGGACCGGCGATGACGGCGGCTCGTCTGCCCTGGCGGCGGAGGACGGTGGGATCATCATCGTCGGCTACACCAGATCTCAGAGAAATGGCGATACAAACCTTTGGCTGTTGAAGATAGATCCCGAAGGGGAGAAAGTATGGGAGAGGACCTTCACAGGAGCGGGCTTCGACCTCGGAAGGTCGGTCGTCACGACCAAGGACGGCGGCTTGGCCATAGTCGGGTGGCGGAGACCTGCGGGGTCGGGGTCCGAGGACTTATGGCTCTTGAAGACCGAGAAGCTTCAGTGAATCGACCCCGCCGGATGGACGGTCGGAAGGGAGGGGGCGGGCCTGCAACGCCTGTAGCTGAGCCTCCACCAGAAGGCCGCGATCTCGATGATATCTACGAGCCAGCCGAAGACACCTTCCTCCTCCTCCGGGCCGCCGAAGAGGAGGTCGGCCCCGAGGATCGAGTCCTGGAGGTGGGGTGCGGCAGAGGGGTCATATCAAAAGCTATCGCCCCCCTGGCCCGGAGGGTCATCGCCACCGACATCAACCCCGGAGCAGTCTCCCTCCTCCATAGGGAGGGGATCGAGACGATCCGGGCCGACCTCTTCATGGGGATCGGATCAAAGTTCGATCTCGTCCTCTTCAACCCCCCGTACCTCCCCACCGAGGAGGATGAGGTGCTGGAGGGGTGGCTGAACCTCGCCTTCGACGGCGGAAAGACGGGAAGAGAGGCGATAAACCGATTCCTGGAGATGCTGAAAGACCATTTGGATCCTGATGGAGGGCGGGCCCTCCTCCTCGTCTCAAGCCTCTCCGGCCCTTCCGAGGTGGCAGAGAAGGCGCGACGGGAAGGGCTGTCGTCTGAGGTGGTGGCGAGGGAGAGGTACTTCTTCGAAGAGCTCTTGGTCCTGAGGCTCGCCCCCTGCCCGCCGGAGGGAAAAGAGGGGTGGAGGGGGCGCGAGATCGAGGCGTCCAGTCCCGTACCTATTTAAATATACATAATATATACGGAGTTGGAGGCGCGTCCTATGATGGATCCCTCTGATGAAGGGCGGCGCCATCACAGATCGATGTAACTGATCCTAACTCATCCTGATGCGCGACCATCTTCAGAGAGTTAAAAGACAGAAACCCCCTGACCGAAGGGGCTTCCCGTTCTTTGCTGATATTGAGCAAAAATGTTAGAATGCAATAAACTTATATTAGAGGAACAACAACACGTTATATCAGAGGTGCGTTGATGATAAAAATCAGAGTCGTCAGTTCAAAGGAAGAGATCGGCGAACTTAACCGAAACGAACATATGATACACCTGGCCTTCAGAGCCTCCAATACGGACATATTCAAGCTCCTCCAGTCCTGTCCCAGGCTCAGGGCGATCCAGGTCCCCTCTTCATATTACAAGACTATGTCCCACGCAGGCCAGATGTTCTTGGAGATGCAGGGCGTGGAGATCATCGAGGGAGACGTCTGGGGGCACAGAAAGGATATCGACGAATATTACACCGTCGAAGACAGGGTGATTGAAAGAATTAACGATCTCCAGTCCGATGGGATAAACGTCGACGAGATCGCCGGGATGATCTCGAGAGAATCTAAGCTCTCGCCTTCCATGGTCAAGTACATGGTAAAACAGGCGGCCTGAGATGGGAGAAGGGCTCTTCGAGACCTCCGAAGGGCGGGTCCCACCTTTTTAGAAGGCGATGCAGGACTATATATAAATTTGTCATAATTTGGTTGCGGTTACCATGATGAAGATCAGGATAGTAAGCTCCAAGGACGACATAAAGGATCTCACGAGGAACGATCTGACGGTTCACCTGGCCTTCAGGGCCTCCAGCACCGACATGTTCAGGCTGTTGCAGGCTAGCCCCCGCCTCCGGGCGGTCCAGGTCCCCCCCACCTACTACAAGAATATGCCCCAGACAGGCCGGGCTTTCCTGGAGACTCAGGGGGTGGAGATCATCGAGGGGGACGTCTGGGGGCACAGAAAGGATATCGACGAGTATTACGTAGTCGACAACGAGACGATCGAAAGGATAAACGATCTTCAGTCTGAGGGGCTGAAGGTCGAAGAGATCTCGTCGAGGATCTCCTGGGAGTCGAAGCTCTCGCCGGCGATGGTCAACTACATCATCAAACAGACGGCCTGAAGGGGGGGAGAGATCTCCCTCATCCCTTTGAGGGTCGCGGCTACTCTTCTCTTGATTCTCCTTCCTCTTTGTCCACCTCGCCCAGCATCTCCACCATCCGATCCAGGACCTCGGCGACGCCGGCGCCGCTCTGGGTGGACATGGTCATATCCGCCCCCCCGTAATCTGATAGATCGCTCTTGTTGGACACCACCAGGACGGGAAGGTGAAGCCAGCCCCTCACGTCGGAGAGGAGTCTCAGCTGCTCCTCAAGGGAGAAGCCGCAGTATTCGCTGGGGTCGAGGATGAAGAGGACGGCTCCCCGAAGGTGTCGGAGGGCGGCTATAGCCTGGAGCTCTATCTCGTTCCTCTGGGATAGGGGCCGGTCCAGAAGCCCCGGTGTATCCACCACCTGGTACCTCTGATGATCCCGGATGAAATGGCCCACCCCCACCCCTTTCGTGGTGAAGGGGTAGCTGGCGATCTCGGGCCTCGCCCCAGTGACGGAGATCATGAAGCTGGACTTGCCGACGTTGGGGTAACCCGCGACGATGATGGTGGGGACGTCGGGGTCGACGGTGGGCATGAACCTGAGCTTTTGGCGGGCGTCGTTGAGGAACAGGAGGTCCGGCTCGATGGACTTCATCACCGAGGCCATCCTCCCGAAGGCCGCCCTTCTGACGGACGGCTTATCCACCGTCCCCTTCATCCTGGTCAGGTGGTCCTTTGTGATCGTCCGGATCTGGGAGGCGGCCCAGGTGACCCGAGAGAGGTGGATCCTCATATCGTCCACCCCCACCACGGCGTCGGCCAGGTCGTGGTAGAAGGGGGGGATGTTCATGAAGGAGGGGTACTTTCGGACCAAATTTGCCAGATTGTCTGAGAGGATGTTCCCTGCGGTCATCAGCATCGCTTCGTCCTTATTTTGGCTCGAAGCCGCCCTCTTCGACCTTCTGAAGGCCCGGTCCACCAGCTCCTGGGATGTGGGGACGGTTGGAAGCCTTTCGAACATAACAGCTACGGACGTCCCTCCGAGGAGATAAACTTTGAGTCTGAGGGTGAAAACTCATCAAATAAAATGTTTGCGGAACCTTTATATAAGATCAACCCGAACAGAGGAGGTTGAGGTGACCTGTTGAAAAGGTTGGGCACCACCCATCATTTCGTTCAGAAGAAGTTGATTGTGAGAGGAGAGCCCTCAACTGGCGAAAGGAAAGAAGAGATTCCGAAGATCAATTCTGTCGTGGTAGATCAGAAGAAAGCCGGAATCGGCCGGGTTTTTGACGTATTCGGTCCCGCAGATCGGCCGTACATCGTCGTCAAGCCTTATCGGAACGTCGATGCATCGGTTTACCTGGGGAAAAAACTCTATTTCGAGGAGCGCGGATTTGGTGGAAGAAATAGAAAAGATTAGGGAGATAGAACGGTCTGAGAAGGAGAAGATCCAGGAGAAGATCAAGCTCAGGCGAGAGAAGGAGAAGGTGGACGAGTTCGAGAAGTTCATTGTCGAATGTCCAGAGTGCGGCAGCCATGCCCTCGTCCACGACTACGAGAGGGCGGAGCTCGTCTGCTCCGACTGCGGACTCGTCATAGACGAGAACTTCATCGACCAGGGGCCTGAGTGGCGGGCCTTCGACCACGACCAGAGGATGAAGAGGTCGAGGGTCGGCGCCCCTATGACCTACACCATCCACGACAAAGGGCTTTCGACGATGATAGACTGGAGGAACCGGGACTCCTACGGCAAGACGATATCATCCAAGAACAGGGCCCAGCTCTACCGTCTCCGAAAATGGCAGCGGAGGATCAGGGTCAGCAACGCCACCGAGAGGAACCTAGCCTTCGCTCTATCGGAGCTGGACCGGATGGCATCGGCCCTGGGCCTCTCCCGGAACGTCAGGGAGACGGCGGCCGTAATATACCGAAAGGCCGTCGACAAGAACCTGATCCGGGGAAGATCCATCGAGGGGGTCGCCGCAGCGGCGCTCTACGCCGCATGCCGGCAGTGCAATGTCCCAAGGACCTTAGACGAGATCGCCGAGGTCTCCAGGGTCAGCAGAAAGGAGATCGGGAGAACCTACAGATTCGTCTCTCGGGAGCTGGCCCTGAAGCTGATGCCCACAAGCCCCATCGACTACATACCCCGGTTCTGCTCCGGGTTGAGCCTCAAAGGCGAGGTCCAGGCCAAGGGGATCGAGATCCTACGGCAGGCGGCGGAGAAGGAGCTGACGAGCGGCCGGGGCCCCACGGGGGTGGCGGCGGCGGCAATATACATCGCATCGATCCTCTGCGGCGACCGGAGGACCCAGCGGGAGGTGGCGGACGTAGCCGGGGTGACGGAGGTCACCATCCGGAACCGCTACAAAGAGCTGGCAGAAGAGCTGGGGATCGAGATCATCCTCTGAACCGGCTTCATACGACCATGGACCTGGCGAGGACCTCAGTCGCCTCCGCCAGGGCCGCATCTCTTTTCCAAACGGCAGTGAGCCTCTCATTTGCCATCCTCATGGAGTAGGGCTCCATCTTCCAATCGATCCCCTGGTATCCTACGTCCATCAGTATCAGCCCCTCGGCGGGGGCTGGAGGGACTCCAGAGTTGGTCGCGGGATCCAACAAGCTGCGAACCCACTCTATATCTCGCTCATTTGAGCCGACCATCACCAGAACTGTGGCGATCTTCCTGACCATATTCCAGAGGAAGCCGTCAGCTCTTACATCCATGACGACAGACCCCTTCTCCTCGGTCACCTCGATCTTCATAAGATTCCGGGTGGAGGGCCCCCTCTTCTCCGACGAGAGGTTCCGGAAGTCGTGAACGCCCAGGAGCGTCCGGGCCGCCTCCCGCATGAGATCGATCTCGATGCCGTCGTCCCTTGGAAGGATGTACCTGTACTCCCGCCAGAGGGCGGCGTGCCTTGCGCTGAAGTTCTCGGGGACGGAGGCGACCGCCCAGGTCCAGACGTCCGGGGGAAGCCTGCTGTTTAAGACCCTCGGAACCGCCAGATCCGCCCTCGCTGGATCGATGTAGAAGTCGATCACCTGGGAGAGGGCACAGACCCCCCTGTCGGTCCTCCCGGCGTAGCAGAAGCTGCCGTCGTTTAATTTTAAAGACCGGAGGGCCTCGCCGACGACTGCCTGGACCGTCGGCACGCCCGGCTGGAGCTGAAAGCCGTGGTAGTTCCTTCCGAGGTAGCCGAGCTTGAAGGCGACTTTCATGATCCACTCCGGCCCAAGCCCTCCGGATCAGATCTCTCTGGGGTCGGTGATCTCGCCGGTGATCGCCCCCGCGGCAGCCGTCGCCGGGGAGGAGAGGTAAACCCGGGCCTTGGGGCTCCCCTGCCTTCCTTGGAAGTTTCTGTTGGACGTCGAGAGGGAGGCCTCCCCGTCCCCCAGAAGGCCGAAGCTTCCGCCCATGCAGGGGCCGCAGCAGGGAGATTCGACGGTGGCGCCCGCCTCCATGAACGTCTCCACGAGCCCCGCCCGGAGGGCCTTCATGTACTCGGTCCTGCTGGCGGGGATCACCACCATCCGCACCCCCCGGGCGAGGGGCTCGCCTCTCATCACCTCGGCGGCGAGGGCGAGGTCCTCGAACCTCCCGTTGGTGCAGGAGCCGAGGAAGACCTGGTCGATCCTGGTGCCGGCAAGCTCGCTCGCCGCCACGACGTGGTCGACGTTGTGGGGGACGGCGACCTGGGGAGGAAGGGAGCTGACATCCCAGATCTTCTCATCGAAGACGGCGTCCTCGTCGCCGTGGAGGGCACTCTTCCGGTCGAAGCTCCCGACCCTCTCTTCGATGTACCGGTACGTCGTCTCGTCGGGGTCGACGAGCCCCGCCTTTCCGCCCATCTCGATCGCCATGTTGGCCATCGTCATCCTCTCTGGGACCGACATCCTCGATACGGCGGAGCCCGCAAACTCGCAGGCCTTGTAGGTGGCGCCGTCGGCGCCGACGTCGCCGATCATCCTCAGGACGACGTCCTTGGAGGTGACGAGCCTCTGGAGGGTTCCCTCGGCCCTGAGACGGAGGGTCTCGGGGACCATGAACCAGAGCTTTCCTGTTGCGAAGACAGAGGCCATATCGGTGCTCCCGATCCCGGTGGAGAAGGCGCCCAGGGCCCCGTAGGTGCAGG
>JANKMW010000106.1 GCA_024649985.1 Methanothrix sp.
TTTACGAGAAGCTTCCTGTCGAGAGGTTGCTTGGTGAAGGTGTCACCGCCGCAGACCTGAACGATGATGCCCTCGGCAGGACCCTTGATGCGATTTACGCCTACGGTCCGACGGAACTCTTCAACGATATCGCTCTGAAGGTCATGAGCCAGCTGGATCTCGGAGTTCAACGGCTTCATGCCGACACCACGATAACGAAAAATAATTTCAATGCAGTAAATTTGCTTATCGCCAAGAAATAATCTAAAGGGAATTGAATGCGCCGACAGCCCCGCCCCTACTCCATCCTCCGCCCCCAGTTCGTCTTGACCATCATCGCCATCCGGGGGTTTTTGAACTGCTTGTAGATCGCCATATCCTTGGGGTAGCCGATGAAGGGGTCGATCGTCCCCTGCTCCATGTTGGCGACCCAGACCTTGATCTGCCCCTCCTCCACCTCCTTGCCCTTCTCCTGGAAGAAGGAGATGAAGGGGCCGGGGCTCTCGGCGTGGGGGACGATGACGACGGACTCCTCCATCCCCTCCACCAGCTCCACCTCCTGGATGGAGGTGAAGATCCTGAAGTCGAGCCTCCTATCTCCGGGACCATTGAAGGTGAGCTTCCCCGAGGAGCCGTCGGCGAGGGCGTAGCCCGCCCGTCCCATGAACTCTGTGAGGAGGTCGGCGAGGTTCAGCCTCACCAGCCCATCCAGCTCCCCCTCTGAGCTTTTGAACTTTTCATAGGCCCTTGCGAAGTCGGGGTCGGTGTAGCCTCCGGTGTGGACGAAGTGGAACATTCTGTCGTTGATGTTCATCACGCTGTCGAGCTTGGGGAGGTTGATGAATATCGGCTCGCCGGAGAGGACGTTGAAGAATATAGCCGATGCAATGTGTTTATTTCCCAGGATGGCCTGCAGCTCCACCCTCTCCTCGGCGGTGAGGTCGGCCCTCCGGACGCAGTCGTAGACCCTCTGGAGGAGCTCGTAGCGTGCTATGATCTCCTTCTCGGCGAGGAGGGCTGATAGGCAGCCTCCCATCAGCTCAATCTTCTTATCCGTCATTTAGTCTGCACCTCTGAATCGATCTTTGAAGAGGGTGAGGGTGAGGTGGATGAGGCAGCGGTGGAGGTGGGGGTGGAAGTGGAGGGGGAAGGGGACGGTGTGGAGGCGCAGCAGCCCGCCGTCTCCTCAGCCCCCAGCTCAGCCCGCAGCTCCCCCATGGTTGCTGACCTCTCGGCGAAGGCGTTGTGCTGGTGGATGCTCTCCTCGTTTATCTGCTTCATGATGACCACCGCGTCGTCGGGGAGGTCTTTGAAGGACTCGACGACCTTCTGGGCCATCGTCCTGACGCAGTCCTCTACGAACTTGGGGTTGCTGTGGGCCCTCTGGACGACGACCGCCTCGTCGGGGCGCTTCAGGAGGCCGAAGACCCTGGAGCTCATGGACCTCTCGATGATCTTTATGATCTCTTCGAGGGATACGCACCGTCGGTCGCATACCTGGATCGAGATCATCCCCCGGCCCCGCTGGTTGTGGGTCGCAACGGGAAGCCTCCCGGCAAACTCGAAGGCCTCCTCAGGGGTGAGCCCCAGGGTCGCCAGCTCCCGTCTCACCTGGTCCCTCATGATCTCCTGGGCGCAGGGGCAGGCCGTCATCCCCACCACCTCGGCACCCACCAGCTTTCTTACGTGGCCTTCCCTGGCGACGGCCTCGGCGAAGATGTCCACCACCTCCTGGCCGGGGGTCCTGGTGACGGGAGAGCTCCTCTCGACGATGAACTCGCTCTTCATCTTCACCTCGGCCCGGGTGGCGTACTCGTGTTTGGATAAGACCCGGCGGGCGATCTCGCCGCAGAGCTCCTCGATGACGTAGACCGGCTCGTTTATAGCCCCCTCCAGGACCTCGTCTATAACCTCGAAGTTTCGAGAGAGGTTCGCCCCCTTCCGGTCGGAGGGAAGGTCGACGAAGACCTCGAAGTTGGATATGAGTACTATCGGTCGTCCCTCATCTTCCCGGAGGACCTTCACCAGCTTCTTGACCCCGGTGAGGCCTACGCGGGTGAGGTTTATCGGATACTCCGGTTGACAGGCCTGAACGTCTGGCAGCGTCTCCAAAGGGGATCACCTGCCATGGGGGTCGAGAAGCTCCAGGTCGTCGGAGAGGACTAGCAGATCGTCCACCTCAGCCAGAAGGTTTTTCAGGGTCTCTGATATCTGGCGGTCCCGCTCCTCTTGGGTCTGAAAGAACGTCTCAAGCCTTGCGGATAGCTCCTCGTCCTCGAGATCAAGAAGGTCGCCGGTCTGTAGCAGTCTCTCGATCTTCTCCAAATCCAGCATGAACGAATATCAGGGCTCAAATTCTATTTCAGCCTTTGCCCAGGACCGATGACCACCTTCAACGACTGGGAGATATCCCGGTTTCTGCGGGGAACGGCCGCCCCCCGGCAGAAGACGACCGAATTCTCGGAGCGGCTCGCCACCGGCCGAGAGAATGTCTGGGTTTGGACCTGTCGACAGAATGTCTGGACTGGTACCTGTTATCTCGCATTCAGGAATATTTATCAACAGGGCGATCTTCTATTCTGGCAGGAGGAGAGAAACGTGATCAAGAGATGCCCAGAACACGGTTATTTCCGGGGAGAAGCCTGCGAATGCGGCGCCGTCGGAGAGGCCGTCCTCGATGATGAGAGGAGCGAGAAGCTCGGGAGGCTGGTGGCTGGCGCCCTCAGACACTTCCCTGACGACATGGGGCTGGAGATGAGCCCCAGAGGCTGGGTCGACTTGGACGACCTCTCCGAGGCGATCGGCACCAGGTACCGCTGGGCAAATAAAAGGCTAGTCATCTCCCTCGTCCAGTCCGATCCCAAAGAGAGGTACGAGATCAGGGAGGGGAAGATCAGGGCTAAGTACGGCCATTCGGTAGACGTGGACCTGGACTATCCTCCAAATGAGCTCTCTTCTCTCTACTACGGAGCAAACGAGGAGGAGGCGGACAGGATCCTGGAGGTGGGGCTGAAGGCTGCGACCCAGCGTTACGTCCACCTCTCCACCGCCCCCGAGAAGGCCTGGCATGTCGGCACCTTCAGGACGAAGAGCCCCCGGGTGATCAGGGTCGACGCAGAGGCGGCTCAGAGGGCTGGGGTGAAGATGATGACGGTGAGCGAGAACATAGTGATCTCGGAGAACGTCCCCCCGGAGTACCTCAGCCCCGTTCCTTTAGCCGACCTGAATCTGGAAGGCTGATCACTTCCCAAACCTCCTCTCCCTCCTCTGGTAGTCCCTGACCGCCCTGAGAAAGTCGACCTTTTCAAGGCTCTCCCAGGAGCGGTCGATGAAGTAGAGCTCGGAGTAGGCAGACTGCCAGATCATGAAGTCGCTCAGCTCTCGCCCCCCAATCCTTATCAATAGGTCAGGCCGCTGCTTCAATCGGAGCCGGGCCTCGATCGTCGTCTCGTCTATATCCTGGGGATCCATGAGTCCGGACGAGACGTCTTCGAGGACCGACCTGATAGCAGAGGTCACCTCCGCCTTTCCGCTGCAGCCGAGGGAGACGACCAGATCCAGGGGGCCGCCCTTCCCGAAGGAGATCTCACCCTCCTCGAAGAGGAGGCGCCCCTTCGCAGGAAGCTTTGAGAGCTCCGCCGCCGCCGCCTCCGCGGACCCAATTCTACCTCTCCCGGCGCCGGACGTTGCTGCAAAGATCGTAGCCTCACGGATATCCAGGGAGGTGCACCATCCGGCGACATCGCCTACCTTCCTCCACCAGCGGGGAGCCATCGCCTCTTTTGATATGACCAGGGCTACGGATGAGGGGGCCGATCCCATCCTGATCTCCCTTTCCAGCAGCATCTCCCAAACTCTTCTGATCATATAGCCCTTCTGTACCGGCTCGAATAGAGAAAGTATTTTTGTGATCGAGTTCAACTGACGGACCGTGAAGAGAGAGACGGTGGCGAGGATGGGGGCAGGGATGACGGTTTTGCTCTTTCCTTACGTCGGGGTCTACACCGTAATCCCCCTATTGCCCATGATCCCCCTATTGGCGATCTTCCTCGCGGAGCGTAAGACGAGGGTCCTCTCCGCATCCCTCGCCTCCCTCCTCCTCCTCAGCTACGGCCTTTTCCTCCTCTCCTTCGGCCTCCGATCGACGGATATCGAGCTCCCCCTTTACCTGGTGGCGGTATCCTTCGTCGCCCCCACCTTCGGGGCTCTTGCAGCCGGAGCCTCTGGGATCTTCAGGGATCTGGGAAGGAGCCTGGTATATCTGGCGACGACGACGGCCGTCGGCGTTCTTGCCATCATCTGGACCGGACCTCCTGCCATCGGCGCCGATCCCGAGAGGGCCCTCTTCCTCGCGACCCTGGGGGGGCTCTCCGGTGCCTTCCTCCACTCAGCATCTAAGAGGGGAGAGAGGGACTTCGCAGTCCCCTTCGGCTCCTGCATGGTGATGTGGCTCTTCAGCTTCGACTATCCTCTTCCCGATATCCAATACATGGCTGGGATATACGTCTTCGCCCTTGCTCTTGGGATAGGGGCCTACAGGATGAAGGCCGCCGACGCCGAGGCGGTCATCTCCATGGTGATAGTCTGCCTCCTGGTCATCTTCTTCGCCGACATCGTCTGGTTTCTCATCCTCCTCTCCTTCTACCTCCTGGGCAGCGGCTTCACCAGGTACAAGTACGCGAGAAAGCAGAAGCTGCGGATCGCCCAGTCCCGGGGCGGCGTCCGGGGGTACAAGAACGTCTACAGCAACAGCCTCGTCCCCCTGGCGATGGCGATCCTCTATGGGGTCTACGGCTCCGACCTCTTCGCCTTCGCCTTCCTGGGGTCTGTCGCCACCGCCACCGGGGACACCCTGGCTAGCGAGATCGGCGAGACGGCGAGGTCGAGGCCGAGGATGATCACCACCTTTCGGACCGTCGAGCCGGGGGTCGACGGCGGCGTCACCCTCCTGGGCCAGACGGCGTCGATCTGCGGCTCCCTCTTCACCGGCATCCTGGCGGTGGCGGCGGGGATGGCCGGGGCCTGGGGGATCGCCGCAGCCCTCGCCGGCGGCTTTCTCGGGACGAACTTCGACAGCCTCCTGGGGGCGACCTTCCAGGCGAGGGGGCTGCTCACCAACAACGGGGTCAACCTCGTGGCGACCCTCTTCGGGGCGGTGGTGGGAGCGGCGGTATGGATGATGGTATGATCTTTGGGTCGGGGATCTTTTGACTGGGTGGCGAAGCCTCCGCCCCGGCACCCCATCGTCCAGTAGGCTCGTTGGTCCAGGTGCCAATTCGTCAAGGATCTCACCTATCCAGGGTGAAGCTCCTCTTTACGACCGGCCTCTCCTTCACCTCATGGATGAGCATCTCCATCCTGTCGCCGACGGCCAAAACCCTCGCCTTCTCCAGCCTCTCCTGGGAGCGCCGCAGGTTTGACCCCCTCTCCGCGATGATGGTGAAGAGCGGCTCGCCCTCGCCTACAACGTCCCCGATCTTCTTGTGAAGGAGGATCCCGGCGCCCGCGTCCTTGGGGCAGCCCGCAGCCTTCGCCACTTCGGCGACCGACGAGTTGTTTATCCAGAGGACGGTGCCGGACCTTCCGGATTTTACGGTGAGCCGCTCTTCGCCGACGGCTATATCCTCGGGGGCGATATCCGGGTCTCCACCTTGCGCGGCGATGATCTCCCTCATCTTCTCCTCCGCGCGGCCGGAGCTGAGGATCTCCTCCGCCAGGGCCTTCCCGTCGGACCTACCCGCCATCTTCAGGATCATCCCGGCGATGGCCGTAGCCTTGTCGACGAGGTCGGGGGCGGTTCCCCGGTTCATCAGAGCCTCCAGGGCCTCCCTCGCCTCCAGGGCGGGGCCGATGGCGCTTCCTATCGGCTCCTCGCCGTAGGTGACGGCGCAGCGGACGGTTATCCCCAGGCGGCTTCCGATCTCCATGAAGTCCTTTGCCAGGAGGTCCGCCTCACCGATCGTCTTCATCTTGGCTCCCCTGCCGGTGGGGATGTCGACGACGAGGAGGTCGGCGCCGACGGCCCTCTTCTTCGACATGATCGACGGCAAGAGGAGGGGGTCGATGGAGAGGGGGTACTCGACCTTGACGAAGATGTCGTCGGCGGGGGCTAGATGGACGGCCCCCCCCCAGACGACGGCGCCTCCGGTCCTCTCCACCACCTTCCTCATCTCGTCGAGGTCGAGGGTCACCGGCATCAGGACCTCCGCCCTGTCCGCCGTCCCTGCCGGGGATGTGATCGCCCGGGAAGAGGATTTGGGGATCAATAGCCCGGCGGCGGCGACGATTGGAACGACGAGGAGGGTCGTCTTGTCCCCCGGCACTCCCCCGATCGAGTGCTTGTCGACGGTGGGACCCCCGTCGAGCTTCATCGTCCTGCCCGTCTCGATCATGGCCAGGGAGAGGTACGTCGCCTCGTCGAGGTCGAGGCCGAAGCTGTGAAGGGCGGTGACGAAGGCGCTCAGCTCGACGTCGCTGAGCTTCTCGTCGACGGTATCCTCGACGATCTCCAGGATCTCGTCGCGGCCTAGCTTTCTTCCGGCTAGCTTGTTTCTTATGAAGTAGAGGGAGTCGGGGAAGGCCGCAGCCTCCACCTCGACCTCGGACCTTTCGGCGAGGCCGAGGCCTCTCCAGACCTTTTTGCAGACGCCTATCGTTCCCGGATCCACCATCTTTGAGGATTTATGGACTATCGCCGTCTTCTCCTCCCCGTTGAACCGGATAGCCACCCTTCCGAGGCTGAGGACCCCCAGCCGCTCCGCGTCGTCTCCGTTCATTATGACGATCGACTTTCCTCCCGCCTCCAGCCCCAGAAAGATCGTTTTTAAGATCATCGAAAAGCACCCTCTATTAATCAAAACGGATCTGATATCAGTTGGGGCCGGTTTGGATTTAGAGATTGCCCTGCAGCCTTGAGACTGTCGGAGGTCCGGGGACGAGGGTAGGCCAGCGATCTCTGGATGGAGAAAGCCATCCCCTGAATGCTCTTTCTAAGGAAGAATCTGTGAACTACCCTACCCTAAAGGGTAGGGCTTCCCACTTCATCGCCAAGACTTGC
>JANKMW010000107.1:0-3441 GCA_024649985.1 Methanothrix sp.
CTGACATCGTAACAATCGCCGTGCAGGTGGTGCAGGAGACCCTCGGTATTCTCGCGAGCGGGCGAAGTTGTTGGTGCAGACAAATAGGGCGCTTGGTTTGGATGACATCATATCACGATTTATAATTAATGAAATTTTTCAAACAAGTTGTCACTATGGGCGCTAGCATAGAGTTACAAATCTTCGCTCGCAAAGCTAATTCTTCTGAGGTTATTTCTTGTGATGGACCTTCGTGAAAAATCTGGTTTCTCACACCGTATATGCATTCTAATACAGAAATGATAACCTCGATATCAGAAGAAGAACGTTCCATTTTAGATTTAAGTATTTGTGAGACATTCGTCCCACCCTTAAGTATTATATTGTATGAGATCAAACTGTTTAATAGATCTGATGACATATGTTGCTTAATGTAGTTTACGTCATTCTGCGTCATCAGTTTTCTAATAATATTTTTAAACATTTTAGCTTGGTCATTTCTGTTTTTACTATTAGTAATAGTACCAAAATGCGCATACATCCAATTGAATGCGTTCCAAGTTAAGATGAAGGTTGCCATCTCGCCGGCCTCTATTTTAGCCAAATGGAGTAATTCACCAATTGCGTAAATCATACTTTCATCTTTAGCCTTACCATTAATTTCTTTAGAGATCCCTTGTTTCCAGAAGTTATGGCTTTCTCCAATTGAATCTCCAACAGTTAGAATATTATATTTTGCAGTTAAAACACTCATCCCAAATCGGCGTTTTCCCATTAAACCAGCATCTTCCAGTTCCTTTTCATTTAGCAATATCGGCTTTGAAACTCTTATAATCTCAACTGGCTTAAAAGCACGTTGATAAATCATACGTTCTAGAATCAAATTTTGAAAAAATAATGCATATTTGCGTGCTTTTGTTTCTTCTGCATATTCATATTTCGCTTTTGAGTCCGGCAACACTTCATCAATTTTATTGGTCTTGTAGTCGACAGTTACTTGTGTTCTTTTTTCATTCTCTTCGTCAATTACCTTGAACTCTATGGCCCTATTTTCACATTCGATTGGGTCATAAATATTAATGATTTCAGATTCTCTCAAAGATGGTGTAAAATGGAATGATACTTGCCAATGGTACTGAACTATGTCGCTATCGTTCTCCATAAATGCATCTATTATGTATTTACACTTAAAAGTTTACCGTATTAGAGATAGCGAATAAATTAAATCAAAAAGAACTAACGCAGCGATCTTTTCCCACACAAATCCCAAAAAGAAATACCACGCAACTCAGACAACCTTTAACTATAGCCGAAATAAGAAGTTACAGGAAAGAAGTCGCGGATAGATTCATGCCCCCAAACCCCCCACCGCCCGAATCTCCCGCTCCAGCCGACCTCCTCACCGAGGCCGAGAGAGACCGGCTCCTCGCCAACCTCCACAGGACCCTCGTCTGGGTCGGGGTCCAGGACCCCGACCGGCTCGAGATCGACCCCGACCTCCTGAGGGAGGAGATGGCAAGAGACCGGATCGGCCCCGCCGACCTCCCGCCCGAAGTCCACCCCGCCGCGGGGACCGTCGACCTGCGCCACCTCATCTGGAGGCTGATCCACCTCTCGGACCTCTCAGAGAAGGAGGAGACGGTGGCAAAAGAGCTGATCGAGGTTTTGAAGGCGAAGGAGGCAGCCGACGAGGAGAGGCTGAAGGAGGCGCGGCTCACCCGCGAAGAGGCGCACCGGATCTACGAGGAGACTGCCGCCGTCATCAGGTCCCTTCTGGACTTGCGGGATATCCTGGCAAAGAAAGAACATAAGACGGATCTGGATAGAGAAATCGTGAAGAAGAAGGTGGAGGACGTCCGGAGGTGGAACGCCTTAGTCGACTCGATGGAAGGCAAATCGTGAAGTTTCGGGGGGAGATGGAGGGCGTTCGGAGGCTGTCACTTTAGAAGAAGCGCATCAGCTCCTCGGCGATGATCTTATACGCCAACTCGTTCAGGTGGTGGAGCCCCGGGAGGATCAGGCCTTCGAGGGGTATGCCCTCGCCGAACCGGATCCCCGAATACATGTCGTTAATGCCAAAGTTCACCTTGACCAGGTCGGGGCTGAAGGTCACCGGCCGGCGGGGCGAGGAGAAGAGACCTCCCCCGGGCCGCCATCGAGCCCTTCGGGAAGGCCTTCCTCCTCCCCCTCGACTGCCTCATCGGCTGGATCGCGATGCGGGGTCGGGGCAGCGGCTCTTCAACCGCCTCTCGGATACCATGGTCATCGTCGACGACGGATCGGCGCCGGTGGGGGTGCGGTACGTGAGGGATGAATGAACCATCGACTGGAGCTATCGTCCTCCTACGGAGTAGACGAGAAGGACGGCGTAGCTGGACTCTCCCGGAAACCGGGCCGCCAGACTGGCGTCTCCCGCCGATAGGGTCACCTCGCCCCGGAACGTCTCCCCATCCCGGGTCATGATGGTCCGGTTACCGTCGTTTATTATTGCCACCGTCTCTGCTCCCGGTACAATCAGCTCGAACCGTTGGGGGGTTCCGGCAGGAAGCCTACCCTCCGGGGGGCGGATGAGCCTGCATCCGGCCTCGGCGAAGGTTACGAGGGTCCGGGGGTACCCCGCCGCCTCCGACCCGGATTCGGCCAGAACGGCGTACTCGATCGCCGAGGCGTACTCGCCCCCGAGATCCCCCTTCTCCTTCGCGTAGATCTTGAGGGCGTACTCTCCGGGTTTAGGGAAGGCCGCCCTGACGGTGTATCCCTCCTCTTCCCTCTGGGCGAGGGTCCGGTCTTCGGAGAGGGGCCGCCCCTCTCCGTCCAGGAGCCGCGCCAGGAGGAGGATATCACCGGGGGCGGAGAGGGTCACCTTCAACTCCGACCCCGAGTCGATGAGCCCTTCGGGATGGCTCGCAGTTTCGAGGCCCATATCCCAGAAGGCGTCCCAGACGACCGGAAGCCCCCTCTCTCTTGTGGAGTTGGGGCCCGCCACGACCCTATAGTCTAAAGCCCAGTCGTACGCATCTCTCTCCTGATCTTCCTCTTGGCCCACCCTCCTGGAGTAGATGCGCAAGGTGTATTCTCCGGGGCCGGGAGGGGCGGCCCTGACCACGACCCCGCCGTTGGACCATTGGACCTGGGCGAACCTCGCCGGAAGCTCCCTCTCCGCCCCATCGAGGAGATGGGCGGCGACCCTCACGTCTTGGGGGACGGAGAGGGAGACCGTCGCCCCATCGTCGGAGGCGATGGTACCCCCTTCGGGTCCCAAGATCTTCATATCGTTATTGAAGAAGGCGGGCTTTGCGTAAACGAGCCGCTGGAACTCGTCCCTTGATATCGGCGGATCCAGAAGCTGCCAGGCCGGATCTTCGGGGAGGTGGGTCCAGATGAGCTCCTCGGGGGGGGTGAAGAAGTAGAACTCCTCGAACCGTTCGACGAAACCCCCCCCGGGGTCCAGGTGGCCAGAGC
>JANKMW010000107.1:3451-7020 GCA_024649985.1 Methanothrix sp.
CCCCAGGTCGCGTCGACGAGCCTCCACTCTCCATCGATCCTGACGGCGTTCCAGGCGTGGTTGATCGACTCCGGCATCTTGGAGCCGACGAAGTAGCCTCCCCCCTTCCCGCGACCTCTGATCACCACCGTATCGAGCCCCGAGATTTCAGAGAGGCTCGAGAAGAGGGCGGCATAATCGCTGCATACCCCCTTCCTCTCTTCCAGCACCTCCTCCGGGGTCCGGACCCTCCAGCCGCCTCCGACGCAGCCGCCTGTAAAACCCTCGACGTCGTAATCGATATTGGCGGTGATCCACCGGTAGATCGCCCGAGCCCGCTCCTCGTCGTCCCTGGCCCCGGAGCCGAGGTAACGGGCGAGATCTTCGAGGGAGGACTCCGCCTCCGCCGGAGCGTTCAGGGCGAGTTCGTCGATCTGCTGAAAGACCTCCCGCTCGTCGGAAGAGGAAGCCTCCAGCACCAGAAGGAGGGCGAGGAGGAACCCCACCAAAAGCCGCCTCATATCCTCCCCCGAGATCTCAAAACCGCTCAGAGGTCCTCTCTCCTCTCCACCCGTAGGGTGGAAAGGAGCCTCTCCGTCGGATCCCACCGAAGGCCCGACTCCACCAGGCACCTCGTCGTTCCCATGGTCTGACCCTCATCCGTCACGACCTGGTCCGGCCAGAAGATCGCCACGTAAAGGATCTGGTGGTCTCTGTCCTCCCCTACCCCCAGAACTGCCGGACTTTCGCCGACGGTCCATTCCGAGACGTTATTGCCGATGTATCCTTTCGTCCGGAGGTGAGCCTCGGCTAGGAGCTTCTCAGTGCCCAGGTTCACCATCCTCAAGCCGTCGTAGCCGGTGATCTCGATGGTCGCAGCCCTCGTTGCCTCGTCGAGGACGATCCTGTAATTCTCAAGGCCCATATCCCCGTCCTCCTGGGGGGCAGGGATCTCGGTGAAGGTGTAGTTGAGATCCCCCAGGTCGAAGGAGACGGCATAGCTGCCTGCCGTCACCTTCTCCATCGTCGACGGCCTCTCGGCCCCTTCTGCCTTCTTTTCGAGACGGAAGGTCTCGAAGAGCTCTTTTGTCGCCGGCCAGGGGAGGCTTGAGGATATGACGCAGGAGGTCTTCCCAAGATAGTCCCCGGGGGCCAGATACCTGTCGAGCCAGTAGGCGACCTGATGAACCTCTCCCCCCGAGACCTGGTGGAAGGTCGAATGATGGCCCGTCTGGCGGTCTACGAGCTTCTCCTTCGTCTCCACGTTCATGTAAGCCATCGTCCAGGGCGCCTTTCGGCTGAGGGCCCTGGTCTCCCGGTCTCCGGCCGGGACCGGATCGCTGTAGCTCGTCACCTCCATCAAAACCCGGCCGCCGTCGCAGTCCAGCGGGAACGACCTTTCGACGTAATCTATCCCTCCGGCAGTCTTCCCTCCGACCTCCTCCGCCGGATCGATGGAGCAGCCGAGGTCGGAAGGGAGGCTGAAGGTGGCGGCGTAGGGACCCAGGTCCGCCGTCCCCTCTGCTGCCGAGCCGGCCGGGCCAAAGAGCAGAGCTATCGATACAACCAGAAATAATTTCGATCTCATGATGCTGACACTCCCCAGCGTGGCGTCTTTTCTGCAGCAATCAAAACAGTCGGCTTCGTTATTAAAGCCTCCGCGGTTCAGAGGGCTCTGGGCGAGAGAGGGCGGATCGAGAGGGGCGGACGAGACGACAGATTCTTTATTGAGGAGCGAGATACAGAAGGCCAAAAGATTTTGTGGGGCGAGAGGGACGAAGGGGGCGATGATAGTTGCGTTCCTCCTCGTCGCCATCCTGGCGACGGGGGAGGGATCGTCGAGCCCGGCCATCTCCGAGCCAGCCCAGAGCGAGGACTTCTACAACAGGGTCAGGGCGTCGGGGACCGGGTACTTCGAGGTGGGATCCTCTGTGGTGGACAGGAGGATGGGGCTTGAGTACTACAGCTTCGTCTACGGAGACGGCACCCTCCAGATGGACTCCAGGAGCGCCGTATCCAACAGGGCCGGGGACGTCCGGGGGACGATCGACGGCTCCAACGTCCCCCTGAACCTCCTCGAAGACATCAAGATCAGCTACTCCGGCGAGACGCCGATGGTGGGGGTGAAGAGCATCAACTCCAGGGCCTTCTACGGCGGCATCGGCGTCCAGGTCCAGGAGGCGTTCGAGGTGACGGAGATGGAGCGGGTCCAGACCACCTACTTCGCATCCACAGATCCGGGATCGAGGGTCAGCGACCCTGCGGAGGCAGAAGCTCTGAGGAGGGCCAGCCCCGCCCAGATGGTGGGAATGGACGTTGCGACCAGCTTCAACGGGACGTGGGAGAGCGACTACAGGTGGCACAAGATCTTCTACAAGGATATGTCGGAGCGCCAGACCTTCTCCGGCACCTTCGAGGTGGAGAGGACCCTCCGGTTCCACGAGAACCCCACCGGCAACGGGATCGGAGGTATCTTCTGAACCTTTCGACTCTCCGGACTGCTGCCAGCGAGATCCGACACCCCCGCCGCCAACCGTCTCCAGCAGTCGGGGGCGGACGTTTTCTGCCGTCGGTCCGAAGATGATCTCAGAGACGAACGAAGTGAAAATAGTGGGCCACTGGCGATCTCGCCTACGGTCGCAGAACCACAAGCTCCTCAGCATCGCCGCGGAGAACCAGGAGGTTTAGCCTCCGGCGACCTGATCGCCGCGCCCCCGATTTTTGCGACTTCTCTTCTGGATATTTGAGACGGAATCCTCCGATATCTATCCTCCTCAAAAACTCTAGCCTACCACCAATGAATACCTGAATTCAGAGAGGTACCCGGCGGGATAGCTGTAGTAGCATGGGTACTGGCAGTATGGGTACTGGCAGTTGTACGGGTAGCAATACCAGGTGTAATAGCGGCTGCTGGGGTAGTAATAGTCGTAGTAGTAGCTGCCTGGGTAGAAACCGTAGGGATAACTCGGTCGGCTGTAAAATGATTCGTAGTTCCAGGGATTGAGCCAGTCTTTGGAGGGATGCTTCCATTGTGAAGATTTCTTTGAATGATCCCAATCTTTGTACCCCGAAGCCTCTACGGCCGCCATTGTGCAGAGCAATCCGACTGCTAGCAGAGGAAGTACCATTATCGCCTTAATAACTAACACCCCAAATAATAAGGGCCACCGGAGTATTTAAGCGTATTGCTCCTGTCAATCTCTTTTGGGAGTGGGCGGGCCAGGCTCCCCATCTTAGGGGAGGGGCGAGAGCTCCGGTCGAGCTGGAGACTGCGTCTGCAATCCAGGAAGAACATGCTCAATAAAGTTAGGACTTACGCAGTTAGCGTGGCTGAGACATTATAATTTAGATATTTTATATATTCTTTTATAGCATTTCGAATGACACTTTGCTTGCTCTCGAACCAGCTTCGAGCAGTTCTGATTCTTTCGACTTCTAATCTCAGAAATGCTCTTATTGAGAACAGTATATGTGTCCTCTGGGATTTCCCATTCCGCGCTTGACATCGTTCTACGCCACAAAACTGTTTTATTCCGCGATGATACTCTTCTATTTTCCAAGATCTTTTTGCCAGCTCTTTTCGATCTGGT
>JANKMW010000108.1 GCA_024649985.1 Methanothrix sp.
CGAAGTCTTCGGTGTCGACCCCGGGACCGTCGAGGAGGAGACGATCCACAAGGGGAGGTTTCACATCACCGTCGGCGGGGAGCACCGGGCCGTTCGGATACCGGAGCTGGAAAAGGGGGGCTACGGCCGCAGAGACAACTGCAGAAGGTGCAAGATGAAGGTCCCGAGGGGGGCTGACCTCGCCTGCGGCAACTGGGGGGTGAGAGAAGAGCTGGTGGGGGAGGCGACCTTCGTCGAGGTCTGCTCTGAGAGGGGAAGAGACCTCGTCGAGAGGGCGAAGGCCGCCGGAGCCATCGGGGTAGGCGTACCCGATGGGGCCTGCATCAAGGCTCGAAAGAGGAGGGAAGATCTGATCGTCAACCTCTCCGACGAGGAGCAGAAGAAGGACTTCGCCCTTCTGGAGGGAAGCTCCGACCGGATGAGTTTCATAGTCGAGGAGACGGCCCGCTGCATCAAGTGCTACGCCTGCATCGAGGTCTGCCCCGCCCTCTTCAACACCACCGGACCCTACATGACGGCGTTTCCGGGGATCATCCCTCCGGGAATCGAGTTCCACCTGACGAGGTACGCCCATGTTGCGGAGAGCTGCATAAACTGCGGCCAGTGCGAGGAGCTCTGTCCCATGGATATCCCCAACGCACGGATCATGCACGCCATCGCCGCCGACCTGCAGGAGCTACATGGATACAGGGCCGGGGAGGATATGTCGAGGCCTAAGATAGCCCTCATGAAGGATCCGAAACCCGCCTCCACATCACCTCCGGCCGAAGATCTTCTCCAGCTCGGCAAAGGATAGGGTGACGGTGGTGGGCCTCCCGTGGGGGCAGGTTCGCGGGTTGTCGGTGGCGAATAGCCTTCGGAGGAGGTCGTGCATCTCCTTCCAGCCCATATCGTGCCCCGCCTTGATGGAGCCTCGGCAGGCGAGGAGCTTGAGGATCTCCTCTTTTGCCGTCGCCTCCGTCCCGACCCTCCCCAGGGCGAAGAGATCCCTCAGGACGTCGTGGACCGCCTCGGGGCTCTCGAGCCTCACCCCTATCGCCGGGACGGCCCGGACTTGATAAGCGTTGCCGCCGAAGGGCTGGACGTCAAAGCCCATCTCCGAAAGGACCTCTCCCCACTCCTCCAGCAGGACCGCCTCCTTCGGCGACAGCTCCAGGGTGACCGGAACGATCAGCTCCTGGGATATGGTGCCGGAATCGTATTTTTTCGTCAGGCTCTCGTAGCGGACCCTCTCGGCGGCGGCGTGCTGGTCCACCAGGACGAGACCCCCTGGCCCCTCCGCCACGATGTAGAGGCAGAGGGCTTGACCGAGGAGCCGCAGTCCCCCCGGGAGCGGCTCCGCCTCGATCTCCAGGTCGAGCCTCCCCCTCCCCGAATATAGGGGGAGGGTCCTCTGAAGATCCGATGCGAGCCCTCTGCCACCGGGATCGGATCCATCGGCCGTCCCCGCCTCTCCTGAGACGACGGGGCCGGCGGCCTCAAAGCCGGGAGCCGAAGCCTTCGTCCCGCCCTCCGGGACGAAGAGGTCCGTCGGGGCGGCCCCCTTCGCCGTCTTGGGCGGCTCCGCACCTCCCGCCTTCATGAGGGCGGCCCTGATGGCGTCGGTGACCATCGCCGCCACCTCCTCCTCCTTCAGAAACCTCACCTGCGTCTTTGCGGGGTGGACGTTGGCGTCCACCATTGCGGGGTCGATCCTGATGGAGACGACGGCGACGGGGTGGCGGCCCGTGGGGATGAGGGTCCTGTACCCCTCGGCGACGGCCCTGGTGAGGGCCCTTGACCTGACGAGCCGGCCGTTGACGTAGGTCATGATCCAGTCGGGGCTGGACCTGGTGATCGTCTCTCTTCCGACAGACCCGGTGACGGAGACGGACTTCGACTCCGCCTCTATGGAGATGAGGTTTCGGGCGACCTCCCTTCCCAGGATCCTCAGGATCGGATCGTTCCAGCTCTCCGACCGGACGGATTTGAAGACCGTTTTATCGCCGGAGAAGAGTTCGAAGGATATCCGGTGGCATATGACGGCGTAAGAGGTGACGACCTCGGTGATCCTCGCCAGCTCCGCCCTCCCGCTCTTGAGGTACTTTCTCCGAGCAGGGATCTGTCTGAATAGGTCTGTGACCTCCACCGTCGTCCCCGCGGGGGCTCCCACCTCCCCCACCTCCGCGATCCTCCCCCCCTCGACCCTGACGTGGGTCCCGGCGACTCCGACCCCAGAAGACCTGACCTTCGTCACCAGGTCGACGGACTCCGCGACGCTGGCGATGCTGGAGAGCGCCTCGCCCCGAAAGCCCAAGGTAGATATCCTATCGAGGTCGGAGGCGCCGGAGATCTTGCTGGTGGCGTGCTTCTCGAAGGCGATGGAGGCGTCCTGTCGGTCCATCCCGGAGCCGTCGTCGGTGACCCTGATGAGCCGCTTGCCCCCGTCGACGACCTCCACCAGGATCTTCGTCGCCCCGGCGTCGATGGAGTTCTCGACGAGCTCCTTGACGACGGAGGCGGGCCTCTCGATCACCTCCCCGGCGGCGATCTTGGAGACGGCCTCGGGGTCCAAAAGCTT
This sequence comes from Methanothrix sp., assembly GCA_024649985.1. GTDB lineage: Archaea > Halobacteriota > Methanosarcinia > Methanotrichales > Methanotrichaceae > Methanocrinis > Methanocrinis alkalitolerans. Next base: position 2,561 of record JANKMW010000108.1, read on the forward strand.
AATTTTTCCCATCTTCCCCCACTAGCCTCCTCTGGTACTCCGAGAGCCTGTTCAGGGCGTCGATGGGGGTTAGGAGGTTCAGGTCCAGGTCCCTGATCTCCTCGATGAGGGAGGCCGCAGCGTCCCGATTTCGTCCATCTTCGAAGAGCGTTGCCGGAGGGGCGCCCTCGACGTCGACGGCGCCTTCACCGTTACTGTTACCATCACCTTCAATGTCGCCGCCACCGCCACCTCCTCCGGGACCGTCGAAGAATATCAGCTGGGTGTAACGGGGCCCCGCCCTCCTGGACCGCCGATCGTTTCTCAGGGGCTCGATCACCGCCTCCCTCTCGATCTCCCGGAGAACCTCTCTTGCACGAGCCACCACCTCTCCGGGGACGCCGGCGAGCTTTGCGACGTGGATCCCGTAGCTTCTGTCGGTGGCGCCGGGGACGACGGTCCGGAGGAAGACTACGGAGTCCCCCTCCTCCTTCACCGCCATGTTGTAGTTCTTGACGCCGGAGAGGACCCCTGCCAGCTGCGTGAGCTGGTGGTAGTGGGTCGCAAAGATCGCCTTTCCCCGGACCTTGTTGTGGATCTCCTCGGCGATGGCCCAGGCGATGGCGAGGCCGTCGAAGGTGCTCGTACCCCTCCCCACCTCGTCGAGGAGGATCAGGCTCTTTGAGGTGGCAAAGGAGAGGATCTTGGCCACCTCCGTCATCTCGATCATGAAGGTGCTCTGGCCAGAGGTCAGATCGTCGTAGGCCCCGACCCTGGTGAAGATCCGATCGACGGGGGATATGGAGGCGAAGGAGGCGGGGACGAAGGAGCCTATCTGGGCGAGGATGACGGCGAGGGCGATCTGCCTCATGAAAGTCGACTTTCCTGCCATGTTGGGGCCCGTCAGGATTAGGAATCGGTTCCCCCTCCCGTCGAGGTGGACGTCGTTGGGGACGAACCCCCCCCGCATAGAAGCGTCCAGGATCGGGTGGCGGGAGGACCTCATGGAGATCTCCCCCCTCAAATTCAGCTCGGGGCGGATGAGCCCCTTCTCGGCGGCGAGGGTGGCCAGGGCTATGAAGGCGTCCATCTCCCCCAGGGCCGCGGCCCTCTCCTGGATCTCCCGCCCCCTGCAGGCCGCCTGCGACCTGATCTTCAAGAAGAGCTCCTCCTCCAGGGAGGACGACCTCTCCTGGGCGGAGAGGACCCGTTCCTCCATCTCCTTCAGCTCCGGGGTTATGAACCGCTCTCCCCCCGCCAGGGTCTGCTTTCTTATATACTCCGGCGGCACCGCGGCGAGGTTCGGCCTCGTCACCTCGATGTAGTAGCCGAAGACGTTGTTGTACCCGACCCGGAGGGACTTGATCCCCGTCCGGGCCCTCTCCTCCCTCTCCATCCGGGAGATCCAGCCCCTCCCCTCCCGCAAGAGCGACCGAATCTCGTCCAGCTCGGGGTCGTAGCCGTCCCGGATCACCCCCCCCTCTTTGATCCCCGTTGGAGGATCGTCTTCTATCGCCCTTCCGACGAGCTCCGCCACCTCCCCGAGGGGGCCGATCTCGAGCCGACCCCTCAACTCAATAAGCATCTGCGACTTCGCGTCTTCCAGGAGCTGGACGATCCGGGGAAGCCGCTCTATCGCCCCCTTCAGAGCCAGAAGGTCCTTTGGGGACGCGATCCCGCAGGTGGTCCTGGCGACGATCCGCTCCAGGTCCCCCATCCCCTTCAGCGCCTCCGCCAGGTCCCCCCTCCTGAGGGGGTCGGCGAAGAGCTCCTCCACCCCGTCGAGGCGCTGCTCTATCTCCTCGGAGGAGATGAGGGGCATCTGCAGCCACTTCCGGAGGGCCCTCGAACCTCCGGGGGTGGCGGTGAGATCGATGAACTCGAAGAGCGACCCCCTCTTGGTCCTCTCCCTGATGTTCCGGAAGATCTCGAGGTTACGAAGCGTCGTATCGTCCAGGACCATGAACTCTTCGGGGGAATAGATCCTCACCTCGGCGATGTGGGATAGGGTGGGGATGTGGGATGAGGAGAGGTATGAGAGGGCGGCCCCGCAGGCCCTCGCGGCCAGGGGCAGGTCGAGAAGCCCCCATCTATCGAGGGCCTCCTCGTCGAAGTGGCCCGCCAGGAGGGCCCTCGCCCCGTCGAGGGAGAAGTCGTCATCTTCTATCCTCTGGACCGCCGTCCCCACGAGATCGGTGATGATCTGGTCGGCGGATTTGGGGACGAGGCATTCGGAGGGGCGAAACTTCGCCAGCTCCGACGAGAGGCGGCCGTCGCCGGAGAGCTCTGTTGCGAGAAACTCCCCGGTGGAGACGTCGAGGAAGGAGAGGCCGATTCGCCCCCCCTCCTCGACGACGGAGGCGAGGTAGTTGTTTGCCCCCTCCTCCAGCATCGAGGGCTCTATGATCGTTCCGGGGGTGATCACCCGGACGATCTCCCTCTTGACTAGCCCCTTCGCCTTCTTGGGGTCTTCCACCTGCTCGCATATCGCGACCTTATAGCCGGCGGCGACGAGCTTGGGGAGGTAGGCGTCGAGGGCGTGGTAGGGGATCCCGGCCAAAGGAATCCGGTTTCCCTCCCGGTCCTTCTGCCGCGAGGTGAGGGTGATATTCAGGACCCGGGCCGCCACCTCGGCGTCGGGACCGAAGGTCTCGAAAAAGTCGCCCATCCGGAATAGGAGGAGGGCGTCGCCGCACCGCTCCTTCATGCCGAAATACTGGTCCATCAGGGGGGAGATCTTGGCCATGGGCTATCCGGAGGAGGGGAAGGAGCCAGTCCGTCTTATCGGTTTCGGCCCCAGTATGGGCTCAGCCCCTCCTCCCATAGAAGGGCTCTCAGGAGGGGAGAAGATTGTGAGATCAGAACTTCAGCTCCATCCCCAGGATCGTCTCGGTGGAGGTGACGCCATGGATCTCCCGAACCCGCAGGACTATCATGTTCAGGTCGTTTATGCCATCGACGTCGGCTATGGCGATGAAGTCCGTCTCCCCGTAGACGGGGACGACCTCCCGGACCCCCCGGATCTGGGCGAGGGCGTCGTAGACCGCCTTCTCAGACCCCGGCTCTGCGTTGATCATGACGAAACCTTTCAACCTCGATCCCTCCTTTACAGCTTCTTTATACCCTTCTCATATATCCGACCCCACCCTATATCAGCCTTCGCCGGTCCGATCGGCTCAGTCGGTTCGATCGGCTCAATCGTTTCAGTCGGTTCGTTCAGTTCAGTCGGTCCGGCCGCTCCCGTCCCCTTCGCCGGGGATCAAGCCGCCAAACTGCGCCCTTACGGCGATCTCCATCATCACCCTCCGGAGCGCCTCGATCTCTCTCTCGACGGCGATGGACGGCTCCAGGTGGGCAGCCTCCATCAGCGCTCCCAGCGCCTCCTCCAAAAGGCCCATCCCCACCAGGACGGAGGCGAGGTTCCTGAAGTCGCAGGCCTCCGGCTCTCCGGCGACGATCTCCTCGTAGACCTCCAGCGCCTCCTCAAACCGCCCCATCCCCCGGAGGACGAAGGCCCGGTTCCTCCGGGCCTCGAGGCTCTCCGGGTCCGCCTTCAGCGCCTCGTCGTAACACGTCAGGGCCCCCTCGGCCTGCCCCATCTGGAAGAGGGCGACGCCCTTGTTGTTCCAGGCGTCGGCGTTCGCGGGGTTCATCTCCAGGACCTGGTCGAATAACTCGATCGCCTCCTGGTACTCCTCCCTCTTCACCCGGTCCATCCCCTTGTGGACGAGAACCTTCTCTTTCGACCTCATGGTATCTCCTCACATGTAGCCCTGGATGGGGGCGGGCTCTCCAGCCTCCACCTTCTTCCCGCCGGGCTTCTTGATCTCGCCGAACTGCCGCTCGTACTCGTTTATGTGGTTATTCAGCCAGTCGGCGAGCTCCTTTGCGGCCAGGGGGGAGAGGATCAGCTCCGTCTCGACCTTCCGCTCCATGACGGAGAGCTGCTTTCCTTCCTGGACGACGGCCTTCGGCGAGTCGTTGTAGAAGGCGATCCGAAAGTCGTAGGGGCTGTGCCCGCCCATCGCCCCCACGGCGTAGATCTGCCTGAACTTCTCGCCCTTAGAGATCTCCAAAGCGAACTCCATGGAGGGTAGGTCCCCCCTCAAGCTTAAAATAACTGGTGACCTGTAATTCGGACCGATCCGTCATACATCACCCTCCCAGCCCCCCTGGCGATAGACCTAAATAGATTAAGATGACAATTAACATTTGAGGCGCGAGCAGAAGACCAGACGGGTCGGCAGTCCCCGTAAAAGGGGCGTCGGATAGAAGACCGACGATTTCGTTGCTCCGCGCCTCTCAAAAGCCTTCTACAATCCCGTTTTTTAAGACCAATTTTTTGGCTTATATAATTGAGGTGACCGACATCTGAAAGCCATTTTATAGAGGCGGGGTGCAGGGGTAGAGAAAACCCCGGTCTTCGGGCCGGGGATG
>JANKMW010000109.1 GCA_024649985.1 Methanothrix sp.
GGTCTCTATCCCCCAGGGCCTCGATCTGCTCCAAGAATTTCTCAGTCACCGATGAGAGGTCCACGTCCCAGGGGTCGATCTCCCCCCGCCTCGCCAGGTCCAAAAGGACCTGGACGGGGTCCGGCTCCAGGCCGAAGGTCTGCGAAACCTCCAGGACTTCGACGTCGCTCAATTGAGGCAGACCCCCGTCACGGTAGATATATTGTTCTCCTGCATCGTCACCCCTACTATGTACTTCGCCTCCTGGATCATGGGCTTTCGCAAAGAGACGACTATGAACTGGGCGGTCTGGGCTATGCCCTTGATCAGCTTCGCCACCCTCTCGACGTTCGCCCCGTCCAGGAACATGTCGATCTCGTCCAGGGCGTAGAAGGGGGCGGGCCTAAACCTCTGGATGGCGAATATGAAGGAGAGGGCTGTGAGGCTCTTCTCCCCCCCGGACATCGCCTCCAGCCTGTGGAATGCCTTCCGGGCGGGCCGGGCCCTGATCGTCATCCCGCCGCTGAGGGGGTCGTCCTCGTTCTCGAGAATGAGCTCCCCCTCACCGTCGGAGAGGGCGTGGAACGTATCTCTGAAGTTCTCGTTGATCCCATTGAAGGCCGCCATGAACGTCTCACGCTTCATCTCCTCGTACCGGTCGAGCTTCGCCAGGAGATCTTCCCTCTCCCTCTGGAGCGTCTCTCTCCTCTCCCTGAGGGTCTCCATCCGATCGAAGACCCGGTCGTACTCCTCGATGGCCAGCATATTCACCGGCTCCAGCTCCTCCATGGACCTCTCCAGGGCGTTGATCTTCCGGATTATCGTCTGGCTCTTGGGGGGGTCCTCAGAGACGTCGATCCCGAACCCCTCAATCTCGGCCCTGAGACCTTCGGCAGAAGATCTGATCTCACGGGCTGCGCCTTCGGCCGCCGCCATCCGGGCCCGGACCCGGTCCACCTCCCGTTCGATGGAGTCCACCGCCCTCCCCTGGGCTGCGACCCTGTCGAGGAGCCGGCTTCGTTCGCCCTTGAGGCCGGAGAGCTCTGCCTCGATCTCCCTCTCCTTTCGGGCCAGCTCGACGAGGGCGGCCTTCGCCTCGACGACCCTCTCGGCCGCAGCCCTCTTCTTCTCCGCCGCAGCCCTCTTCTTCTCTTCCCGGGACTCTTTCCTTTTGGCGAGCTCTGCCTTCCGGGCAACGCAGCTCTCCCGCCTCAGCCGGTGGCCGGTGATCTCTGCCTCGATCTCGGAGGACTTCCGCTCAAGTCCCCTGATCTCGGCCTCGAGGCCGTCGGCGAGGGCCGATATCTCCGGGATCTCCGAGCCGGATAGAGCCCTCTCGAGCTCTTCGGCCCGCTCCTGGTGACCCCTCGACTCCGCCTCCACCTCCCGGATCTTCCCTTCCAGGGAGTCGAGCTTCTCCCTCACGCCGGCGGCGTCGGCGGTCATCTCTGCGAGCCTCGTCTCCCTATCCTGGACGAGCCTTTCGAGCCTGATCATCTGGGACTCGATCTCCTCGGTCCGGACCTCGATCCGCGAGAGATCCCTGCCCAGCTCTTCGGCATTCCTCCGGACGGCTGAGACCTCCCCCTCGACCCGGTCGAGCCTCTCGATGAGAGCCTCCCTCTCGGCCTGGGCTGCGACGACCATCCTATTCGCATCCTCCAGCCTCTGCCGCTCGTCGGCGGCGAACTTCAGCCTCGACTTGAAGTGGCCTCCCGTCATGGCGCCGCCCTTCTCCACCAGGTCCCCCTCCAGGGTCACCATACGATAGCGGCCCATCAGCCTTCTCGCCGTATTCAGGTCTTTCACCACCAGGGTCTCCCTGAAGACGCTCCAGAAGGCGGGGTGGAAACGGGGTTCGAACTCGACGAGGTTTATGGCGTAGTCGACGACCCCATCCTCTTGGGGCGGAGGCGGTGGGTTGCCCATAGGCATCTTGTTGAGGGGGAGGAATGTAGCCCTCCCGGCCTTCGACCTCTTGAGCCCCTCGATCGCCTGGGCCGCGTCTCCGTCGGTCTCGGCGACGATGCTCTGGAGCCTCGCGCCTGCCGCCACCTCCAGTGCGGTGGAGTGGACGGAAGAGACGTCCCCGAGCTCGGCGATGGTACCGTAGAGCCCCGATAGCTGGCCGCGGCTTATGGCGGACCTGATCGCCTCCACAGCCCTGCTGTAGCCAGACCCCTCCCCGGCGGACCGGAGGCTCGCCTCGGCCCTCGCTCTCTCCATCTGGAGCCTCTGGAGCTTCTCGTCGACGGCGGCCATCTCCCTCCTTATCGATATCCGCGCGGAGTCGAGGTCGTCCCTCTCCTCTTCGATATCCGATATCCTCTCCTCGATCCCCTCCTGCTCCCCCCCTATCCTCTCCTTCTCCCTCTGGAGGGCGGAAGCCGTCTCCTTCGCCTCGGCGATCTCCATCGCCGCCTCCTCCCGCTCGATCGACCTCCTCCTGGCGGCGTCCAGGTGGCGGTCCCTCTCCCTCATCAGGTCTGACGCCCTCGACTTCGTCTCCTCCACATCCCTCTTGACGGAGGCGAGCTCGTCTCTCAGACCTGAGTACCGCGCGTCGGCCCTGGCGATCTCGTCCCTGTAGCCCTGGAGGGACTCCTCCCTCTCGGCTACCTCGGCGAGGATGCTCGCCTTCCTGATGGAACCGTCCCGGATCTCCTCGGCGAGGACCTCCGCCTCTCGGCCGATCCTGTCCGCCTCCAGGTAGTCGGACCTCTGTTCAGCCTCGATCTCGGCGATCTCGGCCTCGGCCATCTCGATCCTGCTCTCGTCGGCCTCGATCCTCCCCTTCGCCTCCACCATCCGCCGCTTGACCTCGATCTGCTCGTCCTCGCCTTTGTATGTGATCTCGGCGTTCAGCTCTTGAAGCTCCCCCTCGAGGACCGAGTGGGCGGCCCTCTCCTGGTCGAGGCTCTCGGATAGGAGACGTTCCTTATCCTGAAGCTCGAGCCCCTCCCTCTCCAGATCTGCGAGGTCGGATTCGGCCTCCTTCAGCTTCGCCAGGAGGAGGAAGGCCTCCATCCGCCGTTTCTCCTCTCGATGGGCCTGGTAGGCGAGGGCCCTATCCCTCTCCTCGGCGAGCCTCGATAGCTGGGACTCCACCTCCACCAGGATGACGTCACCCCGGTCGATCCTCTCCCTCACCACCTCCAGCTCCTCCAGGGCCTTCTTCTTCTTCTCGTCGAACTCGGCGACGCCGGCTATCTCGTCGACGATCCTCCTCCGTTCGAGGGGGGTCATCTCGATGATCCTGGTGACGTCCCCCTGCATCACCACGTTGTACCCTTCCGGGGTGATCCCGGCTCGGGATAGGTGGTCATGGATCTCCGTCTGGGTGCAGGGGTTGCCGTTAAAATAGTAGATGCTCTGGTACTTGTTTTTGGTCAGCCTGACCTTCCTCGCTATCTCGAGGACGTCCCCGTCCAGCGGAATGGTCCGGCTGGAGTTGTCGAACTTGACAGTCACCTGGGCGAAGTCGGGGTTTTTGCCGTTGTCGCCGTGATAAATCAGGTCGGGGAGCCTCTCGGCCCTCATCGCCCTGCTGGAGGAGAGGGATAGGGCGAAGAGGAGGGCGTCGACGACGTTCGACTTGCCGCTGCCGTTGGGGCCGGTGACTGCGACGAAATCGTTCTCGAGGGGTATCACTACCTTCCTGCCGAAGGACTTGAAGTTTACGAGCTCTATCTCCTTGATATGCAACCCCGACCACCTTTGCCACTCCGATCGAGACCGGAAAGCGCCTATAACGCCTCCGGACCGAAAATCTCGGGGCGCTTACCCCCCGAGGACCCCCTGGTCGATCTCTAACCGGAAAATCCTTTGTATCTTCTCATTAAAATACCTATTCAACCCCCCATATACCGTCCTCCCCGAATTTAGGCCGATCTCGGATGGTCTTAGACCGCCTCATCCGGCCCTTCGGCGCCATCTCCCAATATATACCGCCACCGCTAGCCGGGCGGAAGACGGATTGATTAATTAACGAGAGACGCCTGGTAGCTAACGGGGCAGATCCGTTGCAGGAGTTTCTGATCTTCGTCGGGAGCCTCGTCGCCCTCTACTTCGGGGCGAAGGCGATCACTGATAGCGCCGTCCATTTCGCCAAGGTCCTGGGGGTGTCCGAGTTCGTCATAGGGGCGACGGTCGTCGCCTTCGGCACAGCCCTTCCGGAGTTCTCGACCTCCATGACGGCGATGCTAGTCGACGGCGGGAAGCCCGAGATCGTCGCAGGAAACGTCCTGGGATCGATCCTGGCTAACATCGGCCTCGCCCTCGGCTCGGCGGCGATCTTCTACGGGATATACATCGATAGGAAGATCCTGGAATTGGACCTATCCTTCTTCCTCGCCACCATCCTCGCCCTATACATAGTCTTCCTCGACTTCATCGTCACCTGGATTGAGGGGATATTTCTGATCGCCATCTACCTATCCTTCATCCGCCACGAGATATTGGAGCGCAAAAAGAGCGGGGAGAAGGGGACCGAGAGGCTCCGGCCGGGAAGCGTCGCCCTCTTCCTGGCAGGGATGGCGACCCTCGCCGTCGGCGCCAAATACATGGTGGAGGCGATAGGGGAGATCTCCATCACCCTGGGGATCTCAGAGGCGGTGGTGGCGGTGATCCTCCTCGCGGTGGGAACTTCCCTGCCCGAGGTATCCACCGCCGTCGTCGCCGCCAAGAACGGCAGGGGGGAGATCGCAATGGGGGACATCATCGGTGCCAACACCTTCAACGCCCTGATCATCCTGGGCGCATCCTCCATGGTGGGAGACGTGGCAGCGAGCGAGCCCTTCGTTTCCGCCACCGTCCCCGTGGTGGTGCTGGTCAGCCTCCTCCTGGGGTTCATGGTCCTGGGAAACAGGATCACGAGGTTCGAGGGGTCGATGCTCCTCGCGATATACTTCCTGGAGATGATGGCGATCCTGACGATCCTCTGAATTCGAAGAAGAAAAGAATTAATAAAGGGAGTGATAATAAACTCGACGATCTGACGTCTAGCTCGATATTATCTTCTGGATGAGGGCCATCATCCCCGGCTTTGCACCCTCGGACGGCCCCGATGAGAGGCAGGCCGAGCCCATCCCCATGGACCCGAAGATCTCTTTATTGAACCTGTCGGCGATCTCGTCGAAGATCCTCTTATATGCTATGCAGTGGGGGTCGACACCCAACAGCTCCCCCCCGGAAGGCGCTATGGCGTTGTAGGGGCATCCCCCCCGACAGTATCTGATATGCCTGCAGCTCTTGCACTCCCGGTCCACCATATCCTTGAAGGCTCGCATCCTCTTTCCGGCCTCTGATCCGGCCAGATCCGCCACCGTCGGCCGGTCCCGGACGTTGCCCATCGCCCACTCCTCCATCCCCACGAAACGGTAACAGGGATAGATCGTCCCGTTGGGGCCGACGGCAAAGGTATCCTCCATGCAGTCGACGTAGGTGCAGACCGTCCCCCGACCGGTGAAGACGCAACGGCAGAGGTCATTGATATTTCTGACCTCGATATCGTCCATATTCTCCAGGTATCTGTCCAGAAGATAGACGAGGAGGTCGCCGTACTTCACGGGGGCGAGAGCCCACTGGTCGGGGTCGTCGCTTTTGATGGAGGGGAGGGCCGGGTGGAGCTTGAGGGTGAGGCCGTTCTCCAAAAAAAAGTTGAATATATCCTCCTTGAAGTCTATCGAGTATGATGTGAAGGTGCAGATGAACTGGACGGAGAGGCCGTGGGCCCTGGCGATCTCATATCCCGCCATCGTCTTATCGAAGTAGCCCGCAGACCTCTGAAGGTCGTTCAGATCCTTCGGGCCGTCGAGGCTCGAGCCGATGGGGACCCTGTACTCAGCGAGGACCTGGGCCATCTCCGGGGTCATCTTCCAGAGGTTCGTCTGGAGGGCGAAGGCGATCTTCCGGGGGCGGAGCCCCTCGGTTATCAGGGAGAGTGCCTCCCGATAAAAGTCGGGGCCCGCGAGGAGGGGCTCGCCGCCGTGGAATGTGAAAGTGATGGGATCATCCCGGAACGTCTGCAGCCACTCGACCATCTCTTTGACGGTCTCCATCGTCATTATAGGGGACCTCTCGTCGGAGGACCAGCAGTAGCTGCAGCTGGATGGACAGCCTAGGGTGGGTATGATCATCACATGAAAGGGCTTCTTATGAGCCACGATCAATTTTGGTCTTCTTCAAGGTACTAATAGTTTTCTGGCTTTCGATTTTCCCCTTGGTCGCACTATCAGGAGAAGGGAAAGGAGGAAGATCAACCCGGCGCAGGGCATCTAGGATGAAATAATATGTACAGTTATAAAATGATCCTTCGGACTCTCCGCTTCATGTCCTCCACCCCACCTCAGGGCTCCGGTCCCAAGGAGGCGGGGTGGGCGCCGACGGCTGCAGAGTGTGGTGGTAGAGGCAAAGATGGTGATGAAGGCATGGAGATAAGTCCCAGGTCGCCGACCGAAACCCTAACATCTCAGGAGAGCCTGATAGGAGAACGGATATGCAACGAGTCGAGATCATCGCTCGCGGAGAAGTCCAGCGGGTCGGCTTCCGGGACGTGGTCCAGAAGATGGGCCGGGACCTGGGCCTCTCCGGGACCGTCGAAAACCAGGAGCCCTACGACGTCAGGATAGTAGCCGAGGGGCAAGAGGATCCCCTGAAGGAGTTTGTGAAGGCACTTAGAATAGATGAGGGGCCTATCCAGGTCCGGGACCTGGACGTCACCTGGACTTCTGCCACCGGCGAGTTTCCCTACTTCAAGATCCTGAGGGGGGACTGGCAGGAGGAGCTGGGAGAGAGGTTCGACGTGGCGGTGGTACTGCTCCACAGAAGCGCACAGCTCGGCGAAGAGAACCTGGCCGTAGGAAAGATGATGCTCGATAAGCAGGATCAGATGCTCGATAA
>JANKMW010000010.1:0-4179 GCA_024649985.1 Methanothrix sp.
GCGGAGCATGTGTCTTTTGCGCCTTATGCGCCCGGGTCTGCCCCACCGGAGCGCTGGAGGTGAGGGTTTCCGGCAAGGTGGAGAAGGACGATTCCTACCTCAACTTCGTGCTGAATCCCACCCTGGTGAGTGATAGATGCGTCCACTGCGGCCTCTGCGCACAGGTCTGCCCCCGCAGCTGCATCGAGATAGCGGAGAGGCGGCTCGCCAAAGATGGCAGCCTCAAGCTTCAAGGAAAGACCCCGATAGATCTGGATCGATGCGTCCACTGTGGTTGGTGTGCCGCCGTCTGTCCTGTCGGGGCCATCACTTTCCAGAAGCCCTTCGCCGGGGAATTCTTCCGGGACGATCAGGTCTGTCAGGCCTGCCGGACCTGCGTCGACACCTGTCCCGCGAACGCCCTCTTCAACCGCGATTGGCGGCAGGGTGAGATCGTGGAGAAGGTGACCCACAGAAGAGACGCCTGCATCTTCTGTGGAGCCTGCGCTCAGGCCTGCCCCGTAGGAGCGATCGCCGTCAGAAAGACGGCCATAATCCCACAGATGAGGGGGAAGAAGGCCTTCGAGAAGAAGCTTGCCACCCCAGCTCCCCGGCCGACCCTCACCTCCAACCTCGAAACGGACGGGGAGGTCTGCCTGGGCTGCGGCAACTGCGTCATCGCCTGTCCCGTCAACGCCCTCTCTGACCCGTATCTTGCGGCAGGCCATCTCAACGAGCTGGACGAGAAGCCCCTCCTGGAGGTCGAGGACGGCGCCGTCAGGGTGGTGGATCAGGGGGTCTGTGGCTCCTGCGCCACCTGCAGCATGATCTGCCCCGTGGACGCCATCTGGCTTCTGAGGAGGGAGGTGATCCCATGACCCGATCGGCGAATATGATCATCAAGAACGGATACGTCTTCGATCCCCTCAACGACCTGGACGGAGAGGTGATGGACCTCTTCATCCGGGATGGCCGGGTCGTCGGTGACCTTCGGGCCGGGGAGAGGAGGGATGCGAAGGTGATAGACGCCTCCGGCAAGACGGTGATGCCCGGAGGGGTGGACTCCCACGCCCACGTCGCCGGGGCGAAGGTGAACGCCGGCCGGCTGATGAGGCCGGAGGACCATTATCGTTCGGTCCGGGAGAAGACCCGCCTCACCCATTCGGGGAGCGGCTACACCATTCCTAGCGTCTACAAGCAGGGCTACGACTACGCGGCCATGGGCTACACCACCGTCTTTGAGGCAGCCATGCCGCCCCTGGAAGCCCGCCACACCCACGAGGAGATGAGGGCGACTCCCATATTGGACATGGGTGCCTACCTCGTCCTGGGAAACAACTGGTTTATCATGCGTTATCTGAAGGAGGGCGAGATAGAGAAGGCCGCCGCCTATGCCGCCTGGATGCTGCGGACTCACAAGGGATACGGGATCAAGTGCGTCAACCCCGCCGGGGTCGAGAACTGGGGGTGGGCAAAGAACGTCGCCGGCCTGGACGAGCCGAACATCCACTTCGAGGTGACCCCGAGGGAGGTGATCCGGGGGCTCGCCGAGGTGAACGAGATGTTGGGGCTTCCCATGTCTCTGCACCTTCATGCCAACAACCTGGGGCATCCCGGCAACTGGGAGACGGCCAGGGATTCCCTGATGATCCCCTCGGGGCTCGCTCCTGCGAACAGGTCTGAAGTCGATGAGCCAGAGACGAAATTGGACTGCAGGAGAAGGCAGACGGTATATCTCGCTCACGCCCAGTTCAACGCCTACGGCGGGACGTCCTGGAGGGACTTCTGCTCAGGCGCCCCCGAACTGGCCAGGTACTTAAACCAGACGGAGGACGTGGTGATCGACAGCGGCTCCGTCCCCTTCGGCCCGGCCACCACCATGACCGGCGACGGTCCAGCGCAGCACGATCTGTACGTCATTACCGGCCAGAAATGGTCGAATACGGACGTAGAGATGGAATGCGGATCGGGGGTTCTCCCTTTTCTTTACCTCAAGACGAGCCCCGTCCACTCGGTACAGTGGGCCATCGGACTGGAGGTCCTCCTCCTGATAGACGACCCCTGGAAGACGATCATGACCACCGATCACCCCAATGGCGGCGTCTTCACTCGATACCCAGATCTCATCGCATGGCTGATGTCGAAGAGGGCGAGGGACGAGACCGCCCGGGAATGCCACAAGTGGGCTTACGACAGATCGAGCCTCGGGGGGGTCGACCGGGAGATCTCCCTCTATGAGGTGGCGGTGATCACCCGGGCCAACCCGGCCAGGACGATCGGGATCGCCCACCGGAAAGGCCACCTGGGGCCGGGGGCGGATGGAGACGTGACCATCTACGACCTCGACCCCGCCGGCCTCGACTCCAACGACCCCTCCTCCATCAGGTCCGCCTTTGGAAGGCCCGAATATACGGTGAAAGATGGAAGGATCGTGGCCCGCCGGGGCGAGATCGTGGCCGTCCCGGAAGGCCGCAGATTCTACACCACGCCCTATGTCGATGAAGATCAAGAGTTGGAGATGATGGCGGACGTTAAGGAGTGGTTCAAGTACTACACCGTCGGCTTCGCCAACTATCCCGTCCCGGAGAGATATCTGAAAAATCCGACGCCTATCGCCGTCAACCGGCCTCTTGAGGCGGTGGTGAGGAGGTGATCTGATGGAGGCGACGCTCACCCCAAGGGGGCGGATCGGGATCATGGTGGAGGCGGAGGTGATCTCCCCCGACGTATTCCAGGGCTTGGGCATAGGGGAGATCGAGGAGCTGGAGGTCTGGCAGGGTCCAGAGAAGCATCCTCTGGCCGAGTTCTTCGATGTGGAGGTCCGAGCAGAAGGATCGGGCGAGACGAGGATAGTGATCGAGGGCGACGTATCTCGAGTTAAACGGATCGGCCAGTCGATGAAGTCGGGGTCGATCGAGGTCCACGGATCTGCGGGGATGCACACCGGAACAGGAATGTCCGGGGGGGAGATCACCGTCGAAGGGGACGTCGGCTCCTGGGCGGGGATGGAGATGTCGGGAGGCCTCCTCACCGTCCTTGGAGATGCGGGGGACCACGTAGGCTCTGCCTATCGGGGAAGCTGGCAGGGGATGACCAATGGCAGGATCGTCATCGACGGGAACGCCAAAAGCCAGCTCGGCGGAGGGATCACCGGCGGCGAGATCATCGTCGGGGGAGACGTGGAGAACTTCTGCGCCATCCGCCAGAGCGGCGGAACGATCGTCGTGCGGGGCTCGGCGGTCAGGGGCGCTGGGGCGGAGATGAGCGGAGGCACCCTGGCGGTGGAGGGGAAGGTCGAGCAGATCTCTCCGGGGTTTCTGCCGGCAGGGCAGGAGGAGAACCCGAAGCTTGCCGATGTCGAGCTTATTGGCAGGTTTGAGAGGCTCACTGGCGACTATGCCGCCTTCAAAAATCCGAAAGGATCGCTCCTCTTAAAGGAGGTCTGAGAGGGTGGAGGCCGAGCTGAATATCGTTTATGAAAGGGGAGGTCTGACGGAGATGATCTGTCAATTTTTGCTCAACACCGGAAGCACCATCGAAGAGGGGAGGCTTGCCAAGGGGGGGAGCAAGCTGACGGAGGAGTACACCCAGGAATGTGCCGTCTGCGAGATCAACCTTCATGATTATCTCCGGCTAGGCTCGCCGGAGAAGGTCTTGGTCTCGACGAAGGACGCTAAGTACAGGGTTGCCGTTTATGCCTATCCGGGCGATTCGGTAGAGCCGGGACATATCTTCATGCCCCGGGCCATCTGGTCGAATGTGGTGGTGGACTCGGAGACCTTCTCCACGGGGTCCCCCCTCTACAAGGGCTCGCCGGTCCATGTCGAGGCGACGGAAGAGGAGGTCCTCAGCGCCGAGGAAATAGTCCTCAAGGTTTACATGAGGGGCAGAAGATGACCTTCAAAAATATCATCTGTCCCGTCTGCGGCGCCTCCTGTGACGATATACAGGTCGAGATCGACGGAGGCGGCATAACGGTCAAGAACGCCTGCAGGATGGGAAACGCCAAGTTCCAGGAGATATCAAGCCCCCACCGGATCAGGGAGCCGATGATCAGGGAAGGTGACCGCATGAGGGCCGCCTCCTTCGCCGAGGCGGTCGATCGAGCCGCCTCGATCCTGACGGAGGCTGAGCGCCCCCTGATCTTCATGGGGTGCGAGACCTCCAGCGAGGCGATGGAGGTGGGGCTCCACTTAGGAG
>JANKMW010000010.1:4189-10510 GCA_024649985.1 Methanothrix sp.
TATCTGGGGGCTGTCGTCGACTCCAACTCCACCGTATGCCATGGTCCCACCGCCATGGGGATTCAGGAGGCGGGACGGGTCGGCTCCACCGCCGGCCAGGCAAAATCTCGGGCAGATCTCGCCGTCTACTGGGGGTCTAACCCCCTGGAGTCGATGCCCCGCCACATGTCCCGCTATGCCATCTACCCCCGGGGCCACTGGACCCGGAGGGGGAGGTTCGACCGGACCGTTATCACCGTAGACCCGAGAAGGACCATAACCGCCGAGAACTCCGACCTCCACATCCAGCTGAAGCCCAACACCGACTACGAGCTGATCTCGGCGCTCCTCACCCTCCTCCACGGCAAAAGGCCCCACGAGTCGGTGGAGGAGATCACCGGGATCTCCATCTCCCGGATGGAAGAGATGCTGGAGATGATGAAGTCGTCCAACTTCGGCATCATCTACGTCGGCCTGGGGATCGCCTCCTCCTATGGAAAGCACCGGAACGCCGAGGCGGCCTTCAACCTGGTCAAGGAGATGAACGGCACCACCAAGTTCGTCATCGGCGCCCTGAGGGGTCACTGCAACGTCGCCGGGTTCAACCAGATTGCCTCCTACCTCTACGGCTATCCCTTCGGCCTCGACTTCTCTCGGGGCTATCCCCGCTACAACCCCGGCGAGTTCACCGCCGTCGACCTCCTCCGGGAAAAAGACGTGGATGCAGCTCTGATAGTCTCCGCCGATCTAGTCTCCCACTTTCCGGCAGACTGCGCCGAATATCTGGCCGAGATCCCGGTAGCTTGTATCGAGATCGCTCCATCTCCCACCACCATCGTCTCCGATGTGGTGCTTCCAGGGGTCATAGATGCCATGGAGTGCGACGGAACCTTCTATCGGCTCGACGACGTCCCCATCTACTTCAGGCCCTTCACCACCTCCCCCTTCTCCTTCACCGAGAGCAACGAGGATACCATGAGAAGAATATTCGATCGTGTAAGGGAGCCTAAAATCTGAAAATATGCCCGAAGAATGATCCTTTGCTTTTGGAGGATATGAATTGTCTACAAAACTGGTGCCATCTCTTTGCCCTTACTGTGCAGTAGGTTGCGGCTATTACCTCGTTGTAGAGAGGGGCAAGGCCATAGGCGTTGAGTATATGAAAGACCACCCCGCCTCTGAGGGGGCCCTCTGCCCCAAGGGGAACGCCGTCCTGGAGATCTTGAATAATGGGGACCGGCTCGAATATCCCCTGAAGAGGAGAGGGGACGAATTTGTGAGGATCTCCTGGGAAGAGGCCCTGGATCTGGCGGCGGAGGGATTGTCCCGCAATGCAAAAGACCCCGGCCCAAAATCCCTGGGTTTTTTGGCCTCATCCCGCTGCAACAACGAAGAGAACTACCTGATGCAGAAGCTCGCCCGCCTCCTGGGCTCACCGAACGTAGACAACTGCGCCCGTCTCTGCCATTCGCCTACCGTCGTCGGCCTGGGCGCGGTCCTGGGGACGGGAGCCATGACCAACAACCTCGGAGACCTCAAAAACTCCAGATGCATCTTTGCCATAGGCACCAACTTCGCCGAGGCTCATCCCGTAGTCTCCCGCTGGGTAGGGAAGGCGAAGGAGAGCGGGGCGAAGGTGATCGTCGCCGATCCGCGGATCACGTCCACCTCCTGGATGGCGGATCTCCACCTGCGGATCAAGCCCGGAACCGACATCGACCTCTTGAGGGGGATGATGAAGGTGATCGTGGATGAGGGGCTCGCAGACGAGAAGTTCATACAAGGGAGGACCGAGGGCTTCGAAACGCTCTCTGAAAACCTCAGCGGCTATTCCCTGGCGAAGGCTTCTGAGCTGACGGGCGTTACCGCTGGAGAGATCGCCAGGGCCGCACGGATCTATGCCCGGTCCCCAGCTTCCTCTCTCCTCTACTCCATGGGCATAACCCAGCACGTCTGTGGCACCGACAATGTGAAGGCCTGCGCCACCCTCGCCTTGCTCGCCGGCCAGATGGGAAGGCCCGGAGCAGGCGTCTGGCCGATGCGCGGGCAGAACAACGTCCAGGGAAATTGTGATATGGGCGGGATGGTCGAGTTCTATCCAGGCTACAGGAACTCCTCCGACCCGAAGTCCGTCGAGTTTTTCAAGGCCGCCTGGAAGGCGGAGGACCTCCCCCTGGGGCCGGGGCTGACCTCCACCGAGATGACCGAGGCGGCGCTGGAGGGGAAGATCAGGGCGATGTACATCATCGGAGAGGACCCCGTCACCTGTGATGCCAACATCAAAAAGACTAAAGCTGCCCTCGATAACCTCGACTTTCTCATCGTCCAGGAGATCTTCATGACCGCCACCGCCAGGATGGCCGATCTCGTCCTGCCGGCGGCCGCCTGGGCGGAGAAGGACGGAAGCTACACCTCTATGGAGCGGCGGGTCCAGTGGATCGACCAGGCCGTCCCTCCCGTCGGCGAGGCGAAAGAGGGGCTCTGGATAATAAATGAGATCGGGAAGCGGATGGGTCTGGATCTCAAGGGGGAGAGCGCCGACGGGGTTTTAAAAGAGATCAACAGGACCGTGCCGCAGTACGGGGGGATGACCCGGGAGAGGATATCCAAGAGGGGAGGCCTCCTCTGGCCCTGCCCCGACGAGGACCATCCCGGGACGGAGATCCTCCATCGGGAGAGGTTCTCCACCGCCAGCGGAAGGGCGAATATCGCCTCTGTAGAAAACAGGCCGGCCTTCGAGGAGATGAGCCCGGAATATCCGATCCTCCTTTCCACTGGCAGGATCGTAGTCCACTACAACAGCGGCTCCATGACGAGGCGGAGCCCCTCCCTCCTGGATAGGGACCCTGAGCTCTACGTCGAGATCAATCCGGAGGATGCCGCGAGGCTGTTGGTCTGCGAAGGTGATATGGTCAAGGTGGAGACGGTCCGGGGTGAGGCCGAGGCCCGGGCCCGTTTGACGGAGAAGGTCTTGCCGGGGATGGCCTTCATGCCCTTCCACTGGCAAGGTACGAACGTCATCACCTCCGATGCCCTCGACCCCGTGGCCAAGATCCCGGAATATAAGATGGCAGCCTGCAGAATATCGGTGAAGTCTTGAGGCGCCAGGGATGAAAGAGAGCTGGCACGCTCGGAGGATCGAAGAGGCGGAAGAGTTCTGGAAGAGGGAGCGGCTCGATCCTGCCGCCGCCTTCCATACGGTGAGGTGCACCGAGATCTCGGATTCAAAGAGGTTGAGGCTGGAGGTGGATGTAGCCGTCGAGGAGAGGATCGCTCTATTTCTGGATGGGGTGAAGGTGGCGGACCTCTTCTGCCTCCCATCACAGCTCGAAGAGCTGGCCGTCGGCCATCTCGTCTGCGAGGGGCACCTTGGAGGGATCGAAGATCTCGTCTCGGCGAGGGTGGACGGCAAAGAGATAGTCTGCGAAGGGAGAAGCAAAGTGATAAAGAGGGAGGCTCGACCGACGGTCTCAGACCTGAGGATCAGTCCCGAGGCCGTCTTCAGAGCCTTCGATGAGATCAACGAGGGCGCCCTCCTCTGGAGGAGGACCGGGGGGACCCACTCGGCTCTGGTGGTGGGTGAGGATGGTGCTATACGATCTTTCTGCGAGGATGTGAGCAGATCCTCGGCGGTGGACAAGGCCGTCGGGTCGGCCCTCATGGGAGGAGCCGATCCGTCGAGGTCTGCTCTGATAACGACGGGAAGGCTCTCATCGGCGATCGTCTCCAAGGCGGCGATGGCTGGGGTCCCCGTCCTGGTCAGCAGGGCAGGCCCCCTGAACTCCGGAATAGAGCTGGCCGTGAGGCTGGGGATGACCCTGGCCGCCTTCGCCAGAAGGCCGAATCTCTACGTCTACGCCGGCGAGGAGAGGCTCCTATGACGATGGCGTCAGGCTCTTTTGAATCCCGAAGGCGAGGGTGAGAATGAATAACGAAAATACCGGGATGACGGATCTTTTAGAGGTCGCAAGGTTCCTGTTCATCTCCGAGCTGGACCGCTGGTGCGCCCAGAGGGGCGTTTCGAGGGACGAGCTGGACGATCAGGTGGTAGCGACCCGCCCCCTCAAGAGCGACGAGGCGATCGGAAACCCCGGGAGGGACGACTTCCCCATCCTGAGGGGAAGAGAGATCCTGATGGAGGCGAGTTATAGGGGGTCTTTTGGCCAGGCCTTCACCTCCGCCCGGGGCGTCTTCAGCGGAACCCTGGAGGAGGTGCTGGAGCTCTCGCTGGAGAAGACCTTCGAGCGGGCGGTCCTCGTGTCGACCATCAACGCCGTCATGAGAGATCTGGGGCTGGTGGAGGGGACGGTCCACTGCAGGGATGCCGGCCCCCGGGACTGTGCCGCAAGCCTAGGCCAACGGTTGAGAGAGGTGAACGTTTATCCGGTGGGGCTTGTGGGGATGCAGCCCGCCATCCTCTCGTCTCTGGTTGATATATTCGGCCCCGAGGGGGTGATGGTCTCAGACCTAGCCTGTGCCGGTGAGATCCGTTCGGGGGTCAAGGTCCTGGACGGTGCCCGCCCCAGTTCCCTCTTTGAGAGCTGCCCCACAGTTCTGATCACAGGCACCACCCTCGTCAACGGCACCATCGACGGCCTTATGGAGCTGGCTGATCGGTTCGAAAACCGGGTCGTCTTCTACGGGACGACCATCGCAGGGGCCGCCCGCCTCCTCGGCCTGGAGAGGTGGTGCATCTGTTCAAAGTGACCTTCCTCTTCCACAAACCTCCTCTTACAATTGATACCGCCACTCTCAGGAGCGATTGATAAGATGTCTGAAATAACCCTTACCATCGACGGCCGAGAGGTGACGGTCCCCCCGGGGGCTACCATCCTCGATGCAGCCCGGAAAGCCGGCTCTTATGTGCCGGCGCTCTGTGATCACCCATCCTTGGAGCCCATAGGCTCCTGCAAGCTCTGCATCGTCTCTGTAGAGGGGCTTGATAACTATCCTACATCCTGCAATACTCCGGCGGAAGAGGGGATGGTGGTAAAGACCCGGACTGGAGAGCTGCAGGAGATGAGAAGGCACACCCTGGAGATCCTCCTCGCCCTCACCAATCATCCTACATCATGCCTCTTTTGCGATAGAAAGGACGAATGCGCCGACCTGCGGGAGTGCATGAGGAAGTTTCCGGTGACCGTGGGCTGCAAGTACTGCCCGCAAGATGGGAGGTGCGAGCTGCAGGAGGCGGTGGAGTTCGTCGGCCTGGAGAAGGTCAGATATCAGCACACTTTTCGGAATATGCAGGTTTTAAGAGAGCCCTTCTTCGACCGCAACTACAACCTCTGCATCATGTGCAGCCGATGCGTGCGAGTATGCGCAGAGGTCCGCGGGGAGGGGGTCCTCAAGAGCAACCCCGACTTTCACAGGATGCACTGGATAGGACCCTCATCTTTGATGGACTCCGACTGCAAGTTCTGCGGCGCATGCATCGACGTCTGCCCCACCGGCGCCCTATCCGTCAGGTCTGAGAAATGGGTCCGGCCGGAGAGGACGGTCTCCACCGTCTGCCCCTACTGCGGTGTCGGCTGCCGGCTGAAGCTTGGAGTCAGAGATGGCATGATAATCACCGTCTCTCCGGATGGAGAGGGCCCGGTGAATCGGGGTCAGCTCTGCGTCAAGGGCCGCTTCGGCCTCGACGAGATCGTCCATCATCCCGACCGCATCACCACCCCTCTGATAAGACGGAACGGCCGATTCGAGGAGGCTACTCTCGAGGAGGCCCTCGACCTCGTCGCGAGAAGGTTCTCCGAGATCCGGGACAAATACGGTCCCGACTCCCTGGCAGCCCTCTCCTCATCCCGGTGCACCAACGAGGAGAACTACCTGGTTCAGAAGCTCGCTCGGGCGGCCTTCGGCACCAACAACGTCGACAACTGCGCCCGGGTCTGCCATGCCCCTTCGGTGACGGGCCTCGCTGCCTGCTTCGGCAGCGGTGCCGCCACCAACTCTTTCGATCAGATCGAAGACGCCGATGTGCTGTTCATCATCGGCTCCAACACCACCGAGGCTCATCCCATCGTCGGCCTGAAGGTGATCGCTGCGGCGAAGAAGGGAAGAAAGATCATAGTCGCCGACCCCCGGAAGATCGAGCTCGTCGGCCGGTCGAAGGTCTGGCTGAACCTGCGGCCGGGGACGAACATCGCCCTCCTCAACGGGATGATGAACGTCATCCTCCGGGAGGGGCTGGAGGATAGGGAGTTCATCGCCAGCCGGACCGAGGGGTTCGAGGAGTTCAGGAAGGTGGTCGAGGGATATCCGCCAGAGAGGGCTGCCGAGATAACCGGGGTTCCCGCAGGGGATATCATCGAAGCCGCCCGGCTCTACGCCGGGGCGGAT
>JANKMW010000010.1:10520-28860 GCA_024649985.1 Methanothrix sp.
ATCTACAGCCTGGGGATGACAGAGCACGTCACCGGGACCGCCAACGTGATCTCCCTGGGCAACCTCGCCATGCTGACGGGGAACGTCGGCCGCAGGTCGACGGGGGTGATGCCCTTGCGGGGTCAGAACAACGTCCAGGGGGCCTGCGACATGGGGGCCCTTCCCAACAACTACGTCGGCTACCAGCCGGTGACGGACGCGAAGATCCGATCCAAGTTCGAAGATGCCTGGAAGGTCCGCCTCCCCGCAAATCCCGGCCTCACCTCCACAGAGATGATGGAGCGGCTCGCGGAAGCAAGAGGCGTCCGGGGGCTCTATATCCTGGGGGAGGACGTTGCCCAGACAGAGCCCGATACCAACCGCGTCCGCTCCTCCATGGAGGCCCTGGAGTTCCTCGTCGTCCAGGAGATATTTCCCACCGAGACGACCAAGTACGCTGACGTCATCCTTCCGGCCGCAAGCTTCGCCGAGTGCGACGGGACCTTCACCAACGGGGAGCGGAGGATCCAGCGGGTGAACAGAGCGATCCCTCCTCTCTGCGGCCTTGCGAACTGGGAGACGATCTGCCTCATCGCTAGGAAGATGGGCTATCCGATGAGTTACAGCCACCCCTCCGAGATCATGGAGGAGATATCATCTCTGGCGCCGATCTTCGCCGGAGTGAGCTTTGAGCGGCTGGACCCTCGGGGCCTCCAGTGGCCCTGCCCCTCGATAGACCACCCGGGGACGGAGACGATGCACCTCGGCTGTTTCAGCCGGGGGCTCGGCAAGTTCAACGGCGCAGAGCACAGCCCCCCCGCCGAGGAGCCCGATCCGGACTATCCCCTGATCCTCACCACCGGCCGAAGAAGGGAGCATTACAACTGCGGCTCCATGACCCGTCGCTCAAAAGGGATAATGTGGATATGGCCGGAGGAGACGATAGAGATAAGCCCTGCGGACGCCGGGGAGCTGGGGATCGAGGACGGGGAGACGGTCCTGGTCCGGTCCAGGCGAGGCGAGGTGAGGACGAAGGCGAGGGTCACCGATAAGTCATCCCGGGGCGTCGCCTTCATGTCCTTCCACTACCAGGACGTTCTCACCAACCTTCTCACCAACGCCGCCCTGGATCCCCAGGCGAAGACGCCGGAGTATAAGGCGTGCGCCATACGGATAGAGAAGATCCCTTCGTGAAGGCGGAAGTAAATCCTCCACGCTGGTCCCCGCCGGGGGACCAATCCATATTTAAAAAGGCGGCACTCCACCCTCCTCCATGAGACTCCTCCTCTTCGACCCCTCCTCCGGCGCCTCCGGCGATATGATCATGGCATCCCTCCTGGACCTGGGGGCAGACCCCGACGCCGTAAGGAAAGCCGTCGAGGCGGTCGGCTGCGGCCTTGAGACGTCGAGGGAAGAGAGGCACCACATCTCCTCCACCAGGGTCAGGATCCATGCCGGCGGGAAGAGGTACAGGACCCTGGCGGAGGCGAGGTCGATCCTGGCTGCGGCAACCCTCGCCCCCCACGCCCTTGACCGTGCCCTGCAGATCATGGAGATCCTGGCCTCCGCGGAGGGGAGGGTCCACGGCGTCTCCGGAGAGGAGGCGCGGTTCCACGAGATCGGGGCGATGGACGCCCTCGCCGACATCGCCGGATCCTCTGCCGCCCTTTCGAGCCTCGCCGTCGATAGGGTAGTCGTCCTGCCGATATCCGTCGGATCGGGGACCGTCGTCGCCGCCCACGGCCGCCTCCCCGTCCCCGCCCCCGCGACCCTGGAGGTCCTTAAGGGGTCGGGGCTCCTCTGGAGGGGTGGGCCCGTCGAGGGGGAGCTATTGACCCCCACGGGGGCGGCGATCCTGGCGGGGTTCGCCGACGAGGCCGCCGCCGAATATCCCCTGATCCGGGCCGGGGCCTCGGGCTACGGAGCCGGAACGAAGGATTTGGCGATCCCAAACCTCCTGCGGACCGTCGTCGGGGAGATGGCGGCGCCGAAGGGCGCAGGCGGGGGCCATCCCCACCACGACCGGGTCGTCCAGCTGGAGACGAACGTCGACGACGTCACCGGCGAGGTCCTGGGCGGCCTTTTAGAGATCCTGATGGAGGAGGGGGCCCTGGACGTCGCCATCGTCCCGGCTCTGATGAAGAAGGGAAGGCCGGCAAGCCTCGTCAAAGTTTTGGCGAGGAAGGAGGAGGCGCAGCGGCTAGCCCGGATCGTGATGAAGGAGACGGGTAGCCTTGGGGTCAGGGTTTTTCCCAGCCTCCACCGGTTCGTCGCCGAGAGGGAGGAAAGGGAGGTCGCCTTCGAGATCAGCGGCCGGCCTTTCAGGGTGAGGGCGAAGGTGAGCTTCCTCGGGGACGAAGTCCTCCGGATCAAGGCCGAGCACGACGACTGCCGGCAGATCGCCAGAGAGAGCGGCCTTTCCCTGAGGGAGGTGGCGAGGAGGGCGGAGGAGGCGGCATGGAGAGAGGAGGAGTGAACCCACCCCGGTCCCGTCCCCGCAATCCCGGCCAGATAAAAATTCTGACCTCTTCCGGATTGTTATACCCTTGCTGCGGATGAGAGAATCAAAAGTTATTACGACCTTTCCATCTAATCGCAAGGTTCTTCTATCTATAGGGGGTCAATCCATCCGGTGCATGTTTCATGACTTCTGATGCCTCCAGAGAGCTCTTCGAGGCCGCCAAGAGGCTGATGCCGGGGGGCGTCAGCAGCCCCGTCCGGGCGATATCCCCCTACCCCTTCTACGTCTCCAGGGCCCAGGGACCCTTCCTCTGGACGGTGGACGGCCAAAAGCTCATCGACTACTGCCTCGCCTACGGCCCCATGATCCTGGGGCACAGACACCCCGCCGTCATGAATAGGGTCGTTGAGCAGCTGGAGCAAGGCTGGCTCTACGGGACCCCGTCGGAGCTGGAGGTCGACCTCGCAAAAAGGATCGTCGGCCATTATCCGAGCATCGATATGCTCAGGTTCGTCAACACCGGGACGGAGGCGACGATGGCAGCCCTGAGGATAGCCCGGGGGTACACCGGCAAAGAGAGGATAGTCAAGGTGGAAGGAGGCTTCCACGGAGCCCACGACTCCGTCCTGGTGAAGGCGGGCTCCGGCGCCACGACCCTGGGGACCCCCGACTCCCTGGGCGTCCCGAAGGATACGGCCAAAAACACCCTCCAGGTCCCCTACAATGACCTTTCGGCGATCGAATCTCTCCTCGAGGGCTTCGACGGGGAGGTAGCAGCGGTGATCATGGAGCCGGTCCTGGGGAACATCGGACCGATCCTCCCCGAGGAGGGGTACCTGGAGGGGGTCCGGCGGCTGACGGAGGATCACGGCGTCCTTCTGATATTCGACGAGGTGATCACCGGCTTCCGGCTCAGCCTCGGGGGAGCCCAGGCCTTCTACGGCGTCGTCCCCGACATGACGACCCTGGGGAAGATCATCGGCGGAGGCTTCCCCATAGGGGTCGTCGGCGGCAGGCGGAATCTGATGGAGACCGTCGCCCCCAGCGGCGGGGTCTACCAGGCGGGGACCTTCAACGGAAGTCCGGTATCATTAGCCGCCGGGATGGCGACCCTCGACTTCCTGGAAGGGCAGAGGGTCCTCGATAGGCTCAACGCCGTCGGGGACGGCCTGAGGGCGGCGCTCTCGGATATCGTCGAGGACCTGGGGCTGGGCTATTCGGTGGTGGGGATCGCCTCGATCTTCAAGATCTTCTTCGGCGATCATCCAAGAAACTACGTCGAGGCTCTCCGGTGCGACAAGGCCGGATACTTCGCATTCTTCCGGCGGATGCTCGCCTCGGGGGTATTTCTCCCCCCGAGCCAGTTTGAGACGAACTTCTTATCCGCCGCCCATTCCGATGAGGTCATCAACGAAACTCTGGAGGCCTACAAGTTAAACCTGAAAAGCTGACGGTGGGAAGCCGCGGGAGCCCTCTAGCGCTGCGGCAGACGAAGACCGCCATATCCCTCCTGGAGGCGAGGGGGATCGAGACGAGCCTGGCGATCGTCAAGACGAGAGGAGACCAGGTCCAGGACGTCCCCCTCCACATGGTATCAGGGAGGGGGCTCTTCGTCAAGGAGATCGACGACCGTATGGCTGCAGGCGAGATCGACGTCGCCGTCCACAGCATGAAGGACCTCCCATCCAAGAGGCCGGGAGGGCTCGTCATAGCTGCCGTCCTTCCGAGAGACTCCCCCTTCGACGTCCTGGTGAGCGGCGACGGCGCCACCATCGACGAGCTGGAGGAGGGGGCGGTCGTCGGGACCTGCAGCATGAGGCGAGCTTCGCAACTGCGACGGGCGAGGCCGGACCTGGTCATTGAGTCCCTCCGGGGGAACCTGGAGACGAGGCTTCGGAAGCTCGACGAGGGGAGGTACAGGGCGATCGTCCTCGCCGAGGCGGGGATAGAGAGGATGGGATACCGTCCTCAGTACTCCGTCCTGGACCCCGAGAGGTTCCTTCCTTCGGCAAACCAGGGGGCGATCGCAGTGGTGACGACCCGGGGCAGGGCCGAGGAGGCGGTCGGCGAGATCGACCACCTCCCCACCAGGAGGGAGACGGAGGTGGAGCGGGTGATCCTGGAGGCGATCGGCGGCTCCTGCGTCGTCCCCATGGCAGCCTTTGCGAGGCTGGATGGGGCCGAAATCCTCGTCGAGGCCGAGGTATTGTCCCTGGACGGGTCGAGGTTCGTCCGGGTGGACGGGAGGGTCCCGGCGGACGACCACATAAACGGGGCGACGGATCTGAGCCGGAGGCTTGTGGAGATGGGGGGACGCGATCTTGCAGAAGAGGCGGTGAGGAACGTTGGAAAGGTCTGAAGGCGGGAAGGTCTGGCTGGTGGGCGCCGGCCCCGGCGATCCGCAGCTCGTGACCCTGAAGGCCAAGAGGTTGATGGAGGAGGCAGAGGTCGTCTTATTCGACCGTCTCCTCTCTTCCGAGGTCCTGGGTTGGGCTGCTGAAGGGGCGGAGATGATCGACGTAGGGAAGCTTCCCGGCCGCCACAAGCTCTCCCAGGAGGAGATAAACGATCTTCTGGTGGAGAAGGCAAGGGAGGGAAAGAGAGTGGTTAGGCTGAAGGGGGGCGACCCCTTCGTCTTCGGGAGGGGGGGCGAAGAGGGGCTCGCCCTCGCCGCAGCAGGCATACCCTTCGAGGTCGTCCCCGGAGTGACGTCGGCGATATCGGTCCCCGCGGGTGCGGGGATCCCCGTCACCCATAGGGGCGTCGCCACCGCCTTCACCGTCGTCACCGGCCACGAGGAGCCAGGAAAGGACGACGAGCTGGACTGGGAGGCCCTGGCCCGGGTCGGTGGAACCCTCGTCGTCCTGATGGGGGTATCGAGGCTCGCCGATAACGTCTCGGCCCTCCTGCGGGGCGGAAGATCTCCGAAGACCCCGGCGGCGCTGATAGAGAAGGGGTGGAGCCCCGAAGAGAGGCTCGTCGTCGCAAGCCTCGGCGATATCGTCGAGAGGGCGAAGGAGGAGGATGTGGAGTCCCCCGCCATCCTGGTGGTGGGGGATGTGGTCGGCCTATCCGAGAGGCTCAGGCCCCCCACCATCGCCATCCTGAGGCCGGACAACCGGGGAGACGAGTCGGAGAAGGTCGCCCGAAAGATGGGTTTCAGGCCGGTCCTCGCCCCCTCCATAGCCTTTTTGGAGCTGCCCCTACCTTGCGACCTCCCCGAGAGGATAAAGAGGGCCGATTGCGTCGTCTTCACCAGCGCCACAGGCGCCGAGATCGCCCTCCGGGACCCTGGACTGGCCGATCTTTTCAAGGGATCGGTCCTCGCCACCATCGGCCCGCGGACGGAGGAGGCGCTGGTGGAGAGGGGTCTATCCGTCGCCGTCGTCCCCGAGAGCTACAGCTCCCGGGGGCTCGCCCTCGCCCTGGCTCCGAGGTTCAAAAAGGTCCTCCTCCTCCGGAGCGCCAGGGGGAGCCCGGAGCTGGTGGAGATCCTGGAGGTGGCGGCGGTGGAGGTGGACGAGGTCCACCTCTACGACATCGCCCCCTCCGAAGACCCGAAGCTCGACTGGCTCATCCGGCGGGGGACTCCCGACATCTACGCCTTCACCAGCGGCTCCACGGCCAAGAACCTCATGGAGAGGGCAAGAGAGCTGGGTTGCGAGGAAGACCTCCGGGATAAGCTCGCAGGAGCCACGGTCGCCGCCATCGGTCCCCCCACCAAAGCGGAGCTGGAGCGGCTGGGGGTCCGGGTCGACTGCGTACCGGAGAGGTTCACCTTCGAAGGGATGCTTGAAGAGATCAGGAGGAGAAGATGATAATATTCTCGAAGGTCCTCGCCGACCACGGGACGGTCTGGGACGCCATAAGGGCGGCAGAAGAGGTGGGAGAGCCGATCTCCGCCGAGATGATAAGGTTCTCGGGGGAGACGAAGCCGGTGGTGATGTGGAATATCACCCGCCACTGTAACCTCAATTGTGACCACTGCTACATAGACGCGACGGCCTCCGCCGCCGAGGAGCTCACCCTCGAGGAGGGTATAAGGCTCATCGACGACCTCGCCGAGATGAAGGTCCCGATCCTGATCCTCACCGGCGGCGAGCCGCTCCTCAGCCGAAACTTCTACGCCTACGCCTTCCATGCGAGAGAGGTGGGCCTGAGGACGGTGATATCGACGAACGGGACCCTCATAACCCCGGAGGTGGCAGGGCTCCTCGCGGAGGCAGAGATCAGGTACGTCGGGGTCAGCCTCGACTCCTGCAGGCGGGAGGTCCACGACAGCTTCAGGGGGGTGGAGGGCGCCCACGAGAGGGCCTTGGCGGGGCTCGTCAACGCCCGGGATGCCGGCCTGAAGACGGGCCTGCGAGTGACCCTCACTCGGGATAACTGGCACGAGGTCCCCGCCCTCCTGGAGCTAGCCCTGGAGATGGAGATCCCCAGGTTCTGCCTCTACCACCTCGTCCCCGTGGGGAGGGGAGCGGGGATCTCGGACCGGGATGTCACCGCCGAGGAGAGGAGGTCGGTCATCAGGTTCCTGGCGGAGGCGGCGGTGGAGCTGAAGGACCGGGAGATCGAGATCCTCTCCACCGACTCCCCCATGGACGGGGCGTACCTGCTGGAGATTCTGAAAGACGATCCTGAGAGGCGGGAGCGGGCGAGAAAGCTCCTCAAAAGCTCCGGGGGTTGCACCGCCGGGGTGAAGGTCGCAAATATCAACCATCGCGGAGACGTCCATCCCTGCCACTTCATGCCCGAGGTCGTCGTCGGTAACATCCGGGAGAGGTCCTTCCGGGATATCTGGATCGACGGCCCAACCCCTGAGCTTCTGGAGCTGAGGGATATCAGGTCTCATCTGAAGGGGGCCTGCAGCGACTGCGAGTACCTCGACGTCTGCGGCGGATGCCGGCAGAAGGCGAGGTACTACTGCGGTGACGTCCTGGGGGAGGACCCTACCTGTGTCGTAAAGGATCTCTTGGGAAGATGAGCCGGAGGGTCCGCCCTCAAGGGCCCACTGCGACATAACCCTTTTTTTCCGTCTACTGCCTGTCGCCGGCGGCGCGGAGGCGAGAGAACTTAGCCACCTTCAGGGCTTTTTAAATGAAACGGGGCCGCCAGAGATCTCAAATCGTGGATGTGGGGAGACGGTATCGGAAAGTTTAATAAACGAGTACAGCCGAATTACCGGCAGGAGTGATTCAAATGGCGGAAGAGAAGAAGACGAAAGAGGAAGAGGTCGAGGTTGAGCCGATACGTCCCGGTGAGGAGAGAGGCGGGGGGAGCAAGAAGAAGGGCAAGGGTGGAAGGCTTCTGGACACCTGCGTATAGATCGATGAAAAGGCGAGCCGTTACTTCGGCCGCCGTCCTTCACTTTTATAGGTTCTTCATCAGTTTTGCCGATGGATCCCATCAGTCCACATCATATCTTCGCCAGGGATCGAGGGAGTCAGAAAAAATGAAGATTACAGATCAGATTCATGCTTTGAAGATACCCTTCCAGATAAGAGATCCTTCCGGCGTCATGGTTCCTTGGTTCGTTTACGGCTATATGATCTATATGGCGAAGATGTAACTCTCGTCGACGGCGGCGTCGCCTCATCCGAGGATAAGATCGTCGATTATCTCGAAAAGACGGGCAGCAGGCATGAGGAGATCGGTGGCGTCCGGGCTCTTCTTTCCGCCTGACGATGAGCTCTCTTTATTCTTCGACCTAAAGGTTTAATGTAGATGGCAGAAGAGATCTGACCTGTGGCCATACAGCTCTTAAACGACATCATCGTCATATTCATCATATCGATAGTCGCCATCTTCGTCGGCCACCGGCTGAAGGTGCCGGTCGTCGTCGGCTTTCTGGCGACGGGTGTTGTGGCCGGACCCCACGGCCTGGGGCTGATCCAGGAGGTGGAGCAGATCGAGGTCCTCGCCGAGATCGGGGTCGTCCTCCTCCTCTTCGCAATAGGGATCGAGTTCTCCTTCGAGAAGCTGTTCAGGATCAAGAGGGCCGCTCTGTTGGGGGGCCCCCTCCAGGTCGCCGTCACCTTCATTGTGACTACCTTCATCGGCATCAAGATCGGCCTTCCCTCAAACGAGGCGATCTTCGCCGGGTTTCTCGTATCCCTCAGCAGCACGGCGGTCGTCCTGAAGATCATGCAGGATAAGGACGAGGTCGACACTCCCCACGGCGGAAACACCCTGGGGGTTCTGATCTTTCAGGATATCGTCGTCGTCCCCATGATGCTCCTGACCCCGCTGCTCGCGGCACAGTACTCTGAGAGCCTGGGGATGCCGCTCCTCTTGATGCTGGCGAAGGGCGTCGGGATAATCGTCCTTGTGATAGTGGGGGCGAAGCTGATCGTCCCCGCCCTCCTCTACCAGGTCGTACGGCTCAGGTCGAGCGAGCTCTTCCTCCTGACCGTCGTCCTCATCTGCCTCACCGTCGCCTGGATATCCTTCACCGCCGGCCTCTCCCTGGCCCTGGGCGCCTTCCTCGCGGGGCTGATCATCTCCGAGTCGGAGTACAGCTACCAGGCGCTGGGGAACATCCTCCCCTTCAGAGACGTCTTCACCAGCTTCTTCTTCGTCTCCATCGGGATGCTCCTGGACGTCGGATTCTTTTTGGAGAGGGCTGATCTTCTCGTAGCGGTGGCCCTGGGGGTTCTGATCCTGAAGGCGGCGATCGCCGGGGGCGTATCCGTCCTCCTGGGCTACCCCCTCAGGACGGGGATCCTGGTGGGGCTCGCCCTCGCTCAGATCGGGGAGTTCTCCTTCATCCTCTCCAAGACGGGGCTCGACTCGGGGATCATAAACCAGTTCGAGTACCAGATCTTCCTCGCGGTCTCGATCTTGACGATGGCCGCAACCCCCTTCGTCATCGCCGGGTCCCCGAAGGCGGCCGACCTCCTCTACCGCCTCCCCCTCCCCAAGAGGCTTAAGGCCGGCCTTCCCTTCGCGGCGATCCCCGAGAAGAGGGAGAATCATCTGGTGATCGTTGGCTACGGCTTCGTCGGTAGGACTCTGGCGAGGGCCGCCCGGGTCGGAGATCTCTCATACATGGTCCTGGAGATGAACCCCGAGAAGGTGAGGGGGGAGAGGGCGAACGGCGAGCCGATCCACTATGGCGATGCCACCCAGGAGCTCGTCCTCCGACACGCCGACGTGGATAAGGCGAGGGTCGTCGTCGTCGCCGTATCCGACGAGATGGCGACCCGCAGGATCGTGGAGCTGGCGAGGAGGATCAACCCCAAGGTCTACATCATGGCACGGGTCCGGTACCTCAACGAGGCGGCGCATCTATACGACCTGGGGGCGGACGAGGTCGTCCCCGAGGAGTTTGAGACCTCGGTGGGAATCTTCTCCCGGGTCCTCGCCAAGTACCTGGTTCCCAGAAACGAGATCGAGAAGATGATCGTAGAGGTCCGGTCCCTCGGCTATGATATGTTCAGGAACACCGAGATCGAGCCTGCCAAGATCTCGGACCTGAGGCGGTACCTCCCCAACGTCGAGGTCGTCACCGTCAAGGTGGAGGTGAGGGCCCCGGCCTGTGGCAAGACCCTCGCCGATATAGCCCTCAGGAAGACCCTGGGGGTGAACGTCATTGGGATCATCAGGGAGTCGGGGAACGTCCTGAACCCTCACAGCGATACAGAGATCGTCGCTGGGGACGTCCTCCTGGTCCTGGGGACCTCTGAGCAGATCGCCAGGTCCAGATACCTCTTCAGAGACCCCGTCAGGTACCCTCGGGCGGGGGCCGGGGCTCTCAGGCCTCCGGAAGAGGCCACCTCCGGGGATGGCGAGGTCGGATCTATGGAGGACGCCGGCGCGCCGGACCGATCCGACCGGAAGGAAGGCTGAGGCCCTGATCCCCGGGCCCTCAGAGGATCTCCTGACGGTCTCTTCGTCCAAAAGTTAGATATAATAATGATGACAGATTATCTTCTGTCAGGGAGATGGCCTCTGGGAATCCCAAAATTGGTTTGCAGGATAATCGTCTGCTTAAAGCACACATAGAACCTCCCGGATAGGACCGTCCTCTGTATTCGAAGACGAGAACGTAAGGGCAGCTTTGAGCCGGGGGGCGAAAAGCCCTCCGGCCTCCCTCCAACTCCCCATTTTCGCCCGCTCCTTTTATCTCTTTTCAGATCCGGGAGATCGGCGGAGAAAGCTATAAAATATAAGAGATCCTTCATGGAGTTGGTGGATTAAAAATGAAAGAAGAAGTATTCTTCGGCGAAGGGATGGTGGGGGTCAAGAAAGATTACCCCGATCTCTACGAGGCGATCGTCGGCCTCAACGAGGCGGCGTACACAGGAAAGGTCATAGACTATCGGACCCAGAAGCTCATCGCCATGGGGATCGCTGCAGCGTCCTCCGACGAGAGGGCGACAAAGAAGCAGATGATGAGCGCGAGAAAGGAGTTCGACGTCACAAACGACGAGATCGTCGACGTCCTGAGGGTCGTCCTCCTCACCTCGGGGATGCCCCCATTCACGAAGGCGATGAAGATCCTCTACGAGCTTAAGTAGAGGGGGTTAATTGGGTCGAATTTGGGGGGGGAAGCGAGACGGCGGCAGCTCTCCCCTCAAGCCGCTTTCATCTCCTCTTCTCCATCCTTCATCTCCTTCTCCAGCTTCTTGACCGTATCCCTAAGCTGGATAGCCCTCTCGAAGTCGAGGACCTCCGCCGCCGCCCTCATCTGGGCCTCCAGCTCGATCACCACGTTCGGGATATCCGACTTGGGGATGTGCCTCGTCTCGGTGATCTCGAC
Source organism: Methanothrix sp. (assembly GCA_024649985.1). GTDB lineage: Archaea > Halobacteriota > Methanosarcinia > Methanotrichales > Methanotrichaceae > Methanocrinis > Methanocrinis alkalitolerans. Next base: position 21,722 of record JANKMW010000010.1, read on the forward strand.
GGCCTTCTCCCGGATCGTCTTGATTATAGTCTTGGGGACGATCCCATGCTCTGAGTTGTACCTCATCTGGAGGGCCCGCCTCTCCTCGGTCTTTCTGACCGCCCCCCGGACCGAGTCGGTCATCCGGTCGGCGTAGAGGACGACCCGGGAGTTCGCGTTCCTCGACGCCCTGCCGATGGTCTGGATGAGGCTCCTTTCGTCCCGGAGAAATCCTTCTTTGTCCGCGTCCAGGATTCCGATGAACCCCACCTCGGGGATGTCGAGCCCCTCCCGGAGGAGGTTGATCCCCACCAGGACGTCGAACTTGCCGAGGCGGAGCTCCCGGATGATCTCGGTCCTCTCGATCGTCTGGATCTCGGAGTGGAGGTAGCGGGCCCGGATCCCGTTTCTCGCGAGATAGTCCGTCAGCTCTTCTGCGAGCTTCTTGGTCAGGGTCGTCACAAGAGCCCGGTCGCCAGCCTCGACGACTTTCTCGATCTCGAGCATCACGTCCCGGACCTGCCCCTCTGCAGGCCGGACCTCAACCTCAGGGTCGAGGAGGCCCGTCGGCCGGATGATCTGCTCGACTATCTGGCTGGACCTCTCCAGCTCAAAGGGGCCGGGGGTCGCCGAGACGAAGATGACCCGCCCCATGAACCCCTCGAACTCCTCGAATTGGAGCGGCCGGTTGTCATAGGCGCTGGGAAGGCGGAAGCCGTAGTCTACGAGGCTCTTCTTCCGGGACCGGTCGCCCCGGTACATCGCCCTGAGCTGGGGGATGGTCTGGTGGCTCTCGTCGATCACCAGGAGGAACTCCTCGGGAAAGTAGTCCAGGAGGCAGTAGGGGGGCTCGCCGGCCTTGCGGCCGTCGAAGTGGCGGGAGTAGTTCTCGATCCCCTTGCAGCTTCCCGTCTCTTCGATCATCTCGATGTCGTAGAGGGTCCTCTGCCGCAATCGGTGGGCCTCCAGCATATCGAGCTCCTGCAGCCTCTCTTCCAGCTCCTCCAGGATTGATCGGATCGCCCCCTTCTGCCCCTCCTCGGGGATGACGTAGTGGCGAGCGGGGTAGACGTAGAAGTACCTCATATCCTCGCGCCGGGCGCCGGTCCTCCGGTCGATCTCCGATATCCTATCCACCTCGTCGCCGAATAGCTCGATCCGGACGATCTCGTCGAAGTAGCCGGGGACGAGGTCGATCGTCTCCCCCTTCGCCCGGAACCTGCCCGGCGCCAGCTCCATCTCGTTTCTCTCGTACTGGATCGAGACGAGCCGCTCCAGGATCTCCCGGCGGGAGATCTGGTCTCCGACCTTCAGCTCAAATCCCATCTTCATGAAGTTTTCGGGGTTCCCCAAACCGTAGATGCAGGAGACTGAGGCGACGACGATGACGTCTTGCCGGGATAAGAGGGAGGCGGTCGCCGCGAGGCGCATCTGCTCGATCTTGGGGTTGATGGAGGAGTCTTTTTCGATGTACTGGTCTTTAGCCGGGATGTAGGACTCGGGCTGGTAGTAGTCGTAGTAGGAGACGAAGTACTCGACCCGGTTATTGGGGAAGAACTCCCGAAACTCGTTGTAGAGCTGGGCCGCCAGGGTCTTGTTGTGGGCGATGACCAGGGTCGGCTTCTTGACGGCGTCGATGACCTTGGCTACGGTGTAGGTCTTCCCCGAACCGGTGACGCCCAGGAGGGTCTGGAGCCGGTGGCCAGAGGCGAGGCCCGAGACGAGCTCATCGATAGCCCCGGGCTGGGAGCCCTTCGGCTCGAAGTCGGAGGCGATGGCGAACTGGGGATCCGAAGATGGATCAGGAAATTGGCTTGGTTTCATCATGGGGATGCCGTCGATGTGGACTTCGGGATGGGAAGTAGTTTTTGTCCTGGGGCGGCCCAAGTTAGCCCCTCGTGATCAGGTCAGGGGCGAGCCTCGCCCTCCGCAGCGGCGGAAGATCCCCGAAGAGCGCCATCTCCTCCCCCCGGATGACGAGGGCTCCGATGATCCCTGGGACCGCCACCGTATGGAAGGAGTCGGCGAGGGAAGCGCCGTCGGTGACGGCGTTGCCCAGGGCCGTCGCCGCGGCGTCGGCGAGGGGGACGTCCTCGGAGAAGACGACGGCCGCATCCGCAGAGCCGAAGCTGATGGAGGGGCCCACGGTCCCGCTGCTGGTGCAGATGCCCAGGGGCTTTTTTCGCGGCAAGATCTCGAAGGCGAGGTCTTTGAGGGGGGAGGGACCGGCGTAGATCCCCGTCAGGACGGGGCGATCGGCGACGAGGACAACGTCCCCGCCGTTGTCGACTATTGCGTGGGTCGCCCCGGCTCTGATCATCGCCTCCAGGGCGAAGAGGGCGATCGTCCCCGCGACGCTGCTCATGGGGCCGATTCCGACGGCCGAGGCCGCTCTCGCCATCTCCCTGACGATTTGGGGCGCCTCGTCGATGGGGAGGTCGTAGGGCTCCAGGGTTACGAGGAAGAAGGGGTCGGATCTGATGAACTCCTCAAGGAGCGCCCGCTGGAGGGCGATCTCCCCTATCGCCGCCACCAGGTGGGACCGCTCCTGAGCGGTGATGGTGACGATCGTCTCCTTCAGCCGAAACTTCTCCCTCAAGAGATCCGCCACCTCCTTCACCTATCGTCACCCCTCCGCCGGAGGCTCTGCATCCATCAACGTCCTTCCTGCCCCCTTCAGCGCCTTTGCGACGATCTCGCGCCTCCCCCTCAGGAGGACCTCGATCTCTTGGCCGTACCTCACCTTTATCGGCTCCGCCACCTCGTAGAGCCTCGACAGCTGCCCCATCCCCACCTCCGACGACGGCAGGCGGATGACGAACTCCTCCTGGGGAGGGAGCTTCTCTGCGATCATATCGAAGAGGACTTCGATGCCGTGGCCCTCCCGGGCGGATATGAAGACTGGGTTTGGGGCCAGGTCCCGGATCAGATCGGACCTCTCCAGGGCGACCTCGGGGTCGATCCTGTCCACCTTGTTCAGGACGGATATGATGGGGGCGTAACATCCGCAGTCCCAGAGGGCCTCGTGGCAGGAGGCGACCCTATCTCTCAAAAGCTTTGGCGGATCGGAGAGGTCCACCACCAGAAGGACCAGGTCCGCCTCGACGATCTCCGCCAGGGTCGACCGGAAGGCCTTGATCAGAAAGAGGGGGAGGTCGTCGATGAACCCGACGGTGTCGGTGAGGAGGAACCGTCTATCCCCCGCCGCCACCGCCCGGGTCGTGGGCGATAGGGTGGTGAAGGGCTGGTCTATTGCGGCGACGGACTCCTGGGCGAGGCGGTTGAATAAGGTGCTCTTTCCGGCGTTGGTGTAGCCCGCCAGGGCCACCAGGTCGAAGCCCTGCTCCTTTCGCCTCTTGCGCCTCCTCTCCCCCGTCTCCTCCACCCCCCGTAGCTCCGCCCTGATCTTCGCCATCCTCCCCGTGATGTCCCTATACATCGAGACGTCGTACCTCCCCGATCCCCGGTATCCTGGACGCTCGCTCAGCTTCTTCAGCGACTCCATCGTCTTTACGAAGGGCGCCTCGTAGGAGAGGCGGGCGAGCTCCACCTGGAGGATCGCCTCCCGGGTAGAGGCCCGGGAGGCGAAGATCTCCAGGATCAGGTTGAACCGGTCCATCGGCTGGAGGAGAAACTCCTTGTTGATGTTGAAGATCTGGCCGGGGCTGAGGGGGTCGTTGAATATCAGCTTCTCCGGCTCGTAGGATGCGGCCTCGGCGATCTTCCCCCTCCCCAGCTGAAACCTCCTGTCCCTCCCCCTCCGCTGGGAGACCTCGGCGAGGACCCTGTATCCTGCCGCCTCGGCGAGCCCCCGGAGCTCCGCCACCTCCTCAGGGCGGAGTTCTTCCTTCGGGTCCTCCCTGAAGAGGAGGACCGCAGTCTTCTCCTTCGTCATATCCCCCCCGCCGCCTCTCTTCCGGCTCCAAAGCCCAGTTCCTCGTCCATCAGCTTCAGGGCGAGCCTCCGCCCCGCAAAGGAGGCGTGGTGGGCGAGCTCCATCGCCCTCCTCTCTCCCCGGGACTCGGGGTACTTGAACTCCCGCCCCAGGATGCTTTCGACCCGCCACCGGGCGAGGTTGTAGAGGTCGCCCCTCTCGGCGATGACGACGCCCGAAAGCCCCGATACCGACTCCTCGATGAGACCGATCACCACCTCCATATCCACCGACCCTGCTACCAGGGGTACGAGCTTCATCCCCCTCGCCCTCTCGATCCCCTCGGGGGATATCCTCGCCTCCACCGAGGCAGAGACCATGATGTACCTATCGCCTTCCGCGTGCCTCCCCGATATGTCGACCGCCACCACGTCCAAAGTACCATCTCTTTAGTCAGATCGGCTTAAGAGGTCGATTATGGCGTGTTTCTCGACGACATCCGTCGCCATCTCCAGGGTTAGCCCCGCCCCTCTGGCGATCTCGATCGCCCTCTTTCGGTCGATGAGGTCCTCGGGGGCGTGGGCGTCGGTGTCGACGACGATCTTCGCCCCCGCCTCCAGGGCGAGCCTCGCCACGTGGCCGTTCGTCGAATTGTGCCCTCGCCGGGCTGTCAGCTCGAGGCAGACGTTGTTCTCCCTCGCCAGGTCAGCCTCCTCGGGGGTTATAAAGCCCGGATGGGCGAGGATATCGGCCCCGATATCCAGGGCTTTGCGGTTGGTACCAGGAGCCACCGGCTCCACCGGGGTCTCTCCGTGGACGACGATGAGATCGGCGCCGAGCCTCCGGGCGAGGGTTGCGAGCTTCTCCATCTTCGCTGGGGGTACATGGGTGAGCTCGACGCCGGAGAGGATTCTCATATCCAGAACCTCCTCCAGCTCCTTCACCTTGGAGACCTGTTCTAATACCGTCTCCACGTTGGTGAAGTCGACGTGATCTGTGATCCCAAGAGCCCTATATCCCTTCATCTCGGCCCTCCGGACGAGCTCGCTGGGGATAAGCTCGCCGTCGCTGAATACGGTGTGAGTGTGAAGGTCGATCATAGGCTCGCCTGAATCACAAACATTATTAAGTATTGCCTTCAACAGAACCCGCCCAAGATAACGCCGGGAGTTTTAGATGACCACCGCCATCAGACGTTTGGTACTGGACGTATTGAAGCCCCATGTCCCCACAATCCTGGATCTCGCCGACGCCCTCAGCAAGCTCGGCGGGATCACTGGGGTGAATCTGAGCCTCTCCGAAGTGGACCAGCAGACCGAGACGATCAAGATCACCATCAAGGGGGACAAGATCGACTATCTCGCCGTGGAGTCTGTGATAGAGGACTTCGGCGGCGTCATCCACAGCATCGACGAGGTCGTAGCCGGAAAAGAGATCGTCGAAGTGGTGGAGACCGCCCAGGACCGATGACTTTCGGCCCTGAACCGCTTCCATCGGCGGAGATCTCGCGGAACGGCTGGCCGGGTCCCTGCCTATCGGCAGGCATGATCAACCGCGCCTTTTGGCGATCTCTTTTACGAGGGCGGTCTTCGCCCCCCTCTTGGGTACCAGGACGCGGCCGGACTTCTCCCACCACTCTTTTGGGTAATGCTTATCCCTTTGCGCCTCTGCTTGCAACCCCAGCTCCATGGCCGCCATAATGATCTCGTCGATGGACGGTTTATCAATGGCGTCGCGCTTTGAGATCGCTCTTCCCTGGCCCCTGGACCTCGCGGCGTCGATGTAGGCGGGCCAGATCACCACTCGCCCCTCTTTCTTGGACATACGAGGAGGTGTCATGCGCCTTTGCGGGATAAGATTTTTGGCCCTTTCGACCTGGCCGCATGATCGATGGTCTCGTCCTCTCCGTCATCGATCCTTTCGCCCTCTCCTCGTCTCTGGGGCGGTTTGGGATAGCCTTTTAGAGAAGAAATGCCGAAATGATCCCTGGAGTTCGTGATCATGAGCGAGAATGAGTATCCCACCGCCAAGGTCGGGGACCAGGAGGTCCCATGGGACCCCGAGCAGCTGAGGAGGATCCAGGAGCATCCCTGCTTCAGCGAGAAGGCATGCCACCGCTTCGGCAGGATGCACCTCGCCGTCGCCCCTCGGTGCAACATCCAGTGCAACTACTGCGTTCGAGACTTCGACTGCGTCAACGAGTGCAGGCCGGGGGTGACGAGCCAGGTCCTCTCCCCGGAGGAGGCCTTGGCCAGGGTCGACGAGGTGATGGAGAAGATCCATTACATCAAGGTGGTGGCGGTGGCGGGTCCCGGCGAGCCGCTCTATAACGAGGGGACCTTCGAGACCTTCCGGCTCGTAGGAGAGAAGTATCCCCAGGTCATCTTGTGCGTCAGCACCAACGGCCTCCTCCTCCCCGACACCATCGACCGCCTCGACGCCCTCGGCGTCAGCAACGTCACCGTCACCCTCAACGCCGTAGACCCCGAGATCGGAAAGGAGATCTACGAGCACGTCACTTACGAGGGCAAGAAGTATACGGGCCTTGAAGCGGCGGAGATCCTCCTCGACCACCAGCTGAGGGGCCTAGCAGAGGCGGTGAAGAGGAAGATGATCGTCAAGGTGAACACCGTCCTGATCCCGACGATCAACGACGATCACGTCGTCGAGATCGCCGAGACGATCAAGGGTCTGGGGGTCTACATCCAGAACGTGATGCCCCTCATCCCCCAGTACCGCTTCTCCCACCTCTCGCCCCCCAGCCGGGCCGAAAAGAAGAAGGTTCAGGACGACCTCGCCAAGATCATGAAGCAGATGAGGCACTGCCGGCAGTGCAGGTCCGACGCCATAGGAAAGCTCGGCTGCGACATCCAGCAGGAGTTTGAAAAATCTGATTAGCACCCCCGTCGATCCGAACCCAAGGCGTAGGTGGGAGATGATGGTGATGAGGAAGATCATAAAGATAGACGAGTCCCTATGCGACGGGTGCGGAAATTGCGTCCTCGCCTGTCCCGAGAACGCCATCGAGATCATCGACGGCAAGGCGAAGGTGGTGAGGGAGTCCCTCTGCGACGGCCTTGGAGCCTGCATCGGCAAATGCCCCGCGGGAGCCCTATCGATGGAGGAGCGGGAGGCGGAGGAGTTCGACGAGCTGGCGGCGAAGGTGGCCGTCGAATCGGCCCGCAAGGCCCGATCGCCGGGGCGCGGGAGGGGCTGCGAGGACGGCCCCACCGAGGGGGAAGGCGGCTGCCCCGCAGCCCTGAGGGGGACGGGCGCGGGGGCGGGA
>JANKMW010000110.1 GCA_024649985.1 Methanothrix sp.
GTTCCGAAGTACTGTTTCAGGCCCGTAGAAGATCTTCCTGAGGAGTGTCCCCAGGGCTGCGAGTGCCTGATAGAAGAGGTTGCAGCCGAGAAGTTTGGAAGATATGAGTGGTGCTCAGACGAGATCTGCGGGTTAAGTGATGCAGGGGTTCCGAAGTACTGCTTCAGACCGGCAGAGCCCGCGCCCGAAGTGCCTCCCGAAAGCTGCGAGCTGTACTTCTCCACAGAAGAAGATTTCATCGCCCAGGGCCCCATACCTCCGGACGGAAACCCCATCATCTCTGATGGCGATCTCCTCGGCCCCGGATGCGTCCTATTCGCCCGCAATCGAGAGCTTCTGGCGGCTTTCAACGTGAATGTCGATCTCGGTCTGGACGCTGTTGACGTAATAGATGCGAAAGGCCGTTTGGTCGGATTCTCCACAGAGCTGGATGATCCGTCGGGCCGATTCGTTGGAGGAGATCTGTTGGCCACCAACGGCCTCGTCATCCCCAACTCTGCGCTTCTGGCCGGATTCGATGTAGCGAGAATAGATCTGGGACTTGATGCCGTTCATTTCGTTGGAGACCCCGAGGACATCGTGATCTTCTTGGACCGATCATCCCAGATGAGCCGGGACGAATGGCTGGAAGATCCGGGCATTCTGCCCGAAATGCTGAGAGAGTACGGGGTCGACATCTGGTTCTCCACGGAAGGGACGCCCTCCTGGACCGGCAATCTCGCCTTCATCGACGGGGATCTGCTTTCTGCGCGAGATGGGATCATTGTTGCCCCGAACTCCATTCTGCTCCCACCATCCGTGCCTGCGGGCATCCCCAATCGTGGTGTCGACTTCGGTCTGGATGCGGCGACGGCAGACAGGAACGGCAACAGAGAACAGATCCGCTTCTCCACCGAGATCCTCTACGAAGGGAAACCTGCCTTCAGCGATGGTGATGTCATCCTCATTGATGACACTGTGACCTGCACCAATTGGGATTTGATTCGCTGCTTTGAGCCCAAAACCAGGGAGCTGGGCTTGGATGCGTTATCCATGGCCCCGAGGGGCGAGCTTGGGCCTCAAACTTGTCACCCGGACCTCCCAGCGCCAGAACTGGTGGTGGCCGGAAAAGAAGATCGCGTTATTGGTGGCAGTGAGTACACCCGGTACGAACTTTTGGTCACCAACTGGAATCTTTATCCGGCCGAGCTCTTTGAAGCCGCGCCCGACCTGCAGCCTTGTGGAACTAACACCGAAGCTTCCAGAACCTGGGTCGACATCCGCGACCAGGATGGCGGCAGGATTTACGGCTTCTGTGCCCTATCGTCTCCTGAGGAGTTGAGGGATCTCTGGTTTGCCGTAGAGCGTGGTGGCGTCCATCCAGAATCGGTTTACGTCACTCTGGCGGATCGGCGCTGTGATGCTGTTTACGTCTCCAACGTGGTCCCCATCCCTCCGTCAGGTTAGGTGTGTCTACACTTCCGGCACGCGATCGAAATTTGGCATTTGGTGGCTTGAGAAAAGGAGGGGAGAGTGGGAGAGAGGAGAAAGGAGAAATGAGAGTGCCCTATTTTGGGCACTTCTCGCTCATCCTTGAGCCTTCAGAGCATCTCATGCTTTTTTCCTATCGATCTCGCCATCTCGGCGCTACTCCTTGATCGCCCCCATCTTCGTCTCGATGGATATCTCCTTGTCCAGTCTGTGGTCGATCTTAATCGATGTTATGATCCTTCCAACCCCCATCCCGGCCAGGACCTCATCGGCTTTTTCTACGGCTTTGAAGATCTCGGCCATGGACCCGGCTTCAACGACGGTGCACATGGGACTCGGAACGAACTTGAGACCCGACTCCTTCAGGACCTGGTGGACGGCCCGGACGTATCGGCTGGCGCTCGTCCCCGTACCCATCGTTATCATCGAAAGCTCCGCGACTATCATGGGTGATATATCCGACCGCGGATGATAAAAAAGTTTTTATGAATCCGGGCTCAGCGGATCTCCCTCAGGATGGCGTCCGCCGAGGCCGCGGGGTTGGGCGACTCGGTGATACTCCTTCCGACGATGAGGCTGTCGGCCCCGGCTTTCAGGGCCGCCGAAGGCGATCCGCCCTGGACCCCCACCCCCGGCGAGATGATCGCCCGGTCCCCGACGATAGACCTGATGAGCCTTATCCTCTCGGGCCTGGTGGCAGGGGCGACGACCCCGTCTACGGTGCAGTCCGCCGCCATCCGGGCGAGCCTCTCAGCGGCCGGGCCCATCAGCTCCTCAGCCCCGGGGTGGCTCATCTCCGTTACGGCGAAGACGAGGGCTCCGCCCTCCCGGGCGACGTCGACGCAGGCGGAGAGGCTGTCTTTCCCGACGAAGGCGTGGGCGATGATCCCGGCGGCGCCGGCCTCCAGGACCTGCTCGCAGATGAGGGTGTTGGTGTTGGGGATGTCGGCGATCTTCAGGTCGGCGATCACCGGCGCGATCGAGGCGATCTCTCCAACGACGGAGAGCCCCGCCGCCAGGATGAGGGGGTAGCCGATCTTGACGTAGTCGATTCTGTCCTTGAGAAGGGTGGCGAGGTCGAGGGCTTTCTCTCTATCGAGGACGTCGAGGGCGAGGATGAGGCGAGAGTTTCGGATCATGGGGGTAAGGTGGGACGGTGGGGCTAAATTATCTTTTCGACCTTTAGGCTCATGTGACGGAAGCGACCGGCTCGGCTCCTTCAGTTAATCTGGCTCATCTGCTCGTCCGGCTCATGCGGCTCATCCCTTCTTTCCCGTCGCCTTGAAGAAGGTGTAGCAGAAGACCCCGTCCTCCTCCGCCGTCCGGTACAGGTCGGATACTCCCGAATCGAACTCCTGCTCCTCCATCAGGCCGGCTGCCAGGGCCGAGTCCCGGACCCCCTCGATCATGGCTGCGAAGGTCCTCCGAGTGAACCCGTCCGCCATGGCGGGCCTGGACCCGTCGGCGTAGACCATCCGGGGGGAGACGCTGACCTCGGCAAACCCCGCCCGGACGAGGAGGGGATAAAGCTCCCGGCCTATCATGGCGTTTCCCCCCGCCCGCTCCTGGAGGGTCACCTGGCAGTCGATGGCCCTGTGGGCGGCGGGGCTGTCGGGGTAGAAGTAGGCGGAGCCGTGGTCGCCTTCGATCGCCGTGACCGTCCCGCCGGGCTTTATGAACTCCTTGAGGATGGAGAGGGCCTCGACGGGCCTCGGGAGATGTTCCAAAACGAAGCAGACGAAGAGATGGTCGAAGGTCCCCTTCCGGAAGGGGAGGCTGAAGATGTCCCCCTGGAGGACCCGGACGTTTCCGATCCCTGCGGCCGCCGCCCTCCCCCTCGCCTCCGCGGCGGAGGGGCGGGAGATCTCGAGGGCGATGATCTTCGCCCCGGGGCTATTTTTTGCGAGGGGGAGGGTCTGGGCTCCGACGCCGCAGCCCGCCTCCAGGACGAGGGACCCCGGCGGGTACGAGGTGTCGGAGTGGAGGAGGTCGACGAGGGTCGCCGCCTGGTCCTGGAGGCGGGTGCTCTCGCGGGGGTGGTAGCCGTGGACGTAGGGGTCGGCCATAGTTGGGTCTTTGCCGGGCGGTTTATATCAGGATATCCGATGATTGTAGGCCAAAATTTCAGAGCGGTCGCAGGACATATTCCTTCAATGAAAACTCCATCTAAATTCCCAGTTCAATACACCCTCCTCCCCGGCCTCCTCTCCCACTCCTCCAGAACCTCCCGGCACCCCTCTCGGTCGAGGTTCACAAGCTCCATCTGCTCCAGTTCCGCCTCGCCCCGGATGACGTCGTAGATGAGGCTGTCGTCAAAGCCGATCTCGGCCACGTCCTCCCTTGTCGTCCCGAAGACGAGCCGATTGATCCTCGCCCAGAATATGGCGGCAAAGCACATGGGGCAGGGCTCGGAGGTCGAGTAGATCTCGCAAGTAGAGAGGTCGTAGCGCCCAAGGATCGAGGAGGCCTGCCGAATCGCCAGGATCTCGGCGTGGGCGGTGGGGTCGTTTCTCTTCAGGACTTCGTTATGAGCCTTCGAGACGACCTCGCCATTCCGGACGATGACGGCGCCGAAGGGGCCGCCGTCGTCTTTGCCGATCCCGGCCCGGGCCTCCTCCAGGGCGAGGGCCAGAAACTCGTTCATCGACCGCGCCTCTTCATCTCTTCATCTCTTCATCACTTCTTCATCACTTACTCTATTCGGTCGCGTACTCGTTCTACTGAAAATCGCCAGTCGAATCGAATTCAAGGGACTCATTTTCCGCCAAATAACCATGACGTCACCAGTTAGCGCTATTCAGTAATCTGGGTACGCGACCCTCTATTCATCCCTTCATTCATCCGCCCGGACGGTTGATCCGACCATTTCATCCGGCTTTATATCATCCGGCTACATCATCCGGCTATCAGGTCCATGACGTCCCTCCGGGGGCTGTGGCCGACCGCCTTCTTCGCCTCCCCCATCCTGACGAGCATCTGTATAGTCTCGCCCTCCCCGGCGAACCTCTCGTGGACCTCCAGGTAGAGCGCCCCCATCTCGGGGTACTCCTCCAGGACCTGGCTCACCGGCTGCATGCTGATCCCCATGACGGTCCCGGCGAGCTGGAGCCGCTGGTAGACGATCCCCGCCCTCACCTGGTCGGTTCTGCTGTTTGCGTCGGTGACGATGATGGCGTAGGCGGGGGTCCGCTCCAGCCGTTCCACCTCCCCCTTCCTCCAGGATTCTGCCATACTCTCGTCCCCCAGGGGGATTATGGTGCCAAACCCCTGGACGAGGGCCTGGAGGAGACCGGGCATCCCCTGGGAGTCGAGGGTGAGGCCGTCCCGGTGGAGGTTCTTCTCCCCCTCGTTGATCCTGAAGATCTCCCCGGTCTCCCTCATGGGGCCGGAAAGCTCCGACTCCACCTCAATCCCCCGAACCGCCAGGTCCCGGATCGCCTCCAGGTCGGCCTTCTCCTGGAATATCAGGACGGCAACTCCGGGCTCGCCGCTCAGGTCCAGGAGCTTTTGGACCTCCCCATCGGTCAGGGGCCGGTCGAGGTAAGGGGTCCGGGTCGTCACCCTGTCGAAGATCGCCCCGTACAGAGGCGACCGCCTCGCCTCGCCAGGTACGAGGGCGACCCGGGCGACGGGTCTAGTCTCCATGCTCGATGCCGACCCCTCGGGATCGATCTCCCCCTCAGTGAAGAGGTCGATCTCCGGGGTGAAGCCGAGCTCTTCCGCCCCGATCCTGACGTTCTCCAGGAACGTCCCCTGGCTCACCACGATCTGCCTTGATAGGGGGTCCACCTCCGGGAGAAGCCGCTTGGGATCGACGAAGAGGGTGAAGGCGAGGCCGTCCTCTTCGAGGCGGACCGTCCAGGGCTGGATGTTGTGGGAGCTGGGGGCGAGGAGCCCGAAGGCGACCGTCTGGAGCCTGGGGTCGTCAAACCCCTCATGATACGACCTCTCCCAGGGGTCGAGATACTCTTTTGGATGGTGGATCCCGCCGGCGAAAAGGAGGACTACCAATGCCACCGCCAATAGGATCGCCGATCCGATCAGGGCTTTTCTCATCATAGTTCATCCCTCGTGGAGGCATCGAGAGCCCTGATATCTTGGTCAGAACCCCCTCCAGATCCTCGGGGAATATCTTCCTTCGGCGGCATCAGGTTGGCGAAGGCCCGGCTGACGACCTCGCTCATGGCCGGATGGATCACCAGAGCCCTCCCGATCGGCCCATAGTCCTCGTCCCCGGCGTTCATCAGGTACACGACCTGCTGGACGAGCTCCGCCGCCCCGGTCCCGGCGATGGAGCAGCCCAAAATACGGCCGTCCCCGGCGCTGACGACGACCTTCACCAGGCTTTCCTCCTCTGCCATGGCGTACCCCTTGGTGACGTCGCCGTACTCGGCCCTCCCCACCAGGACCTTATATTCTGCGGCCTTCGCCACCGCATCCGTCATCCCCACCGACCCCACCTGGGGATGTGTGAAGACGGCATGAGGGACTGCGTGGTAGTCCATCTTCTGGCCGGATTGGCCGAAGGCGTTGTTCCAGGCGACCCTCGCCTCGCGGTTGGCGACGTGCCGGAACATATGCTTTCCTATGGCGTCGCCGAAGGCCCATATTCCCTCCCGACTCGTCTCCATCCGGTCGTTCACCACGATCCAGCCGGAGCGGTCGACCTCGACCCCCGTCTTCTCCGGCTTGAGGATGTCGGAGTTGGGTCTCCTCCCCAGGGCGACCATCACCTCCTCGGCGGCGAACTCTCCGACGGCGTCGGCCGCGAGGTCCAGGGCGGAGACGACCTTGCGCCCTCCCACCTTCTCCACCTTCACCGCCTCGTGCCCGGTCCTGACGTCGACGTATCTGGAGAGGCGCCGTTTCACGATCCCGCAGATCTCGGGGTCCTCGTCCTTCAGGAGCAACCGGTTTCTTCCGATGATGGTGACCTTCGTGCCCAGGGCGGAGAAGAAGTGGCCGTACTCCGAGGCGAGGTAACCCCCGCCGAGGATGATGAGGCTCTCGGGGAGACGCTCCAGCGATAGGACGGAGACGTTGTCGATGTACCCCGACTCCGCAAGGCCGGGTATGGGTGGGACCAGCGGCCTCGACCCCGAGGCTATGAAGATCTTGGGGGCGGTGATCGTCTCGCCTCCGATCTTGATCATAAAGTCGCCGACGAACTCCCCCCAGCCCCGGTACCAGTCGAGGTGCTCGTTTTTGGCGGCGGACCTCTCCATCTCGCCTCTTCCTTCGTCGACTATCGCCCGCATCCGCCCCATGATGAGGTCGAAGTCGATCCCCTCGATCCGGGCCTCGACGCCGACGGCATGAGCCGCCTCCAGGGTCCTGATGACGTCCGCAGGATATAAGAGGACCTTCGAGGGGATGCAGCCGTTGTTGAGACACG
>JANKMW010000111.1 GCA_024649985.1 Methanothrix sp.
TTCACCTCCAGGACTACGGGACCGGATTCGGTGATGACGAAGTCGATGCCGTTGGAGCCGACGAGGCCGAGGCGGATGGCGATCTCCTCCCCGATATCCATCATATCCCCGACTGCGGAGGCGTCTATCGAGGGGTCCAGGGGAGAGACGTTGCCGCAGTAGCGAAACCCGCTTCCTCCGAGCCATTCGGTCCCTATAAGCTGCTCGTTGGCGGATATCGCCACCGCCCCCTCGCCGTCGGCGACGACGGAGACGCTGGCGGGGGTTCCTACCGCCATCTCCTGGACGATGAGGTCGCCCGCGACCTCGGCGAGCTCCTCTTCGGTGAAGACGAGCCTGTTCTCGACCCCCCCCGCCCCCTTCCGGGGTTTGACCATCAGGGGAAACCCTCGATGATCGCCCTCCTCTCCGAGAGGGTGGGTCGGGACCCCAGGAAACCCCTCTCTTTCGAGCCAGCGTCCCAGCCAGAGCTTGTCGGATACGAGGGAGATCTTCTCTGGCGGGTTGTTCAGGACCTCGACCCCCCCGACCTTCATCTCCTCGATCCCCGGCCCCAAAACGAGCCGGTCGATGAGATCCCCCTCGACGACCTCCCGGATAATAAGTTCCGCCGATCGTCCTAGATCTCCGGGGATCGAGGGGTCGGCTCCCAGGAGAATAGATCGGAAAGCCGACTCCGACAGGTCGAGGTCGTTGTAGCAGTCGGCGGCGAAGACCCGGTGGCCCGCCCTGGACGCGGAGGCGGCTATATGCCGGACGTTCTGGCCGACGACGAGGACCCTCAAGGGTCGATCAGCCCTCCGCCTCATCTTCCTTCCTTCTTTCGATGACGGTCTTGTAACGCGGGCTTGGGACGACCTCGATCCTACCGCCAAAATCCATCTCAAGCTCTCTGCCCAAAAAGAGCCTGTCCAGGAAGACCGCCAGGGCCGCCACCTCTGAGTGGGGCTGGTTTCCGACCCCCACGTTCCAGTCCGCCATCTCGTAGATCTCGGGGGGGACCTTCTCAGCCCCTACCACCACCATCAACGGATCGGATCGACGGATCTCCTCCATCGACTCCGATAGGGGAGTTCCGTA
Organism: Methanothrix sp.; assembly: GCA_024649985.1. Classification (GTDB taxonomy): domain Archaea; phylum Halobacteriota; class Methanosarcinia; order Methanotrichales; family Methanotrichaceae; genus Methanocrinis; species Methanocrinis alkalitolerans. The sequence goes on from JANKMW010000111.1 coordinate 1,081, forward strand.
CATGGTGAGGTGGACGATCCTCCCTCCCGCCTCCTTCCAGCTCCTGGCCTCGGCCTTCCAGCTGGAGACGGACCTCACCTGAAAGTCGCCGCCCCACCTAAGAGCGACGTCCTCGAGCCCCTCCACCAGCCGCTCGTCCCTTCCGGCCAGGATCATCTCCTGGGAGCCGAAGGCTCTCGCCACCAGCCCCACATGGGTGGTGATCCTCTTGTCCCGCTCCGGCCGATGGCCGAGGCGCAAGACCACAACTCGCATGGCCGGAAGAGATCGGAGATGCTATTTATTCCCTTACCTTCCAAAACCGATAAATCCCTTGGCAGCTCTCTACAGAGAGATGAACCTGTGCGAGAAATGTGGTGGCGAGGGGTATCTGACGGTGGGAGAGAAGGACTGTCCCAACTGCAAGGGGACGGGGAAGATAGAGTCCGTCAGCCTCGGCGAGGCCTCCGCGAGCGAGATCGACGACCTGGTGAGCAAGGGGTCGACGAGATGTCCCGTCTGCAAGGGGGAGGGAAAGATCCCCGTCACCGAGATCTGCCAGAAGTGCGCAGGCCTCGGCCGAGATTACCTCTGCGCCGTCTGCGGCGCCAAGCTCGCCACCAGAAGCGAGCTATGTCCCAGCTGCTCCAAAAAGCCCGTCGTACACGTTCTGGATAAGGCCTGCGACACCGGCGATTTGGCCATCGGAGATGTCTACGGGGGAAAGGTCTCGGGGCTCGCCAACTTCGGGGCCTTCGTCGACCTGAACGACCACGTCCGGGGGCTCGCCCACAACAAGTTTCTGAAAAGGACGCCGGAGGTCGGCGAGGAGATATACGTCCGGGTGAGGAACGTCGCCCCCAACGGCAACATAGAGCTGGAGCCGGTGGAGGTGGGCGAGCACCACACCCTGGAGGTGAAGAAGGACCTCCCCGCCACCAGGGTCGAGAAGCTCGAAAAGAGCGTCGGAAAGCTCGTATCCATCGAGGGGGAGGTGATCCAGGTGAAGCAGACCGGAGGCCCCACCATCTTCACCATCGCCGACGAGAGCGGCATCGTCTTCTGCGCCGCCTTCGAGCGGGCTGGGGTCCGGGCATGGACCGAGATCGACACCGAGATGATAGTGAGGGCCATCGGCGACGTCTCCGTCAGGAACGGCCAGATCCAGATCGAGATCCGGTCGATGAAGCAGCTCTGGGGCGGGGAGGCCTCCGCCGTCAAGGATAGGATCGAGAAGGCGATCGACGAGAGGGCCGAGCCCGCCGACCTCCCCCTCCTGGTGGAGAGCGATATAATAACGAGACTGCAACCGAAGATGAGGGAGGTGGCAAAGGAGATCAGAAGGGCGGTCCTGAAGTCGAAGCCGATAGTGGTGAGGCACCACGCCGACGCCGACGGAATGAGCGCCGCTGTGGCCATCGAGACGGCAATCCTCCCCCTCATCAGGGACGTAGGCGGTTCCGACGCCGAGTACCACAACTACAGGCGTGCGCCTTCGAAGGCCCCCTTCTACGAGCTTGAGGACGTCACAAAAGACCTCACTTACGCCCTGGAGGACCAGTCCCGCCACGACCAGAAGATGCCCCTCATAGTCCTGATGGACAACGGCTCCACCGAGGAGGACGTCCCGGCGATGAAGCAGGCGCGGATCTACGGGATGGAGATGCTCGTCGTCGACCACCACCACCCCGACGAGGCGGTCGACGAGTACCTCATCACCCACGTCAACCCCGCCCACCAGGGTGGGGACTTTGGGATCACCACGGGGATGATAGCGACCGAGATCGCGAGGATGATCAACCCCGATGTTGAGGAGAAGATCAAGCACTTTCCCGCCGTCTCGGCCGTAGGCGATCGGAGCGAGGCTCCCGAGGCGGAAAGGTACATACGCCTCGTGGAGGACCGCTTCTCCATCGAGGACCTGAGAAAGATCGCCCTCGCCCTCGATTACGAGGCGTTCTGGCTCCGGTTCAACGATGGGAGGGGGCTCGTCAACGACATCCTCTGTCTCGGGAGGCTCGACAGGCACCGAAATATCGTCCAGCTCCTCTGCGAACAGGCGAAGGAGGCGATCGAGGAGCAGCTCCGGGCCTCCTTCGCCCACGTCAAGACCCAGACCCTCCCCAACGGCGCCATCATGAACGTCCTGGACGTTGAGAACTACGCCCACAAGTTCACCTTCCCCCCGCCGGGGAAGACCTCTGGCGAGGTCCACGATCGGCTCTGCAAGAAGTACGACGGAAAGCCGGTAGTGACGATAGGCTACGGCCCCGACTTCGCCGTACTGAGGAGCCGGGGGGTGAGGATGAACATACCGAAGATGGTCCGGGAGCTCCGGGAGGAGATCAAGGCGGGGGGCGTCAACGGCGGCGGCCACCTCGTCGTCGGGTCGATCAAGTTCGTCGGCGGGATGAGAAAGGAGGTTCTCGCAAAGCTCGTCGAGAAGATCGCCGCATGCGCCGTCGACCCCGTCCCCTCCAGCGGCTCGAAGGCCGAAGAGAAGGTAACGGCCTGATCATGAGGCGCATCCATAACCCCGAAATGCGCGGCGGCCCGGGCCCATCCCTCCTCTTTGGCCCGGAAAGGCCGTCCGCCCGGGATAGGAGGAGGAAACGCCAAAGCCCGAATTTGGCGACACTTCGGAGCCCTTCGATCCTTTGGCATCTTGCTATCCTCCGGAGCCTTCCGACCCCTCGGCTCTCCCCCCCCGCAATTTTTATCTCGCCCCTCGATCCAGAGATGGCCGGTGAACCGGTTTGAGCGAATTAAAAGAGATCATCATCACGGAGGATGAATATCGGCAGCATCTGAAGCAGAGGCTGAGGCTTACCGACCCCTGCATGGCGGAGGAGGTGGAGCGGGTCGGTTTCCCCTTCCTCTTCGCCTCGGGCAGCGAGCTTCTTCGCTCTTACATCCTCAACGAGACGAATTTTCTGTCGAGCCTCCCTGACAGGCTGAGGGTCCCGGACCGGGGGTACGCATGGTATATGTTCTCTCAGTCGGTGAGGGAGATTCACATCGACGGCAACAAAATTGTGGTGAAGTACGAGCCGAGGGACGACTACAAGCTCCCCTTCAAACGGTTCTACCTCTGATCCGAAGAGCCCCACCTCCCCGTAGCCTTCCCCCTCAGGGCGAGCTTCCCCATCTCTTTTGCCACCTCGTCGGCCAGCACCGCGGGCTTCGCGTCTTCCAGGGGCGTCCCCGGTAGGGGGGTGAAGTGGTGGGCCCGGATCCTGCCGCCTCCCCCCACGACCTCTCGGGCGAGGGCCAGGGTCATCCTCTGGTCCTCCGGCGTCTCCCCGGGAAGGCCGACGATCAGGTCGAGGTTCGGGACGATCCCCCGGTCGAGGCAGAGGTCGCAGGCCCTTCTTATCGCCTCGACGTCGTGGCCTCTTCCTATCATCTTCAAAATCCGGTCGCTTCCCGACTGGCCGCCGATGCTCAGGTATCGGTTTTTGCAGTACCTCGCCACCAGGTCCAGGGCCTCATCGGAGACGAAGTCTGGCCTCACCTCAGAGGGGAAGGTCCCGAAGTAGATCGGCTTGTTCAGTTCGGATAACGACTTCAGGAGCCGCTCCACCTTATCGATCCGCGGATGGACGCCGTCGGAGCCGTAGGCCAGGGCGTTCGGCGATGTGAACCTCAGGTCAGAGTAGCACCGGGCGTACTCCAGAATCTTCGATATCGAACGGTGGCGCATCCTCCTTCCGAAGAGCCGCGGCGTCTGGCAGTATGCGCACCCCCAGGGGCAGCCGCGGCTGATCTCCAGGGGGGAGAAGATCGGCGGCTGGAAGGGGGGGTATCTGTCGAGATCAACATATTCTCGCGCTGGCGTGATCCTGACGATTCCATCTCGGCTGTAAGCGATCCCCCGGACCGTCTCGGGGTCGCCGCCGCTCCTGATGACCTCGATCAGCTCCGGAAGGGTCTCCTCCCCCTCTCCGATGACGACGTAGTCGAAAGAGCGGAGCGCCTCCTCCGGCCGGGCTGAGGGGTGGGGGCCGCCGGCTACATAGACCGCCTTGACCTTTGAGCCGGCGATCTCTCGATAGACCTCCTCCGCCTGGGCCGTGGCGAAGCTGTAGAGCATGACCCCGTCCCGAGGGCTGTCGGCAAGGCCCGCTCCCTCGACGAGGGGGAGGAGGGCGGCGATGCTGTAACCGTTCTTCTTGTTCCAGCGAAACCAGATTCCTGCGGGACTCGCGTCGAGGGCTATCTTCTTCATGACCATTCTCCTCACCTCGATCTTCCCCGCCTCGATCTCCCTCACCTCGCTTCAAAAGAGGCTGCCTCATCCTCCCCGCCATCGCCGACGAAGAGCGGCACGAAGTCGAACCTGTTGACGTCCACGAGCCCTTTATCCGTCAGCTTCAGCTCCGGTATCACCGGAAGGCAGAGGAAGGAGAGGGTCATGAAGGGGTCTTCCAGGGCCGACCCCAGGTCTTTTGCCGCCTCCGTCACCGCTTCGATCTCCTCTGCCACCTCCTCCATCGATCGGTCCGAGAGGAGGCCGGCTATAGGCAGCGGCAGGGATGCGACGACCATCCCGCCGTCGACGACGACGAGGCCGCCGTTCATCTCCTTCACAGCTGAGACCGACCGGCGAATCTCAGCCGAGCTGGTCCCGACGGTGGCGATGTTGTGGGAGTCGTGGGCGATGGAGGTGGCGATCGCCCCCCGAGCGAGGCCGAAGCCGCTGACGAGGCCCAGGCCTACGTTCCCCGTCCCCCGGTGCCTCTCGACGACGGCGATCTTCAGAAGGTCGCGATCGAGGTCGGCGACGACTCTGCCCCCCTCGACCTTCGGCCTGGCCAGGAGAGACCTCGTGATGATCTGGTCCGGGATCACCCCGATCACCCTCGCCAGGTCGCCCTCGGCCTTTATATCAAAAGATCCAGGACCCAGCCCCGCGACCTTCATCGATGACGATCGGGGCGCCGGCGCCCTCGACAGGGGCACGATCATCCGGCCATTCTCGGCGACGACCGCCCCCTCCTTCAGGACCTTCTGGACGTTCAGCTCGTTCAGGTCGTCGAGGACGACGACGTCCGCCCTGCGCCCCGGCGATATCGCACCAAGGTCTGAGAGGCCGAAGTACTCGGCGGCGTTGAGGCATGCGATCTGAATCGCGACGACGGGGTCGAGGCCTGCCCCTCCCGCCCGCTTCACCATGGAGTCGATATGTCCTTCCCGGATTATATCGGAGGGGTGGCGGTCGTCGGAGACGAATAAGAACCGGCTGGAGTTGGCCTCCGTCACCAGGGGGAGGAGATCGTCGAGGTTCTTCGCGGCCGTCCCTTCCCGGATCATGATCCTCATCCCGAGCCGCAGCTTCTCTTTCGCCTCCTCGATGGTGGTGGACTCGTGGTCCGACTCGATCCCGGCGGCGACGTAGGCGGCGAGGTCCCTTCCAGAGAGGAGGGGGCAGTGGCCGTCGACCCGGGGATGATGACCGTCCCTGCGCCTCATCCCGGCGAGGCTGATCTTCGCCAGGACCGCGGGGTCCCGGAAGATCACCCCCGGATAGTTCATCACCTCTCCGATCCCTAAAACCCCCTCCTCGCCGATCAGCTCCGATAAGGCCCCGGCGTCGAGGCTGGCGCCGGAGGTTTCAAGGTGGGTCGCCGGGACGCAGGAGGGGAGCATGATATAGACCGATAGGGGCGACGATCTCCCAGAGTCGATGATGTACCTGATCCCCTCGGTGCCGAGGACGTTCGCGATCTCGTGG
>JANKMW010000112.1:0-1094 GCA_024649985.1 Methanothrix sp.
CAGTCTCGTCGACCTCGGTCTCGTCAACCTCAGTCTCGTCGACCTCGGTCTCGTCAACCTCAGTCTCGTCGACCTCGGTCTCGTCGACTACCTCGTCAGCCTCCACGACGACAGCCTGAAAGTAGTAGTCCTCGGATCCCTGGAGGGTGACGGTGCATCCGGTCTCGTCCTCTATGTAGGCGCCGTAGACCTCTACCTCATCGCCGGCTTCGACGTTCTCGTCGAAGGTTCCCCATGGTGGAGGGGTCGCCTGGAAGACGGTGACGTTGACGATCTCGCTGCAGACCTCGGCCTCCTCCTCAACGGAGGTCACCTCGACCGCCCATACCGTGGGGGCGCCGGGGATCTCGCCGACGAAAAGCTCTACAGCTATCCCTGAAAAGGTTACCGTCACTACATCGGCGGTCTCCTCTTCTACCACATCTTCTGCCAGTGCCATCCCTGCGGAGAGCAGGAGCACTGTTAATACCATAAAGAGGCTTTTATACATTGCCTAATTCCTCCCTGGAGCTTATAACGGCATATCCAATATAAACATTTATTCCATGTATAATACTGTCCCCTTTAAAATATCGGAGTTGGACCTCGACGTAATGGAAACAACTCTATGAATAACAAGATTTATGATATGAGAGAGAATATGGGCGACTTGAAATGACGGATAGGTGCTCGGATCTGGGGGAGCGGGAGCTGGTGAGGAAGATCACGGAAATCCTGGGGATAGGGGAGAGGGACGACTGCGCCATGGTGGAGGATGGCGATGGATGGCTCGTATGGACGACGGACATCCTCCACCGGAAGTCCGACTTTCCGGGGATCGCGACAGGTTGGCAGATCGGGTGGATGGCCGTCGCCGTCAATTTGAGCGACGTCGCGGCGATGGGCGCCGCCCCCCTGGGCCTGCTCATAGCCGCCGCAATCCCGCAAGATGCCGAGGTCGCATTCGCAGAGGAGATATTCAGGGGGATGAACGACTGCGCCCGACGTTACAGCACGAGGGTTTTGGGCGGCGATCTCGACTCGTTCGATGAGCTTGCCCTCTCGGGGACGGCCCTCGGCTGGGTCGAGAAGGACCTTGTCCTCCGCCGGAGGGG
>JANKMW010000112.1:1104-3065 GCA_024649985.1 Methanothrix sp.
GCCCGGAGACCTTCTCTGCACCACCGGGACCCTGGGATCGGCGGGGGCGGGGCTCCGGGTCGCCCTGGAGGCGGAAGGGAGGGGGGAGATGGAGATCGGAGATCCCGACCTTCGCGCCCTCACAAAAAGGCTCCTATTGCCCTCCCCCCGGATGGAGGAGGGTCGAGCCCTCGCCTTATCCGGGGCTGCCACCTCGATGATGGACAACAGCGACGGCCTAGCCCTATCCCTATTCGACCTCGCGGAGGCCGGAGGCGTTGGCTTTCTCGTCTGGGAGGACCAGATCCCCGTCGACCCCCTCGTATCGGAGGTGGCGGAGGGGAGAGACGACGCCCTCGCCCTTGCCCTATACACCGGCGGCGACTTCGAGCTCGTCTTCACAGTGAGGCCGGATCTGATCGATAGGGCGAGGCAGGCTTGCGACTTCGCCGTCATCGGAAGGGTGCTGGAGGAGAGGGAGATATTCATCGAGGCGGATGGGGTGAGGAGGAGGATGGAGCCCCGGGGCTACCAGCATATGAAAACCCCCAAACCTGCCCGTCTTCACCGTTCCTTTTCATCCCCGCCGCAGAAGTAGGGGCTCCGGAGGCCTACGGCCTCCTCGATCCGCCGTTTCATCTCCTCGCCGTCGGCACCCGCCAGATCGACGAGGTTGTCGTTTCGAAGGAGGCATGGTTTGAGCTTCCCGTCGGAGGTTACCCGGAGCCGGTTGCAGTGGGCGCAGAACTCGGTGTTGTCCATGGGGCGGACGACCTCCACCTCCCCACCCGAGAGGAAGTACTTCCTCCTCCGGTGCATATCTCTCGTCACGATCTCGTCAGCCCCCTCCTCGAGGGCCGCCTCGATGCCGGCTATGTCGCCTCCGATCCCCAGCCCCGGTCGCTCCAGAAGCTCGATCAGCTGGAGGATCGCCCCCCGGTCCCGGGCGAAGTCGATCAGATCCCAGACCTCCCCCTCGTTCTCCTTCAGGACCACCATATTAACCTTGACGGGGAGAAGCCCCGCCTCGAGGGCACCGTCTATCCCCGCCACCGCCCTTTTGAGGTCTTCTTCGGTCCCGCCGGTGATCCTTCTGTAGGCCTGAGGGCGGAGGGAGTCGAGGCTGACGTTCACCCTATCGAGCCCCGCTCCGGCTAGAGCCACTGCCCTTCCGGCGAGGTGGGTGCCGTTGGTGGTGAGGGAGACCTCCAACCCTTCGGGGAGCCTCGCCAGGATCGTTTCGAGGTCTCGGCGCATAAGAGGCTCGCCTCCTGTGAGCTTCACCCTTCTGATCCCGAGGCTGGCTCCGGCACAGATCACCTTCACTATCTCGTCTGCTGAGATCTCCCGCCTCCCGGAGGGCGCCGGGTCCTCTCCTTCGTGGTGGCAGTAGAGGCATCTCAGGTTGCACCGGGCTGTTATCGCTATCCTAAGCCCCGTCACCTTCCGGCCGAAGGGATCTGCCAGAGTCATCTCGCACCCCATGGATGCTTTTGGTATTTAGAGTTTGGATAGGAAGGCTTATCCTATCGTAAACCTTAAAGGGCCGTGATGGTTGACGATGTCTGGACAGTGGCCCTGACGGTGGGAGGATACCTCCTTCTCATGATCTGGGTGGGGGCGGCCGCAGCGAGGCGGTCGTGGACCCCCGAGGGCTTCTATCTCGCCGGAAGGGCCCTGGGCCCCGTCGTCCTCACCGCCACCCTCGTCGCCACGATCCTGGGGGCGTCGTCGACCCTGGGGATGGCGGGGCTCGGCTATAGCGAGGGGCTGACGGGAGCCTGGTGGCTCCTCTCGGGTTCCCTGGGCCTCCTGGTCCTATCCGTCTTCTTCGCGGAGAAGGTGAGGGGTGCGGCCTGCTACACCCTCCCTGAGCTTCTGGGGGAGAGGTACGATCCCCGGGTGCGGTCGGCGGCCTCGGCCCTCGTCCTCGTCTCCTGGGTGGGGATAATAGCGGCCCAGATCGTGGCGGCCGGAAAGCT
>JANKMW010000112.1:3075-4789 GCA_024649985.1 Methanothrix sp.
GAAAGCTTCTGGGAGTTCTATTCGGCCCCTGGCAGGAGATCTTCATGGTCGCTTCCGCCGTCGTCTTCGTCGGCTACACCGCCCTGGGGGGCCAGAGGTCCATCGTCAAGACCGACACAGTCCAGATCTTGATACTTTTATTGGGGCTTCTGGTCGTCGGCTGGAGGGCTCTTCATCTGGCGGGGCCCGAGATCCTGGCGGGCCAGTCCTTCCCCACCTCCGACGGCAGAGGTGGGGTCGATGTGGCGATCCTGGTCCTTTTGGTCGGCTCCACCTACATCGCAGGCCCCGACATATACTCCAGGCTCTTCTCGGCGAAGGACCCAAAGACAGCGAGGCGGTCGGCCCTCGCCGCCGCCCTCCTCCTCGTCCCCCTCGCCTTCATCATAACGGGGATCGGGATCACTGCAAGGACCCTATTTCCGGAGATCGGACCCGAGGAGGCGCTCCCCGTCCTCATGGCAGAGACCCTCTCGCCCCTGGCGATGGGCATCGCCGCCGCCGCCCTCCTCTCGGCGCTCATCTCCTCGGCGGACACCACCCTCCTGACGGCGACCTCGATCTTCTCCCTCGACCTCTTCGGGAGGGCGAGGCCGGAGTCGAGCGATAGGACGATGATGATCGTCTCCCGGGGCGGGACGGTCCTCATCGGAGCCGTCGCCCTCCTCTCGGCGCTCCGCCTCCCGGAGATCATAGCGACCCTCCTATCCGCCTACACAGTCTTCGCCGGAGGTCTCATCGTCCCCCTGGTGGCGGGTTTCTGGAGGGAGAAGCTCCGCCTCACCTCCGACGGAGCCTTGGCCGCCCTCATTGGAGGCGGCGGCACCGCCCTGTTGTTCGGGGCGAAGATGCCTCTACTGGGGATGGCGGCGAGCGCCTTCATCCTATTTTTTGTCAGCTGGCTCTCCCCTCAGTCCAGGAGGGACATCAGGGGATAGTCGATCTTGGGGTCGTACTCGAGCTTCGCCCTGACGACCGCCCCATCGAGGTCGATCTCCACCAGGGCCCGTATCATCTTCCCCGAGAGCTCGCCGTAGCCGTAGACGTTCTTTGTCAGCATCTCTCGGTCGATCTTCACCGAGACGGACCTGACGTGAGGCTGGAGGGATATCGACTCCTCCATCGCCACCTCCAGGCTCTCCGCCGTCTCGGCGGAGACGGGCGATCCCACGAACTGGTGGTACAGCGCCCCCAGCTTTATCCCCGCCTCGAAGGCGGCCGCTTCCCTCTCCGTCGGCATACCTCTATCACCACCGGTGATATGAGATAGCCGATCAGAGCTAAAAATACGACCCCCGCCGATAGGCGAAGATCTCCCTGGTGCCAGGCCGCAGCAGAAGCTGCTCCCACCGCCAGAACCGGGGGCACGAACCTCGGATCTCTGAGCTTGGGGTACGGGATCGTGCTGATCATCAAAAGAGACATCGAGACCATCAGAAAGGCCGTGAGCAGGGGGCCGTCCAGAAAGATGCTGGCCGCAACGAAGGCTCCGGCCCCCGGAATGGGCATACCCTGAAACTCGCCGTTCTTCTTTCCCGTCACGTTGAACCGGGCGAGGCGAAGGATCCCGCAGGCAAGGTAAAACGGGCCCAAGATCGAAAAGACAGACCCGAAATCGGAACCGAAGGCCGACCAAGCCAGATAGGCAGGAGCCGCCCCGAAGGATACGGCGTCCGCCAGGGAGTCGATCTGAACTCCCAGGGGTCCGTCTCCC
>JANKMW010000112.1:4799-6778 GCA_024649985.1 Methanothrix sp.
CCGTCGGCGGCGATGGCCAGGAGAATCAGCGCCGCCGACGTGGTGAGCCTCCCCTCCGCCGCAGCGAGGATAGAGGCGTAGCCGAGGGAGGCGTTCAATATGGATGCCGCATCGGGGAGCCGGACGAGCCCTATGATGCCGGTCATCTCTCCTTCACCGCAACCACCGTCTCTCCGGCTCGCACCTTGTCTCCTTCCCCGACCCTGAGGCTGTAGCTGGGAGGGATGGAAAACTCCACACGGCTCCCAAACCTGATCATCCCTATCCTCTCTCCTCTATCGACGAACTCGCCGGGGGTGACGTAGCAGACGATCCTCCTCACGAGGACCCCGGTGATCTGGGTCAACTGGACCGTCCCCTCAGGGGTGTCGAAGACGATCAGGTTCCTCTCATTCTTCGACGACGACCGAAAGAAGGCGGGCCGGTGACCCCCGTCCGAATGCTCGATCCTGGCCACCCTCCCCCCCAGGGGGGACCTGTTGACGTGGACATTGAAAGGGTTCATGAATATGGCCACCTTCTCGTCGGACGCCTCCACCACCAGGCCGTCGGCGGGAGAGACCATCCCCTCGCCCTGGGGTGACCGTTCGGGGTCCCGATGAAAGAAGACCATGAAGATCGATAGGGCTAAGGCCGCCCCCGGGAGCTGCCAGATCCCCGTCAGGGTCAGGAGGAGGGCGGCGAGGAGGGGCCCTCCCACCCAGGGGCCGGAGCTTCTCGCGAGCTTCAAGCAGGCCCCTCCCCGCCGCGTCTCATCTCGGAGGCGAGGCCGTCGATCATGTCGAGGAGCTCCGGGAGGAGGAGGAATACGATGTACGCTATGGCGAAGAGGGCGACGGCGGAGCCGGCCTTGGCGATGACGTGGTGGGCGAGGTAAAAGCTGTTGTCGCCGAACCACCCTTCGCCGTAGGCGACGACGACGAAGGCGTTTCGGAGGAGGTTCAGGGCGTATATCACCGGTACGGAGGCTATGAGGGCCCCTGCCTTCCTCTTCAGAGGCGCCTGGACCGAGAGGACGACCCCGGCGAAGAGGGCCATGCTCTCGATGGCGGTACAGGCGAGGATGATCTCCACAGAACGGTCGTAGAGGGTGATGACGCTTCCGCCTCCGGCCACCGCCGGGACGTCCAGGCAGTGGAGGAGGAGGAGGGTGAGGTCGGCGGTCCCTCCGATGAGCACCTCCTTCAGGAGGGGGACCTCGGCGAAGGGAAAGTAGGCTAGACCCCCTATCGCCACGGCGGAGCTGGCCCAGTCGCAGGAGCGGGAACGGCACCCTCTAGCCAGTATGAGCCACCCGAGGTAGAAGGATAAGAGGGCGACCGCCACCGTCAGCCCCACGTTGAAGTGGTCGCCGATGGCCAGGTAATCGGCGGGCTGTTTCAGCCAGTGGACCCCGAAGAGGACCCAGCCCGCCCCCGATAGCCTCCTCTTCCCCGATATGGCGGAGATGATGAGAAGGGAGAGTCCGATCCAGAGGACGTTGGTGATCAGCCAGCCGAGAATCATCGGGGATAGAAAATCCACAGGTTTATTTAGCATTATCTACCAACCGGGAAACCTGGGATGTCCCGGCACCTTTGAATGGCCAGCGGCGCCCACGGGGAGTGGAAATAGTCATGGACGTAGAGAGATGGAGACCGATGATGGCGGTCTGCCTTTTGCTCGCCCTGGTGGCGGCGTCCGCCTCGGCTGAGCCGGAGGCGAGTTCGTATCCTGACGGAACAGTCATATCGGCCCTCGATCTCCTCTTCGACGGCGAGGTCGTCGGCGAGGAGAAGATCCCGGTGATCGTCGTCTTCAACGGCGGGGCGAGGGGCGGGGTGGATGGCTTCGAGGTGAAGTATTCTTACAGCCTCATAAACGGGGTTGCAGGGTCGGCCAACTCTTCTGTCCTTCGAGAGCTGGCAGCCGACCCCCACGTATCGGGGATCTACCCCGACGGGTCGGTGGTCGTCTCCCAGCCCCCGAGCCTGACGGGG
>JANKMW010000113.1 GCA_024649985.1 Methanothrix sp.
GTACAAAATCATACATTATGGTGATCTCATGGAGTATCTGCAACAGATCGTGGAGGGGAGGGACCTATCCGTCCCGGAGGCGGAGGCTCTCCTCGGGGAGGTCTTCGAGGTAGCGACGGACGCCCAGATCGGGGCCCTCCTCGTCGCCCTCAAGATGAAGGGGGAGTCGGTCTCGGAGATCGCGGGGCTCGCGAAGGCGATGAGGTCCTCATCGGTGAGGATAAGCCCCCGGGTCCCGGGTCCCTTGATCGACACCTGTGGAACCGGCGGCGACGGGACGAACACCATCAACGTCAGCACAGCCGCTGCCATCGTAGCCGCATCCTGCGGCGCCTTCGTGGCGAAGCACGGAAACTACGCCGTCAGCTCGTCTTGCGGGTCCGCCAACGTCCTCTTGGAGCTGGGGGTCGAGGTCGCCCCCGGCCCCGAGAGGGTCTGCGAGGCGATCGAGACCCTGGGGATCGGTTTCATGCTCGCCCCCGTATTCCACCCCTCCATGAAACGGGTCGCCTCCGTCAGGAGGGAGCTGTCCATGAGGACGGTCTTCAACATCCTGGGCCCCCTCACAAACCCCGCTGGAGCGAGGTTCCAGCTGATGGGGGTCTACGACCCAAGGCTCTGCGATAAGCTCGCCGCCGCCCTCAAGATCCTGGGGGCGGAGAGGGCGATGGTCGTCCACGGCTCCGGCCTCGATGAGATCACCAACACCGGCCCGACCCGGATCTCCGAGCTCGACGGGGGGAGGCTCTCGAGCCGCACCGTCACCCCCGAGGACTTCGGCTACCCCATGGCCAGAATCGAGGATATCAGGGGTGGGACCCCCCAAGAGAACGCCGCAAAGCTGGTGGAGATCCTCTCGGGGGCGAGAGGCCCCTGCAGGGACGTCGTCGCGATGAACGCTGGGGCCGCCCTCTTCGTCTCGGGGATCGCCGAGACCCTCTCCGACGGAGCGAGGATGGCGGAGGTCGCCATTGACTCGGGCAAGGGCCTCGAGACGCTGAAGAGGATGGTCTTCTCCTGCGGCAGCCCCGAGAAGCTGGAGAGGTTCCTGTGACGAGAGCCAAGATCTGCGGGATCAGAGACGCTGCGGCGAGGGACGCGGCCGTGGCCTTCGGAGCCGATGCCGTCGGCTTCGTGGTGGAGATCCCCCGGTCGAGGAGGTCCATAGGCAGAGGCGAGGCAAGACGGCTCATCGAGGGGCTTGCCCCCTTCGTCTCCAGCGTCATCGTGGTGGAGCCCGACTCTGTGGCGGAGGCGGCAAGCATAGCCCTGGATACCGGGGCGGACGTCCTCCAGGTGAACGACTCCCTCAGCATCGAGGACCTCTCGGCCCTCGCCGAGATCATCCCCCAGAAGCTGGTGGCTGCGGTGCCGGCGATCCCGGGGATCCTGGACCGGGCCCGGGATCTCGAAGAGGTCGCCGACGCCCTCCTCGTCGACAGCTCCGACGGAGGAGAGCTCGGAGGGACGGGGACGGTCCACGACTGGAAGCTCTCCGCCGATCTGGCGAGGAGGGCAACAGTACCCGTCATCCTGGCGGGGGGGCTCGATCCCGGCAACGTCGCCGAGGCGATAGAGACCGTCCGCCCCTACGCCGTGGACGTATCCTCCGGCGTCGAGACCCATGGAGAAAAGGACCCGGATAAGATCGAGGCGTTCCTTCTGGAGGTGAGGGGTTGCCTATAGCTTCAGAGCTCTTCATCGAGGGGACGGGGAAGGTGCATCAAGATGGTCCAGCTCCGAGGCTCTTCGAGGTCACCGACCTCCTGGACCCCGAGGCTCCCCTCGCCCTCTACTCCGCCCTCCGGCGGGAGAGGTTCCCCTTCCTTCTGGAGTCCGTCGAGAAGTCGGGAGATAGGGCCCGGTTCTCCTTCGTCGGCGCAAGCCCCGCCGCCGTGGTGACGGTGACTGGGAGGCGGTTCGCTATCGAGATATGCAGCCGGGGAAGGGGCCTTGAGGAGGTCTTTAAAGAGAGGCTCGCCGCCTCGGCGGTGATAGACGGCGATGACGGATCGACGATATCCGGGGAGATACGGCGGGGAATGGACCTATTCGACCTCCTCCGGTCCGCCCTTCCCGTCGGCTCTTGCCCCTCGAAGTTCGGAAGGCAGGCCTTCCTCGGGGGCGGCATCGGCTACCTCGCCTACGACCTGGTGGGCGATAGGATAGGAAGGCCCAAGACCTCCGGCGCCCCCGACGCCAAGTTCGGGGTCTTCGAGGAGAGCTTCGTCTACGACCACCTGACGGGGAAGGTCTACCTTGCGGTGGCCCCCCTCCTCCTCGCCGGAGACGACCTCGAAGATATCGCAGCGGAGGCGAGAGACCGGCTCAAAGGCCTCCATCTGAAGGAGCCGGAAGATGGAGGTCTCTCTCCCCTCTCGGTGGAAGCGGATCCCGCCGGCCCCTTCGAGGAGTCGGTCCGAAAGGCCAAAGAGCACATCCTTGCAGGGGACATATTCCAGGCGGTCTTATCCAGGAGGACGAGGGTGAGGCTCGCCAATCCCGACCCCATCATCCTCTATCGGAGGCTCCGGGAGATCAATCCCAGCCCCTACACCTACATCTTCGAGTTCGAAGATCAAGCCCTGGTCGGGGCGTCCCCGGAGACGCTCTTCAGCCTCAGCGACAGGATCGTGACCACAAACCCCATCGCCGGAACGTGTCCCCGGGGCGGGTCCCCCGAGGAGGACGACCTTCTGGCGGCTAAGATGCTGGCAGACGAGAAGGAGAGGGCTGAGCATGTGATGCTCGTGGACCTGGGGAGAAACGACGTCCGGTCCGTCTCGAAGGCCGGGTCGATAAAGGTGGAGGATTTCATGTCCGTCCTGCGGTACTCTCACGTTCAGCATATCGAGACGACGGTCCGGGGGACGCTCCGGGATGGGTGCGACTCGTTCGACGCGGCTAGGGCGATATTCCCAGCGGGGA
The DNA here is from genome assembly GCA_024649985.1 of Methanothrix sp. Taxonomy (GTDB): domain Archaea; phylum Halobacteriota; class Methanosarcinia; order Methanotrichales; family Methanotrichaceae; genus Methanocrinis; species Methanocrinis alkalitolerans. The sequence continues at coordinate 2,929 of JANKMW010000113.1, forward strand.
CCCTCTCGGGAGCCCCCAAGATCCGGGCTATGGAGATCATCGACGACCTGGAGGAAGCGAGGAGAGGGATTTACGGCGGCGGGGTGGGCTACTTCTCCGCCGACGGCTCCGCCGACTTCGCCATCGCCATCAGGTCCGTCGTCATCGAGGGCGATACTGCCGTCGTCCAGGCGGGGGCGGGGATCGTCGCCGACTCCGACCCCCACCGGGAGTATCTGGAGACGGAGCGGAAGATGGCGGCGATGAAGCGGGCCCTGGGGGTGGCTGCGTGACGGCAAAGACCATCCTCTTCATCGACAACCAGGACTCCTTCGTCTGGAACCTCGTCGACTATGTATCCCAGTTCCACCCCGAGACGCAGGTGGCTCCAAACAGGATCGAGCCCTCCCGGGTGAAGGAGATCGACCCCCTGGGAATCGTGATATCGCCGGGGCCGGGCCATCCCGCAAACCCCAGGGACATCGGAAGCTGCATCGAGGTGATGAGGAGGTTTCAGGGGACGCCGATCCTGGGGGTCTGCCTCGGCCACCAGGCGATAAACCTCGCCTACGGCGGAACCATCGACCGGACCGCCCCCGTCCACGGGAAGGCCTCCGATATATTCCACGACGGCCGGGGGATATTCTGGGGGCTAAAAAGCCCCCTGAAGGGGGGGCGCTACCACTCCCTGGCGGTGGAGACCCTAGCACCGCCCCTGAGGATCACTGCCAAGACCGCCGAGGGTCTGGTGATGGGGGTGAGGCACATAGCCCTCCCCGTAGAGGGGGTCCAGTTCCACCCCGAGTCGGTCCTGACCCCGGAGGGAAAGAGGCTGATCGCCAACTGGATTGAGGGGCTCGTCAGATGACCTCCAAGGTCGTAAGAGAGATTCTGAGGGAGACCGAGGCGAGGCTCTCGGTCCATCCCCCGACCGCTGATCGGATGAAGGTCGGCGACCCCCGGGACCTCCCGGCTCGGGCGGCGAGCCTCCGGGCGAGGGGGCTATCTCCCATCATCGCCGAGATCAAGCCCCGGATCCTGGATAGATCCCTAAAGGCGGAGGAGGTGGCGGTCATCGCCCGGAGGTACGAGGCTGATGGGGCTTGCGCCGTCTCGGTCCTCACCCAGCCGACATACTTTATGGGGTCGCCGCAGAACGCGAGGGTGGCCAGGAAGGCATCGTCCCTTCCCATCCTCAGGAAGGACTTCATCCTGGTGGAGGGGCAGCTCGACGAGGTTGCATGCGACCTCGTCCTCCTCATCGCCGCATTCTCCGAGGACCTCGACGGCCTGGTGGAGGCGGCAAAGTCCAGGGGGATGGAGCCTCTCGTGGAGGTCCACACAGAGGAGGAGCTCATCGCCACCCTCAAGACCAGCACGAGGGTGGTGGGGATAAACAACAGGAACTTGTCCACCCTGGAGGTGAGCCTCGATACCTTCGAGAGGCTGGGGCCTGTGGCGAAGGGCTCGGGGCTCTTCGTAGTCGCCGAGAGCGGCATCATGACGAGGGAAGACGTCGTCAGGATGGAGGAGGCGGGGGCCGACGCCCTCCTCGTCGGAACATCCCTGATGCGGGAGCCTGCGTTCCTACCCATCCTCAATGGGGCGGCCCATCCCTGAGGGCGGAGCATATACGGAGCGGATGACCATCCTGAGCGGATGACCAGATAGAGATGGGAGCTGATGAAGATTTGATGAAGATCACAAATGCGTCGATGACGAGGTTTGGGAGGTTCGGCGGACAGTTCGTCCCCGAGACCCTGATGCAGCCCCTGAAGGAGCTGGCGGAGGCCTACGGCCGCCTCAAGGTGGACCTGGAGTTCAGGCGGGAACTCTCGGCCCTTCTTTCGAACTATGCCGGAAGGCCCACCCCTCTGTACCTGGCCCGGACCCTATCCCGGGAGCTCTCCCGGAAGGTCTACCTGAAGAGGGAGGACCTCGTCCACGGGGGGGCCCACAAGCTCAACAACGTCCTGGGGCAGGCCCTGGTGGCCAAAGCCATGGGGAAGACGAGGCTCATCGCCGAGACGGGTGCGGGGCAGCACGGCGTCGCCTCCGCCATGGTGGGGGCGAACCTCGGCCTCGATACGGAGGTCTACATGGGTGAGGTGGACATCGAGCGGCAGAAGATGAACGTCTACCGTATGGAGCTGTTGGGGGCAAGGGTGATCCCCGTCAGGTCAGGGTCGAGGACCCTCAAAGACGCCATCAACGAGGCGATGAGGGACTGGGCAGGAAGCTACGAGAGCACCCACTACCTGATGGGTACCGTGGCAGGGGCTCACCCATACCCCCTGATGGTGAAGGAATTACAGTCCGTCATAGGGACCGAGGCGAGGGAGCAGATCCTCGCCGCCGAAGGACGGCTCCCCGACTCCGTCGCCGCCTGCGTCGGCGGAGGCTCCAACGCCATGGGGATCTTCTCCGGCTTCTTGAACGACGACGTGAAGCTCATCGCCGTCGAGGCGGGGGGGAGGGGTACTTCCTCCGGCCGAAAGATCGCCGACCACGGAGCATGCCTCAACTTGGGGGAGGACGGGGTCCTCCACGGGGCGATGACCAAGATCCTCCAGGACCCCTATGGCCAGATCCTGGAGTCCTACTCCCTGGCCGCAGGCCTCGACTATCCCGGCGTCGGCCCCGAGCTCGCCCACCTCGTGGAGGTGGGGAGGGTAACCCCCGCCATCGCCGACGACGGCGCCGCTCTGTTGGGGTTCAGGCGGCTATCAGTCCTGGAGGGGATCATACCGGCCCTCGAGTCCGCCCACGCCGTCGGCTTCGCCCTCAACGACCCCGAGGCCCTCGGCGAGATCTCGATCATCAACCTCTCGGGGCGGGGGGATAAAGACCTCGCCACGGTGATGGACCACGAGGGGAGGGGGGGGATATGAAGCTCGCCGAGGCCTTCGAAAGGCGGCCCCTCCTCATAGCCTACATATCCGCCGGCGATCCCTCACCCGAGTCCGTCCCGGAGATCGCAGAGCTCCTCGCCCGGGCCGGGGCCGACGTCGTGGAGCTGGGCCTACCCCACTCCGACCCGATAGCCGACGGCCCCGTCATCCAGGCGGCGGCCATGAGGGCGATCGAGGCGGGAATGAACACCGACGTATACTTCGAGATGGCCTCTCGGATCCGGGCGGACGTCCCCCTCGTCTTCATGGGCTACTACAACATGATCTTCCGCCGCGGCCTTGAAAAGTTCGCCGGAGACTGCGCTGATAGCGGGATCGCCGGCCTCATCGTCCCGGACCTACCCCCGGAGGAGGCAGGCCCCCTGAGGGCGGCCTGCAGGAAAGCCGGAGTCGACCTGATATCCCTCATAGCACCGAATACGCCGGCCGAGAGGATTCCCCTCATCGCAGAAAGTTCCAGCGGCTTTCTCTACCTCGTCGCCCGCTCCGGGGTGACCGGCGCCAGGGCAGAGGTCCAGGATTCTACGAAGGCGCTGATCGAGAGGGTGAAGACCCCCCTCCCCAAGGCCGTAGGGTTTGGGATATCGACGCCGGAGCAGGCGGCGGAGGTGATCCGGGCCGGGGCCGACGGTGCCATCGTAGGGTCCGCCTGCGTCGACCTGATCTCCCGGGGGGACCTGGCGGGCCTGGAGGATCTCATCCGCCGGATGAAGGCGGCGATCAGAGAGGCGAGGCCGATCGAGGCGGTGGGGAGGGTCTGAGGGATGAGTGAAGGGGGCAGGTCGGTTCTATCCACCCTGCCATCCCCACTTTTCACGGTCCACGGATCGAGCGGTAGTCTCCCTATTTTGAGTTGATACAATTAGGAACTACGACAGTCCTCATAAG
>JANKMW010000114.1 GCA_024649985.1 Methanothrix sp.
GCATAATTCGTGTGAAAAATAGCAATATTGTGTAGCTTAAATTCCTTAACCGATGACCCATGAAATAGATTCTACATCTCGGAATAGATCGCATCTACTCTTGGTGAGACCATTCCCGATAAACCCACGAAAAAATGGCGCCCCGCTCCTCGGAGCGCCCCTAAAAGCCTCATATCTTCTGTATCTCGTCCCTCGTCGCGAGCTTGATCCCGGCGCCGGTGAGGACCTTCCTCGCCTTCTCCAGGTTGTCGACCCGGATGATCAGAAGCGCCCGCTCCGCCTTCGTGGTGACGAAGGCGTAGGCGTAGTCGACGTTGACCTCGCTCTCGCCAAGGGTGTTGACGATCTCGTATAATCCCCCTGGAATGTCCTTCATCTCGACGGCCAATACTTCAGTCTCGGAGACGGTGAAGCCGCCGTCGTGGAGGACCTTATACCCCTTCTCCGGATCGTCGACGACCATCCTTATGACCCCAAAGTCCCCCGCTTCGGCGACGGTGAGGGCCCTGATGTTCACCCCGGCGTCGGAGAGGGTCTTGGAGACCTTCGCCATCCTGCCGGGCTTGTTCTCGACGAATAATGATATCTGCTTAATTGCCACCAACTTTCGCACCTCCTTTTTTTCCGTCCTTCTTCGCCTTCCGCTCTCGCTTCTTTCCTGTCGCCTTCGTTTTTCGCCTTCTTCCCGTCTTCTTCCCACCTTCTTTCAGACCTTCCTCTTATCGATAACCCTCACGGCCTTCCCCTCAGACCGGGGGATCGTCCCAGGCTCGACGAGCTCCACGTCGGCGACGACGTTGAGGACGCCTTTCAGCTCCTTGGAGATCCTCTTGGATAATGACATCAGGTCGGCGATCTTGTCACTGAAGCCCGTCTCCGTAACCTCCACCATCACCTTCATGATGTCCAGGGGGCCCTTCCGGTCGACGATGATCTGGTAGTGGTCGCCGACCTCGGGGATCGTCATCAGGACCGACTCCACCTGGCTGGGGAAGACGTTTATTCCGCGGATGACGATCATGTCGTCTGTGCGGCCGAGGATTCTCATCAGCCTCGGGTGGGTCCGACCGCAAGCGCAGGGCTCGGAGTCGATCTTCGTCAGATCGCCGATCCGGTAGCGGATGAGGGGTATCGCCCACTTGGATAGGGTCGTGATGACCAGCTCGCCGGTCTCGCCGTCGGGGAGCTGCTCGCCGGTCTTGGGGTCGATCACCTCGATGAGGAAGAGGTCGGACCAGACGTGGATCCCGCTTTGCTCCCGGCACTCGGTGAAGAGGGGGCCGCTCATCTCGCTCGTCCCGAAGATGTCGTAGGCCTTGATCCCCGTCGCCTCCTCGATACGCCTTCGGGTCTCGTCGGACCACGGCTCCGCCCCGAAGACCCCGACCTTCAGGCTCGTGTCGTCCCGGATGGAGACGCCCATCCTCTCCGCCACCTCGGCGATGTGGAGGAAGTAGGAGGGGGTGCAGGCGATGGCGGTGCTCCCCAGGTCCTGCATCAGCATGATCTGCCGCTCGGTATTCCCCGTCCCGGTGGGAAGGACCGTCGCCCCGATCTTCTCCGCCCCGTAATGGAGGCCCAGGCCGCCTGTGAAGAGGCCGTAGCCGTACCCCACCTGGATGACGTCGCCGCGGCCGAGGCCGATGGAGGTGAGGGCCCGGGCCAGAGAGTCCGACCACATCTCGATGTCGTCTTTGGTGTAGCCGACGACCGTCGGCTTTCCGGTGGTGCCGCTGGAGACGTGGTAGCGGACGATCCTGTTTCTCGGGAGGCTGAACATCCCCGTGGGGTAGGTGTTCCGGAGATCGACCTTGTATGTGAAGGGCAGCTTCGCAAGGTCGCCGAGGACCTTTATATCCGAGGGTTCCACCCCCGCCTCTTTGAACCTTTCTTTGTAGAAGGGGGAATGATCGTATACATAATGGACCATCGATTTGAGCCGATCCTCCTGGAGCTTGGCGAGGTCCTCTCTGGGCATGCGTTCGATCTGCGGATTCCAGTAGTCAAACATGGCCATCAACCAGAGCTCCTTCACTCTCTTGTACGATAAATATCAATCGATCGCCACCGAGAGTCCTGGAGGGGTGTTGGCAGGAGGTTTGGTGGTGGTGATGGTGACAAGGGGGTGACGGTGGCGCGGTGACGGTGAGGGTGATGCTGGTCGGCGGCGATGGCGGCTCTTTGGACCAACGCCGGAAGGGACCTTTCCAACCCTGCAGCCCCTTCGGAAGTCAAATATATGATCATCGCCCAAGGCAGTATCAGAGGAGAAGTGACTTTGGGGGCAAAAACCTACCTTTACGCCCTTCTTGCGGCCCTCCTCCTGGCGGGGCCGTCGGCGGGCCAATTGGCGGAATTCGACAAGATCAGCCCCGGCGCCGAGGCTTCGGTCCCGGCGCTGGTCATAGGGGCGTCTACAGAACCGCAGGGGCTCCTCCCCTCGGTCAAACGGGTCCAGTTCAGAACTGAGACGGGCTGGTCGAGCTGGATCACTCTGAAAGGGGTCCGGCTGACGACAGCACCGGTGGCAGTCTCTCCGGCCCCGGGGATCGTCGACATCCTCACCGGAGGAAACGAGAACGACCTCTGGCAGATCCGCCTCCGGGGTCAGGAGACATGGTCGGACTGGATCCGGATCTTCGGCCCGCCCCCCTACAACAAGAACCTCGGCGGCGTACACTTCAGGAAGTACGAGCTGGCGGCGATCTCCACCGGCTCGATGGACGGCGACTACCACCTCTTCACCTGGGGGCCCACAAACCACTGCCTCTACAAGAGATGCTGGGGGTGCGGCAGCGGCAGCGTCGCCTGCGACCGGTCCCTCGACTGGATCAGGATAGAGGGCGAGATCGGATCGAGGCCCGGGGCGGTCCTACACTCGGATAGGATCCACATCTTCGCCCTGGACAGCTCCAGGGGTCTCATCTGGAACTTTGCCGACCTCCCGGCGGTCGGGTCGGGAGATCTCCCCGCCTGGGACGGATGGCGACCCCTCGGCCGGTCCTTCGCCTCGCCCCCGGCGGCAGCCTCCGACGGGGAGATGATCCACATCTTCGCCTTGAGCCCGGGCGGCGGGATCGGCCACGCGACCCTCGACCCCGAGACAGGAGAAAGCTCCTTGGAGACGATCAACGAAAAGATGGACTCATCGCCGACGGTGGTCATCGGAAGAAATCGGATCGACCTCTTCGGAGTTGTCGGCGGCGAGCTTATCCAGATCAAAAACGAAGGCGGGGGATGGACGAAGGGAGAGAACCTGAAAGGATCTATCTCCGGGCAGCCCACGGCTGTCTCTGACGGGCAAAGAGATATCTGGGTCTTCGCCCAGGGGCAGGGGGGCTGGCTCTGGGGGATCCACCACAGCCCCAAGGCCGAGGGCTGAAAAGGAGGGGCGGAATTGGAGGGAGTATGAAGAGGATGAGACCTCTCTCAAGCCCTGCCCGTCCTCTCCAGCTCTTCTTTTACCAGCCGGTTCGCCTCCCCCGGATCTGCCCTTCCCCGGGTCTTCTTCATGACCATGCCCACGATGAAGTTGATCGCCTTCTCGTTTCCGCTCCTGTAGTCTGCCACCGCCTGTGAGCACTCTTTCACCGCGGCCCTGACCGCCTCTTTCACGGCGTCGTCCTCGGCCCTGGCGAGCCCCTTAGCCTCCACGACCCCGGCCGGGTCCACCTCAGACGGATCTCCGAGGTGGTCGAGGATCGTCCGGATCACCTCGACGGCACCCTTCTCAGTGATCGTTCCCTTCTCGATCATATCGAGGATCTCCACCATATCGTCGACTCTGAATCTGTCGATGGTGACGTCCCGGTAGTTCAGCTCCCCTTTCAGGACGTCGGCGATCCAGACGGCCGTGAGCCTCGGTGTCGCCCTCTTTGCCACATCCTCATAGAAGTTTGCGACCCTGATCTCGGAGGTGAGGGACTTGGCGTGGTCGTCGGCTATGGCGTAATCCGAGACGAACCTCTCCCTCTTGGCGTCGGGAAGCTCCGGAAGCTCCGCCTCTACTCTTGGCACCCAGTCGGCGATCCTCATGGGCACGAGGTCGGGCTCGGGGAAGTAGCGGTAGTCGTGGGCCTCCTCCTTCGTCCTGATGGTGACGGTGATCCCCCGGAGCTCATCGTAGTGGCGGGTCTCCTGGACCTGGGCGACCCCCCTCCTCCGGGCGGACCTCTGCCTGGTGATCTCGTAGGCGAGGGCCTTCTCCACACCCTTGTGGCTCGATATGTTTTTCACCTCTGCCCTCTCGCCTCCGACTAGGGATATGTTCGAGTCGATCCTCATCGCCCCTTCGAGGTCGCCATCGAAGACGTCCAGATATTCCAAAATGTTCCTCAATTTGTCGAGGAAGGACCTTGCCTCCTTGGGGGACCGCAGGTCCGGCTCGGTCACCACCTCGAGAAGGGACATGCCGCACCGGTTGTAGTCGACCATCGAGTACTTGGCCCGGTCGATCGTCCCAGCGTGGACGAGCCTTCCCGGGTCCTCCTCCATGTGGACCCTGGTGATCCTAATCGTCTTCTCCTCACCGTCTTCCCCCTTGATCAAAATCTTGCCTCCAAGGCCGACTGGAAAGTCGTATTGGGTTATCTGGAAGGCCTTGGGAAGGTCGGGGTAGTAGTAGTTCTTTCGATAGAAGAGGGTCTCTCCCTGGATATCGCATTTGAGGGCGAGGGCTACCCTTATGGCGTACTCGACCGCCCTCCTGTTCAAGACCGGAAGGGTTCCGGGAAGACCGAGACAGACTGGGCAGGTGTGGGTGTTTGGAGGTGCGTCGTGATATTTGGTCGAACAGCCGCAGAAGAGCTTCGAGTTCAGCTTGTTCAGCTGGACGTGGACCTCAAGGCCTATTATGACGTCCTTTTCGGCCATATCAGACCACCTCCTTTGGAACCGTCTCGTGATACGGCGTCGCGTCCTCGTAGGCTTTGGCGGTTCTAAGAACGACCTTCTCGTCGAAGTGGCGGCCGATGATCTGAAGGCCTATGGGGAGGCCCCTGGCAAAGCCGCAAGAGAGGGATATCGCCGGAACCCCGGCGAGGTTTATGGGGACGGTGAAGACGTCGGCCATATAGAGGGAGAGGGGGTCCTCGACCCTCTCGCCGATCTTGAAGGCGGGGAAGGGCATGGTGGGGGTGACGAGGACGTCGGCTCCGCCGGCCGACAGGGCCCTCTCGAAGTCCTCCTTGATCAGGGTCCTCGCCTTGAGGGCCTTGAGGTAGTACCTGCCGTAATAGCCTGCAGAGAGGGCGTAGGTCCCAATAAGGATCCTCCTCTTCACCTCAGGGCCGAAGCCGGCGGCCCTGATCTCCGAGAAGGTGGAGTGCCAGTCTTTATCGGGACCGAGCCGCAGGCCGTACCGCAGGCCGTCGAACCTCGCCAGGTTCGACGACGCCTCGCTCATGGCGATGATGTAGTAGGCTGCGAGGGCGTACTTGGTGTAGGGAAGGCTCACCATCTTCCAGGAGGCTCCCAGCTCCTCGAGCTTCGATATGGCCTCCCAGACCGACTTCTCCACCAACGGGTCGACCCCCTCGCCGAAGTACTCTTTGGGAACTCCACAGACGATGCCCTCGACGCCCCCTTCGAGGCCCGCCAAATATCCTCCCTCGGACTTCACGGAGGTCGAGTCCCGGAGGTCTTGGCCCGCGATGACGTCCAAGACCAGGGCCGCGTCATCGACGTTCAACGCCAGGGGCCCGATCTGCTCCAGGCTGTTGGCGTAAGATACGAGGCCGTACCGTGATACGAGGCCGTAGGTCGGCTTGAGGCCGACGATCCCGCAGAAGGAGGCGGGGCACCTGATGGATCCGCCGGTATCCGATCCCAGGGCGCAGGGAGCCTCGCCGGCGGCCACCGCCGCGGCGGACCCGCCGCTGGAGCCTCCAGGGACCCGGTCGAGATCCCAGGGGTTTCTCGTGGGGCCGAAACAGCTCGTCTCGGTGGAGCTCCCCATGGCGAACTCGTCCATATTCGTCTTGCCGATGATGATCGCCCCCTCCTCCTTCAGCCGCTCGATGACGTGGGCGTCGTAGGGGGGGATGTAGCCGGAGAGGATCCTCGACGAGCAGTTCGTCTCGATCCCCCTCGTAGATATGGAGCTTTTGATGGCTATGGGGATCCCAGCCAGGAGGCCGCTACAGGGAGCCAGGTCAAACTTCCGGGCCTCTTCGAGGGCCAGGTCCTCGGAGAGGTTTGAATAAGCGTTCAGTTGGCTCCTCTTGATCTTCTCGAATAGGGACGAGACCATCTCCTCGGCCGACGCTCCTGCCGCGAGCCTCTCTTTGAGATCTCTCAACATGGCGATCACACTATCCTGGGGCTCTTGAAGTAGCCGTTCTCCCTTCGGGGAGCGTTTCTAAGCGACTCCTCCTGGGAGAGGGACTCCACAGCCACGTCCTCCCGGAAGACGTTGGTGAGGTCGACGACCCGGTAGGTCGGCTCCACATCCTCCGTATCGAGCTCATCGAGCTGATGAAAGTAATCGAGGACCGAGTTGAAGAGGGCGAGAAAACCCTCCTTCTCATCCTCAGCGACCTTGATGCTGGCAAGCCAGCCTATATGATCCACATCTTCTCCCGTAATCATC
>JANKMW010000115.1 GCA_024649985.1 Methanothrix sp.
TACAGTCTCTGCCAAAAGCTAGAAGCCCCGCCCTTCAGGGCGGGGAGTAGTCACGTAGTATCAGCTCATAACCCGGCCCTGTTAATTCGGATTGAGGTGAGGAGATGGACGAAGACTTCCAAGATGCGGTGAAATTTCACGGTCACTCCTGCCCCGGCATAGCCATAGGCTACCGGGTGGCCAAGTACGTCAAAGACCATTATGACAGGGCCGAGGACGAGGAGCTGGTGGCGATCGTCGAGAACAGCTCCTGCAGCGTCGACGCAATCCAGCAGCTTCTGGGCTGCACCTTCGGGAAGGGGAACTTCATCTTCAAGGACCACGGAAAACACGTATACACCTTCTACTCTCGGGACCACGAGAAGGCCCTGCGGATCTACTTCAGAGACGTCCTCCCCCGGATCGACCCCGCCGCTATGAAGCGGTTCCTCTCCGGGGATATGTCCCCTGAAGAGAGGGAGAGGTTCATGAAGCTGCGGGAGGAGGCTACCGACTACATCCTGGCCGCCCCCGACGAGGAGCTGTTGGCGGTCCGGGAGGTCGATATCCCCGCGCCGGAGAAGGCCCGGATCCACCCCTCCATAGACTGCCAGGAGTGCGGCGAGGCGTTCATGGAGGTGAGGGGTAGGACCGCCGAAGGAAAGATCGTCTGCGAGGAGTGCTACCAGAAGTTTGTGGTATAGGTCTCCATCTTTTCTTTTTATATTCTAAATCTCGATCCTCTGGAGGTCCCGCCCGACCTCCACTCTGGCCTCGTCGCCAAGGGCCGCTCGGACGTCCCGGACCATCTCCGCCTCGCGGCCTATCGTCTGGGGGTAGAGGTGGGTGAGGACGATCCTCTTTACGCCAGCGTCCCTGAGGTTCTCACCCAACCACTTAGGTGTCGAGTGGTTGGTGACGACGTAAGGCTCGGGGAAGGAGCACTCATGGATGAGAAGGTCAGCGCCCTCCGCCAGCGCCCTCATCGAAGGCGCGGGCTCGGTATCCCCGGAGTAGACGATCGCCCTCTCGCCCGACTCGATCCGGTATCCTAACGCAGGAAGGCTGTGGACCGCCTCACCCGCCCTGATTTTGAAGCCCGATAGGGCGAACTCGTCGCCGGGCGCCACGGCGGTGACGGAGACGTCCAGCTCTTCGAGGTAAGGGTAGAGGGACCGGACCTGCTCAAACCATCCTTCCGTCCCCTCGGGACCATACACCGCCATCCTCCTCTCCCCCAGGAGCCACCGGGCCTTGGCGAGGGGGAGGAGGTCTGAGACGTGGTCGAGGTGGAGGTGGGTGAGGAGGACGGATCCGATCTCCAGGGGAGAGACCTCCGCCTCTGCGAGCCTCAACAGAACGCCTGCACCGCAGTCGAAGAGAAGGGGTTTCTCGGCCTTCAACACCAGACCGGCCTGGGCCCGGCCCGAATGGGGTATCCCCACCCCCGTCCCCAGAAGGGTCGCCTCGATCTCCGCAACAATCGCCATGGGGATCTCTTCTGATACTCGAAGGTAGATAGAGGTTCCTCCGATCTTTACCGATCGGTTTTAAGTAGATCCAAATAATCAGATCTCAGAAGCGATAATCCGACTGCAGAATCGATCGAGGTGTGATACTTGAAGGATAACGTCATCAAGGATCCGGAGCTGGCCGTTAAGGGCAAAAAGAGGATTGAGTGGGCTAGAAGGCACATGCCTGTCCTCCAGAAGATCCGGGAGGAGTACCAGATGGAAAGGCCCCTGGAGGGGGTCAGGGTCGTCGCCTGCCTCCACGTCACCGTCGAGACCGCAAATCTCCTCTCGACCCTGACGGCCGGAGGGGCCGAGATCGCCGTTGCGGGTTCCAACCCCCTCAGCACCCAGGACGACGTCTCCGCCGCCCTGGCGGAGGATGGTATGTACGTCTACGCCTTCCACGGCGAGAACGACCAGGAGTACTACGACTGCATCAACAAGGCCCTGGACATACGCCCCAACGTCACCCTCGACGACGGCGCCGACACCATCGCCACCATCCACCGGGATAGGACGGACCTGGCCGCCGATATCCTCGGGGGATGCGAGGAGACGACGACGGGGGTGATAAGGCTGCGGGCCCTCGCCGACGCCGGCAAGCTCATGTACCCGGTGATAGCCGTCAACGACGCCGAGACGAAGATGATGTTCGACAACCGGTACGGGACAGGACAGAGCACCATTCACGGGATCATGAACGCCACCAACTTCCTCTTCGCCGGCAAGACCGTCGTCATCGGAGGCTACGGCTGGTGTGGCCGCGGCCTTGCCACAAGAGCTAGGGGGATGGGAGCGAACGTCGTCGTCGTCGAAGTGGAGCCCAGAAAGGCCCTGGAGGCGGCGATGGACGGCTTCCGGGTGATGTCGATGACCGCGGCGGCGCCCCTGGGCGATCTATTCGTCACCGTCACCGGGAACGTCTCCGTCATCAGAAGAGAGCACGTCGAGCTGATGAAGGACCAGGCGATCGTCGCCAACAGCGGCCACTTCAACGTTGAGATAGACATCCCCGCCCTGGAGGAGATGGCTTCGGGGATGGCCGAGGTCCAGGAGAACGTCGCCGAGTACAAAATGTCCGACGGCCGGAGGATCTATCTCCTGGCTGAAGGCCGACTGATCAACCTCGCCGCAGCCTACGGCCACCCGCCGGAGGTGATGGACATGAGCTTCGCAAACCAGGCGCTCTGCGTCCGTTACATAGCAGAGAACGGCCCGGATCTCGACCGGAAGGTCTACCCCGTCCCCCCACAGATAGATAAGAGGGTGGCGGCCCTGAAGCTCGCGGCGATGGGGATCGAGATCGAGTCCCTGACTCCAGAGCAGGAGAAGTACCTCCACAGCTGGGATATGGGGACCTGAGGGAGGAGGTGGAGGATATATGGACCTGAAGAGAGGTGCGGTGGAAGCGTACCTCCAAAGACTCGCGGGGGAGGACGCCGAACTGGTGGGGATGAGAACCCTGGGCGAGACGATCCCCACTACAGAGGACGTCAAAGGGTTCGGCTACGGAAGCCCCGTCCTCCTGGAGTACTCCGCAGGAGGAGTGGCGAGGTCTGCGGTCCTCTCGACGATGCGGGTCCAGGAGGGGTTCGGCCACGACCACTTCTCCGACCGGGCCCAGGTACTCCTCTGGCAGCACTCCGCCTTCGGGGGCCTCCCGAAGCACGCGAGGTCGATGGACGTCGGATACTTCGATGATGGTGGTAGGCTCACATCCTGCGGCAACGCAAGAGAGTTCTTCATCCTGATGGAGAAGATCGACGGGAGAGAGTACTTCTTCGACCTGGAGCGGGTGAAGGAGGAGGGGGTGATGGACCTGGACATGAGACGGGCCGAGGCCCTATCCACATACCTCGCCGAGATCCATGGCGTAAAGAAGGACTCTCCCGCCCTCTACCGTCGGAAGATAAGGGAGACCATCGGCCACGGCGAGTGCATCATGGGTATCCTCGACGACTACCCGGCAGACCCCGATTTCCTGGAGCCCGGGGAGCTTTCAGCTATCGAGAAGAAGTGCATCGACTGGAGGTGGCGTCTTCGGGATAAGACCGACAGGCTCTGCCAGACCCATGGAGACTTTCACCCCTGGAACGTGATGTTTCGGTCGGGGACGGAATATTCGGTCCTGGATCGGTCCCGGGGGGAGTGGGGAGAGGCGGCCGACGACGTCACGGCGATGACGACCAACTACATCTTCTACTCCGTCCAGAAGAGCCTGAGGCTCGAAGGCGGCCTACAGGCCCTATTCGAACTATTCTTCGAGAACTACCTCGACAAAACGGGGGACGAGGAGCTCCTTTCGGTGATCGCCCCCTTCTTCGCCTTCCGGATGGTAGTCGTCGCGAGCCCCACCTGGTACCCCCTCCTCACCGGGGACGTCAGAAGGGCCCTCTTCAACTTCCTGGAGAACGTCCTCGACGCCGAAGAGTTCGACTACAAGCGGGTCAACAGATACCTGGAACCGTCCCGGATCTGAGATGGCGGCCCGATACGCCTTCGAGCTCTCGGGGGAGCACCCGACGATCCCCAAGAGCGAGGCGCTCTCCCTCCTGGAGGTCACCTCGGCCGGATATGGGATCGTCTCCGAATCCGCCCGGTGCCTCGTCGTCGAGGCCCGGGACCTGGACCTCTCCCGCCTCGGGGTGAGGATGGCGATGGTCCACCGGATCATCGAAGTCGCGGCCGAGGCCGAGCCGACTGCAGAAGGCGTCGCCAGGGCCGCCGCAGAGCTCGACCTTCCCGATAGATCCTACAGGGTCAGGGCGAAGCGGCTCGGCGAGGTTCCCCTCGGAAGCGACGAGGTGGAGAGGATGGTGGGCTCTGTTCTGTGGAAAAGGGGATACAAAGCCGACCTGGCAGACCCCCAGATCGAGATCCGGGCGATCGTCACCGAAGACCGGGTCCTCCTGGGCAGGGAGGTCGCCCGGACCGACAGGGCCGGGTTTCGGGCCCGGCGCCCCCACCTCAAGCCCTTCTTTTACCCAGGGACGATGCTCCCGAAGCTCGCAAGAGCCCTCGTCAACCTCTCCTGCGCCAGAGAGGGCGAGCGGCTCTTCGACCCCTTCGCCGGGACCGGCGGGTTCCTGGTGGAGGCGGGGCTCATGGGGGTCCGGGGCGTCGGCCTCGACGTCCAGGGGAGGATCGTCCGGGGCGCACAATCAAACCTGGCGGGGCTCGACTGCACCCTCATCGTCGGGGACGCCATGACCCTCCCCCTCAAAGACGAGTCCGTCGAGGCGGCCGTCTCCGACGCCCCCTACGGCAGATCTGCCCTCATCCAGGCCGAATCGAGGGACGAGCTCCTGGCCGGAAGCCTCGCCGAGCTGCGGCGGGTCCTGATCCCCGGCAGGAGGATGGTGTTCGTCGACGACCGGCCCGTCGGCGAATTGATCGAGGAGGTGGGGTTTGTGGTCCTGGAGGTCCATCGGGAGCGGGTCCACAGGAGCCTGACGAGGCAGATCTATGTCTGCAGGTGAGTAATAAGGGCGGAGGGCTGGCGGGCGGCGCGAAAACTACCGGGCTGGCTCCATCCTCCATCTAGGAGCTCCTTCAGCCCGGAATATCGGGCGTGGATCGATGTAGTAATTCGAAATCTCTTGAGAAGTAATGGAACTGGGTGATTGATGAGGATAAGTCGGAGACTGTGAGCCTCCAACGGTGCATCGCCTCTTGCGGATCTATCTATCGGCCAGCCGCTCCAAGAGCTTCTGATGGCTCCTGGTGACCTCCCGGTATTCGTCACGTATCTCCGGGGGCAAGAGGTCCGTTTTGCAACTCTGACCCTTCTTCTGCTCTTCAATTTCCGTCTTCATTCTCCTCATCCTCTACTCTGAGCCCCATTTTTATTTAAGTTTATTCTCTGTCGGTCGATGGGACACCGCGTGGAGGGCGCCATCCCGCCCGGAGGGCGCGGAGCGTCGCACAGCATGGTGGAGGCGCCGGGCGGGATCGCGGGGCGGGTGCCGGGCGGCGCGGGGCAGTCCAGGCTAGAAAAATAAGGACGCTCGGTATTCCGTGGCATCCGAGTTGTTGTTTGCAGGCGATATCAACTAGCGACTTTTGTGGCCTGTGTTTTCACCAGCCAAAGCCAAAATCCTATTCCTAACGCTCTCTGAGAGCCACATGCCAGTATCTCCCAAATGATCTACAAGAGGTTCGATGCTTTCTGTCAGACCCTCAGATTTCGCCTCCAGCAAGAATCTGAGCGTTCCCCAGACGTTCAACCCGGCTGCCTGGGCAATCCGCCTCGCTAAAGCGTCGTCCAACAAGACGATTCTGTTAGGATTCTCTAGGGCCAGGGATATGGCTGCAACTTCTCCAGGGCCCAGTTCCAGCGCGAGCCATTCGGAAGGCGGGGATTTTGGGTCGACGATCTGGATCCAGGAGTAATCACGCGGACTTGGAACGTCATAGCCTCTGCGCCGACCTTCAGCCAGCTCTATCGCTACCGCCTTTGGGATCCATACCTCGTTGAAGAGCTTTGGTAACCAAGCCAAAGCGCCTATGCGGTAGAGGTAGAGCAGAGGGGAGGTGTTGCTGATGACCTCAGGCATTAGCATTCTCCAGGTCGCGTAGCTCGGCTTCGAGAGGGAATACCTTGTAGCGTTCAAGGGTCAGCAGAAACTCGACTCGCGGCATACCGGCGAGCTCCGCAGCTCGTCCCGAGGAGAGCCGACCAAGCTCATAGAGCTTGACTGCGGCCAAGATCCGAAGCTCACGACCGAAAGCCTTCTCGTCGGTCTTTTCGGACAAGAGCACCTTTTCGGGCACGTCGATTGTAATTCTTCGAGCGGCCATATTTCACCCAAATACGATTATTTTCATGGCATAACTTATTTTTCTATACGATGATTCTATCGGACTTGGCCAGGCGAAGCCCGCACGGGCGGTATCGCGGGGCGGGTGCCGGGCGGCGCGGAAACCAGGAGCTGGCTCCATCCGGCCAATTTCAGAACGTTGGTCGCGTACCCAGATTACTGAATAGCGCT
>JANKMW010000116.1:0-6027 GCA_024649985.1 Methanothrix sp.
CTATAAAAAGATGGGTCGAAGAAGACCGTTTAAAGATGGATCGAAGAAGACCTATCAAAGGACGGATCGGGGGGGGCAGACCTATCGGGATCCCTTTATGGCCGTCGTTATATCGCGGACGAAGGCGGCGACGTCCTGGGACCTCTCCACCCCGGTCCCGGTGACGATGATATCGGCCCCGGCGTCCACACGTTCCCGGGCCGCCTCCCCGGACCTTATCCCTCCGCCGACGATGAGGAGGGGATCGGCTATCGCCCTCTTCACCGCCGCCACCATCTTCGCCGGCACCGGCTCCCGGGCCCCCGACCCCGCCTCCAGGTAGACGAACCTCATCCCGAAGTACTTCCCGGCGAGGGCGTAGGCGGCGGCTATCTCCGGCTTATCTCTGGGGATCAGCTTTGCGTCGCCGACCCATCCTACGGTGCCGCCGGGCTCCACGACGACGTAGGCCATGGGGATTGGCTCGATCCGGTACCTCCGGACGAGGGGCGCGCCGAGGGCCTGGTTTTCTATCAGGTAGCTCGCGCTCCGGGAGTTGAGGAGGCTCATGAAGAAGACGGCGTCGGCGTTGGAGCAGAGCCCCGAGACTCCGCTGGGGAAGAGGACCACCGGAAGGCCTGACCCTTCCTTGATCGCCCCTACCGTATCCTCGAGGGCGCGGCCCGCCGCGCCGACGGACCCGCCCACCATGATGGCGTCGGTGCCTCCTATCGCCGCCGCCTCGGCCATCCTCCCGGCCTCCGCGGAGCTCTGGGAGTCGGGGTCTATGAGGGTGAGATGGGCGGCGCCATCGGCCTTCGCGACCCGCGCCAGCATCTCCTCGACGGGACCGATCATGAGAACGTCAGCCCCAGACCCGTCTATCCTCTGCTCTCCTTGGACTTGACCCGGAGACCCTTGTAGCCGCACTTGCGGCATCGGGTTGAGCGGACGGCGTTTCGGGCGTTGCAGCGCATGCAGATCTTCATGTTGAGAAGTCGGTTTTCAGCCTCTGGAAATCGAGCCATGAAATTTGCCTCTTTATTATCATCGGGTATGCGATTACCGCCGACGCAAGGCGGCGATATGAACCTTTTGGATGGTTTTTGGCGCCGGGGTTGGGATTTTCCTGAGAGGGCTATTTCGCCCTCCCATTTTGAACCCAAGAGTCCCGGAAGGGACAACAGGTCTCGAGCCTGCCGCGTTTGGACTCTCCAGACCCCTGAGGGTGAGAAGATTAGTCCGCTCTGCCACCCCGGCCCCGGAGGATCTAGTTCAAGCTTCTGGTTTATATCTCTTGGCCCGATAGACCCCTCCGGCCGGATAGGCTTATTTGGGCGGGGCGCGGATCTAGGGCGGGAGATTTGGATGGCTCTTCGAGATGATGCGCTGGAGTTCCACAGGAAGTCAAGGGGTAAGATCGCCATAATAAGCAAGGTCCCCTGCAGCACGAGAAAAGACCTGAGCCTCGCCTACACCCCGGGGGTCGCCGAGCCCTGCCGCGAGATAGAGAGAGATCCGGGGCTCGTCTACGATTACACCTCCAAAGGGAACCTGGTGGCAGTGGTCACCGACGGGACCGCGGTCCTGGGGCTTGGCGACATAGGTCCGGCGGCATCGATGCCTGTGATGGAGGGCAAAGCGATCCTCTTCAAGAAGTTCGCCGACGTCGACGCCTTCCCCATCTGCATAGACTCAAAGGACCCCTCGGAGATCGTAGAGGTGACCAAGAGGATATCGGTCGTCTTCGGCGGCATAAACCTGGAGGACATCAGCGCACCGCGCTGCTTCGAGATCGAGGACCGGCTGAAGCGGGAGCTGGATATACCCGTATTCCACGACGACCAGCATGGGACAGCCGTGGTGACGGGTGCGGCCCTCATCAACGGGCTTAAGGTGGTGGGAAAAAGCTTCGAAGAGGTCCGGGTCGTCGCCAGCGGCGCCGGGGCTGCCGGGGTCGCCGTCTCCAAGTTTCTCATGAGCTTCGGCATCGAAGACCTCATCCTCTGCGACAGCCGGGGAATCGTCCACCCTGAGAGAAGCGACCTCAACGCCTCGAAGATGGAGATGGCGAAGATCACAAACCCGGAGGGAAAGACCGGATCTCTCGCCGACGGCCTGAAGGGGGCGGACGTCTTCATCGGGGTCTCTGCCCCCGGGATCGTCACCGAGGAGATGGTCAGGTCCATGGCCGAGGACCCGATCGTCTTCGCCATGGCAAACCCCGTCCCAGAGATCATGCCGGACCTGGCCAGGAAGGCCGGGGCGCGGGTCGTGGCCACCGGAAGGTCGGACTTTCCAAACCAGGTGAACAACGTCCTGGGATTCCCCGGGATCTTCCGGGGGGCCCTGGACGTCCGGGCGAGGGAGATCAACGAGGAGATGAAGATGGCGGCGGCCAGGGCGATCGCAACGCTTGCAGAGCCCATCTCCGAGGATAATATAATCCCCTCGCCCCTGGACCGGCGGGTGGTCCCGAAGGTCGCCGAGGCGGTGGCGAGGGCCGCCCTCGAGTCGGGGGTCGCAAGGCTCGAAGTGGACCCCGCCGAGGTGGGCCGGAGGGCGGCCGAGAGGATCGGGCTATTGGGGTAGCCGGCGGCGAGGAGGAGGAAAGAGGCCAGGCCGAAGGGCGAAGACGAGGACCTGGGGGATGCGGCGCGGCTGGAGGCGCTGATGGTCTACCTCGGTCCAGTGGAGAAGATCACCGCGAAGGGGCCGAAGACCTATGAGTATTATCTCGCGTCCTGGAAGGATGGGTTTCGCTCCCCAAGATACGCTTATCTGAGAGATGGCCTCGTGAAAGCTGAATTGGTGCGGGGGAACTCGCCCCGTCACCTGAGTGGCTTAGACCGACTCACATGTGTTCCGCTTTCTGCATTATTCGGAAGTAATAAGCAATCTAAAACCGGATCATGCACCGAGCGAGGTCGGTGGCATCCAGCATCCCGAAGGGGACGTCGGACTGGGTGACGACGATCTGAGCGGCTCCCGTCGCGGCGAGCTTGCTGATGGCGACATGGAGGGGCTCGTCCCCATCGACGGCGGGATACTCCCTCTCCATCGACTCCTCCACCGGAAGGTCCTTCTTTCCTTCTGCGATCCCTCTGACGACGTCCTCGAGGGTGATGAGCCCTTTCGAGCCGCCGTTCTTGCCGACGAGCGCCGCCCGGACGTTGGAGCCGGAGAGGCTGATGGCAGCCTCCAGGAGGGAGACGCCGGGATCTATGGTGATGGCGGGCCTGGCCAGGCTCTTCACCGGGATCTTGGGTATCGAGGCCATCTCCTTTATGTCGAATATCAGCCGGTTGGTGGTGTCGTCCCTCCCGGTCACCACCCCTTTGATGTGGGTCTTGTTGACGGGGGTGGGACCTATCTCGATCTCGTCGTCGATGTTGAACTCCCTGATATTTCCTATGATCTGAACTATGCCGCTGCACTGGTTCGGCCTCATGACGGTGAAGAAGGTGATCTCGTTGGCGGTTGCCCCCTCCACCGCCGATCCGTTCCTGATGACCGGGACGTCCACCACATCGTCGTCTCCGTCGAGGTTGATCGCCTCGTACGCTGCGGCGATGGCCCGATAGCCCCCTTTGGGGCCGGGGACCCCTTCCACAAGGTGGAGGGCTTTCAGAGATTGCATCTGGTTTCTGATGGTGCCGGGGTTTCGGTCGATGATGGAGGCGATCTCCTCCCCCTTGATCGCCCTCCCCTCTCGCCGTTGTAAGTTTATCAGAGCAGTCAGTATTTCCCGCTGTATCTGTGTCAGTTCCATCCTTGATCGGGCTGATCTTCACGATTGTGGGCTATATATAAGTGTTGATCTATGATTTAGGCCGCCGAGCGGGGCATGATCTGCTGCCAGAAAACGGCAGCTTCGCCATCTTCTGCCAGATCTTCTTGACCGGCCCCCTCCGGACGTTTCCAACGACCTCGGGGAGGCATGCGCATGGATAAACATCTCCCTCCGGTGTGATGTGCATCCAGTTCCTCCCGGCAAAGCAGCCCAACTCCCGGAATGCCGCCGGGACGGAGAATATCCGGGGCGGCGGCGCTCCCGATACGAACCCGTCGATCTTCGCCAGGTCGTCTTCCGTCAGGGAGGTGTCGAGCTCTCCGGTCCACCTCCCCGCGGGGACGACCTCGAAGACGGTCAGCTCGGAAGCTTTCAACTCGGCGGCGAGGCTGTGAAGCTCCCCGATCTCGGAGACGTTCTCCCGCCGGAGGACGACGTACAGGTCCACGAAGAGGCCGGCTGCGAGGGCGTTCTCGACGGCCTTCATGGCATCGCGAAAAGCGCCAGCCCTCCCCCTCATCCGGTCGTGCTCCATCTCGGCGGCGGAGTCGAGGCTGACGTTGACGGCGTATAGGCCCGCATCTTTCAAATCCCGGGCGAGCTTCGCTGAAAACCCCGCCCCAGAGGTGAACATAGTTGATACTGCCCGGTCGTCAACGGACCGGACGAGGTCGGGGAGCTCCCGGTAGGTCGTCGGCTCGCCGCCATCGAAGATGACGAGGGTCGTCCCCAAATCCAGGACCTGACCGACGACGTCCTCGACCTCAGCCGGTTCCAGGCGGCGGTGTCTTCCCGTATCCGGCAGGGCGCAATGGAGGCAGCGGTTGGGGCAGTCCTCGGTGATGGATATCGTCACCTGGTCGGGGGTTCGCAGGCCGAAGGTGGCCTTGAGGTAGCTCTTGGCCAGCCTGTCGAAGGCCCGGCTCGGGATGGGGGGAAACCATGTCGAGAGGCAAAGCCGGCTCTCTTCGGCCATCACCGGGATCTGGCCGTCGGCGATTCGTTGGGCGGATTTGAGGAAGGGGAGGCGGGAGAGGGGCCCCGCCGCCTCGATCCGGACCCTCCCCCCGACTACGGAGGCCTCGGCCCTGAGGAGGGGGCCGGAGGCGAGGGTGTACCGCTGAGGTTTCCTCGCCCCCGTCCCTTCCCTCACCGGTAGACCTCGTCGGGATCGAAGACCCGCTCTCCCACCACCTTCCCCTCCAGGTCCCGGTAGAAGCAGGAGCGATAGCCGGTATGGCAGGCTCCGACTTCCTGGATGACCTTCAGGAGGATTGCGTCCTGGTCGCAGTCGATCCTCGCCTCCACCACCTTCTGGAAGTGGCCCGAGGACTCGCCCTTAAGCCAGAGCCTTCTTCTCGACCTGCTCCAGTAGTGGGCCTTCCCCGTTTCCAGGGTCTTCGCCAGAGCCTCCCGGTTCATGTAGGCGAGCATCAGGACCTCTCCGGTCCGGGCGTCCTGGACGATCGCCGGGACGAGGTCGCCTTTGATCTCCAACATGGTCGGATGATAGGGCTATATCCTATAAAAGCCGTTTTCGATCCGTTGACGACGAGGTGCGTCCGCTGCAAAGGGCGGGGGCTCTGCGGAAGGCCCGTATGCCCCATCCTCAAAAGTTTTCGGGCGTCGGCGGAGCTTCCGAAGCTGGGGACGGTGATAGAGGGGCCGTCGCCGCCGGAGGTCTTCGTCGGGAGGTTCGGCTACCCCCGGGTATCCGCCGGCCCCCTCGTCCCGGCGGAGGGGAGAGGGGGCATCGATCCCAGACCGGGCTCAGGTTTGGGCTCCGCCCCCTCCCTGGACTCCCTCCTCTCCTCCCGACCCGCAGAGCTGGCCAAGATGGACGTCGGAGAGATCGTCGCCCTCCGGTCGTCGATGGTGAGGTCGGGGTCGAAGGTGGCGGTCAGCGACGCGAAGAAACCCGGAAGGCTCCTGGAGATGGCCCAGGAGATCGCCATCTCCTCGACGCCCGTCGAGACGGAGGTGACCTTCGCGAAGCCCCCCCGGGGTCGCCTCCGATTCGACGGGTTCATGATGCCCTCGGGGCCGGTCGGAACCGTAGAGGAGATGGAGATCATCTCGAACCCCACGGTCCCGCGGAAGGTCGACGAGGTGGTGGGGGATACGGACCTTTTGGCCACAGCCGCCGTCGGCGAGCTTTATGGGTCGGGGGTGGAGGTGGACGGGATATCGAGGCTCCTATCCCTGGGGCTGTTGGGAAAGGAGAGAAAGCTCGTACCGACGAGGTGGTCGATCAC
>JANKMW010000116.1:6037-6438 GCA_024649985.1 Methanothrix sp.
CGACGACATCGCGGGGAAACATCTCATCGAAGCTATCCGGGACAATCCTCCCATAAACGACCACATACTCTTCTCAGGCGAAAGGCTCGGAAATCACTTTGAGATCCTCCTGGCGCCGGGGACCTTCACCTACGAGCTCGTCGAGATCTGGCTCCCCCGGTCGGTCTGGTCGGGGGAGGAGTCCTGGATCGGCGCCGACCGCGAGGGCCCCGGCCCGAAGAAGGGGTACAGCAGTCTTGCCGGCGGGTACTACGCCGCCCGCCTGGCCGTTCTCGAACGCTTGGCCGAGATGAGGCGGCAGGCCTCCGTCCTGGCGGCCCGGGAGATCACCGAGGAGTACTGGGCGCCCCTGGGGGTCTGGGTCGTACGGGAGGCGGCGAGGGCCGCCCTCTCGGCCGAGC
>JANKMW010000117.1 GCA_024649985.1 Methanothrix sp.
TCTTCCTCGTCCCCCTCGTCGCCCTCGCCAACCAGAAGTACGACCAGCTCTCCCTCTATAGGGATCTGGGAGCGAAGGCCTCCATCAGGGTCGGCGTCTCCAGAATCAAGCTGGGGAAGGGTAAGAGCTTCCGCCAGGATCTCCACTCCGAGATCATCGTCGGAACCTACGAAGGGGTCGACCAGCTCCTCCGGACGGGGAGGGACCTCGGGAAGGTGGGGACTGTGGTGATCGACGAGGTCCACATGCTGGAGGAGAAGGAGAGGGGCCACAGGCTCTCGGGGCTCATCGCAAGGCTCCGGTTCTCATTTCCCACGGCCCAGTTCATCTACCTCTCTGCAACGGTGGGAAACCCAAAAACCCTATCTGAGCAGCTCGGCGCCGACCTCATCGACTACCATGTGAGGCCGGTTCCCATCGAGCGCCACCTCATCTTCGCCGAACCCCGGGATAAGAGGGGACTGCTCAGGCGGCTCGTCAAGGAGGCGGCCTCCAAGACCTCCTCCACCGGTTACAAGGGCCAGACGATCATCTTCACCAACTCGCGGAAGAACTGCAACAGCCTCTCCATGGCTATCCCCAACTCCGCCGCCTACCACGCCGGGATGCAGTACGACCAGAGGAGGAAGGTGGAGCTCCTCTTCGGAAGGGCTGATATCGATGCCGTGGTTACGACGGCGGCCCTCGCGGCGGGGGTCGACTTTCCCGCCTCCCAGGTGATCTTCGACTCCCTCGCCATGGGGATAGAGTGGCTTTCCGTCCACGAGTTCAACCAGATGCTGGGGAGGGCAGGAAGGCCCGGCTATCACGATCGCGGGATCGTCTACCTCCTCCCCGAGCCTGGCAAAAAGTACCAGGGAGGGAAGGGGGAGTCCGAGGACGAGGTGGCCCTCCGCCTCCTCCGGGGGAAGATGGAGGACGTCCTCCCCGAGTACGAAGAAGAAGAACAGCAAGAGGAGGTCCTGGCCAACGCCGTGGTGGCGAGATCGATGGACGAGCTCGCAAGGCTCCACCACCTGACGATAGGCCTCGACGATCTGAGATCGAACCTTGCGGCCCTCATCGATGCCGATCTCGTGAGAGGGATCGCCCCTACCCGGATCGGAAGGGCGGCGGCGGCCCACTTCCTCACCCCAGAAGAGGTCGTGGTGATCAGGAAAGGGCTCGCCGAAGATGGGGATCCTCTGGAGGTGGCCGTCGACCTGGAGATCTTCTCCGACCTCTACCTCAAGGCCGCAGACCGGATATCGATGAAGCTTAGGATGCAGGTCTCATCGAGGGCGTTCCACGGCTCTGTTATGGACCTGCTCAGCGGCGAAGATCTCACCAACCTCGACCCGAAGTTGAGAGAGGAGCTCTTGAACTTCGCCAAGGAGTTCACCCGGTGCGGCTGCAAAGACGCCCCCTACTGCGGCTGCCCCGAGAGGAAAGCCTCCCTCAAGATCCTGGAGCTGCGGGCCGGAGGGGCTAGCCCCGGCCGGATCATCCAGGAGTTCACCGAAAATTACGGGATATATGCCTATACGGGGGACCTGATAAACTACCTGGACGCCGTCGTCCGACGGCTGGAGGCGATCGAGGAGATGGCCCGGGTCCTGGGCAAAAAAGAGACGGCGAAGGAGGCGAAGAGGATCCGGGAGAGGATCGAGGGATGATCCACCATCCAAAACTTTCGGAGAAAAACCCGGATCGCTCCCCCAAGCTACATCGGCGGCCTCGCCGGCGGCCGAGGCGAAGAGAGCCCCGACCCATCCCCTCGGCGATGCCAAAACCCCATGGGGGGATCCAGGGCCGTACCGGGGCCGAGACATACGTCCATCCGGCATGAGCCGCCGATGGAGGGCTCCAGGATGACGGCGTAGCTCTCGGGGCGCGGCCGGTGTCCCCCGAAGAGGACGACGGACCCCACGGAGACGACGGAGCCGTTATGGGGTCGGGTCTCGACTCTGATCTTGCCCACCATCGCCATCCCCGCCCTGGACCTCCCCGGAATCGCGCCCCAGACGGGCTCCATCACCTCCCCCTCCAGGGTCGAGTTCAGATCCCCGATGATGATGCTGATATTTCTGATTAGGTATGTCGCCTCGCCGAGACGGATCTTCCCCCGGTAGCCATACCCCTCCCCGCTCCCCTCGATCTCGGACTTGATCTCTCCCAGGGTCCGGTTCTCTCCAAGAAGACGCCGAACCCTGGTGGGGTCGACGGCTCTGGCCCGCTCCACCTGGAGCCTCACCGGCAGGATCAAGCCGTCAGACCCCATCCCAAACCCCCTCTCGGAACGGACTATGGTTATCAGGATCGGCGGTCGGTCGGCGTTCTGGGGGACGTCGGCGACCTGATAGAGGAAGTGACCTGCCGTGCCATCTCCTCTGCCGATCCCCTCCTCAGAGGAGAGGTGCGCGCCCCCGACGCTCAACAAAAGGAGGGACGCCAGCCAAAGGATGATAATCCGGCTCATCCCACCTCCCTGAGCCTCTCGGAGAGCTCGATGACGTTCGTCCTCCCCCATTCCTTCTTGGTCACGATATTTCTCCTCTCAAGAGATACCACGATACCGGTGAGGGATGATTTGGGAATCCCCGTCTCTCGCCTTATCTCTGCCTGGGTCATCTTCCCTTCGTTCTTTATCAGCGCCTCCAGGACCCACCTCTCCCTCTCGGTGAGCGTCTCCATCACCGCCGTCATCTTCCCCGATATCGGGGTCTTGGACATCTCCGGACGGGGGGTGGAGTCGAGGTCGGGGAGGGGGACGAGGTCCACCATAAAGGCACCCTCACCCAACCCCTCTCGCCGATCGTCTTCTCGCCGATCCTCTAGGAGATCGCCCCCCGCCTCCGCCGCCCCGGAGCCCTGATATGGGCCCTGAGCCGATCCACCTGTCGGTGGCTGAGGCGATGCTTCAGACGGAGGACAAGGCGAGCTTCCTGCTGGGTCAAGGGGCGAGCTGCAGACGCCCCGCATCCTGAAGCTGACCGCCCCGAAGATGACGACCAGGGCTATGATGAGGACGACTACGGGTACGAGCTTCTCGGCAGATCCCCCGGGGAACGGTAGGGCGGCAGACGCCGCTTCCGCCCTCCCGCCGTTCAAAGGCTGGCGGTACCTGACGGCGGCAGATGGTTCCGTCACGTCGTAGCCGTGAAACTCCACAACGAAGGAGTCGCTGGAGGTGGAGACCAGATAATCGAGCCCTTCGGTGCCGCTGATCTCGCTGATCCGGACGCTCTCCGAGAGGTAAAATGTGACGTGATACTCGCCGTAGCTCCCCTCGGTGGGGAGTCTGATCTCCCAATCCTCCCCGTTCTTCGTGGTGAGGGCGTTGGTAACGGCGTAAAGCTGGAGGGCGTCTTCGTCGTACTGGTACTCCGAGCCGCTCAGAAAGGGAAGACCGTCGATACCCTCGGCGTACCCCGTCACCAGAGCCTTCCCCATTTCGTCGGCATATATGTCCAGGACGAGCCCCCTGGAACCCAGGCCCTCGTCCCCTGCGGCGGGGGTGAGGAGGACGGCCACGAGGAGGGCGAAGGCCCATAGGCCCTTTATGTCGATATCCTTCATCAAGATCCTTTGGATAGCTCTTTTGATGGGGGTTGGAGGTCGAATATATTTAAGATTTGGGCGCCTTCTCGCCTTCCGGGCCCGTCATACGCACAATTCATAAATGATTAAATCCGATGTAATAGTTCGATATGAGTGGCAACGGTTCACGTCAACGGATCGGATCGGCGACGTCGTTCGTCTCTCAAGCTCTGATCCTCATCCTGCTGTTGGTCCCAATCCAGGGGGTCGGCGACCTCGAAGCCGACGTCTACGGCGAGATCAGCTTCGTCGAGCCCCCGGAGCCGGCATCTCCCGAAGAGGTCGCCGTCGGCTCCGAAGAGGTAGTCGCCGCCTCTGAAGAGGTCGGGTCCCCGGAGACGGGGAGGAGCGGCGGCTCTGGGGTCGATGAGGAGTTCGAAGACGGGGAGGAAGACGGAGAGGCGACGATCGCCGAGGCGGTCGTCTACGTCTTCAACAGAGACGACGACACCCTGAGCGTATCCCTCTTCATAGACTCTCAGCTTATGGGGACGGAGGATATCTCAAAAGATAAGGAGAAGAAGTTCGGAGAATTCCCCCTGAAGACGGGCCCTCACACCTTCAAGATCACATGGTGGGATGACGACACCAAAAAGACCCACCAGGAGGAGATCGTCGCCCTGGTGGAAGGGGTGACGGCGGTCACCGTCTATACGACCCGGAATACCGCGCCGGAGAAGTTCGACGTCAATGTGATGTTGAGGAACGATAACAAAGAAGACCTGGAGGCTTACCTCTACATCAATGGCGAATACGAACGGCTGAAGACCGCCAAGAAGGAGAGCACCACCGACCTGGGCAAGTTCAGCATCGAAGAGGGGACCCACATCCTGGCGGTGAGGTGGCAGGACCCAGCGACGAAGATCGAGTACGAGAACAGGAAGACCGTCAGGGTTGAGGGAAAGACCGTCGTCACCTTCTACGCCCCAAAAGGTATGACCTTCGAGACGGAGGAGAGAGGGGAAACGAAGACCGTCGCCACCAGGACCGCCACCACCACCGCTGCCGCACCGACCGCCAGGGCGCCTTTGACCAACGAGGGAGGAGATGAAGATGCTTCTTCGCAGGCTGGGATGAAAGGCGCTGCGGGACCGTCGTCGAACCCCGAGGCGGCGAAGCCCGGAGCTGAGAAGAAGGCGGGATCTGACCCGGAAGAGAAGGGCGACTTTGAGGACGAACCGTCCCATGGCAGGAGGACGACCCTCTATTTATCGACGATAGGAGCGATCCTTGCCATATACGTCGCATTCTTCAGGCGTTGAGGCCATGATGAGGATCTTCACGATCCTCCTCCTCGCCTCGACGATGGGCTCTGCCGTCGAATGGGGTGACAGGGCCGAGGGGGAGCTCCGGTGGGGAGAGGCCCTCTCCATCGGCGGATACTCCCTCGTGGCGGCGGACTTCACCCCTGAGGAGGTGACGCCGAGGATGGTGATGCTGAAGCTATCGAGGCAAGGAGAGCTGATTGCAACGAGGGCCCTCGGATCTGGAGAGAGCTTCTCCGTGGATGACGAGGTGATGGTCGTCGCCCAGGAGGTCTGGATGAGAGACCGGCTCGTCGACGGCCTCGTGGAGCCCAGGGCGAGGGTCGCCCTCCTCGTCCGCGCCGTCCCGGAGCTTCGGGTCCTGGTGATATCACAAGAGGACTCTTTCGAGGTCGGAGAGCCGGTGAGGCTCCAAGTCGAGATAGAGAACGTCGGGGCGACAGAGGCGGAAGAGGTGGTGGTGGAGGTGACGACGGACCCTCCGATCTTCTCATCGATCCATAAGAGGTCGAGCCTCGCCCCCGGAGAGGCCTGGGACGGGGACCCAGAGACGGGGGAGGTCGACCCCATCAAGGTGAGGTTTGCGGCGCCCTCTACTTCCGGTCCCGAAGAGGTCTCCATTAAGGTTTCTGCCCGGTACCGCGACGGCGATGGGGGCGTTTACGAGTCCTGGGGCGGGACGAGCTTTCGCATCTTCGGCCCCCTGAAGCTCTACAAATACGCAGAGGAGGCGATGAAGCTCAAAGACAAGAGCATAGTCCGCCTCTCCGTCAGCAACCGGGGGGACCGGACGCTGGCGGTGGACCTATCCGACTCCGCCGGCGGGGACTTCCGAGCGGAGTCCGCCCTCAAGTGGAAGATATCGGTGCCGCCGGGGGAGATGGAGACGGCGAGCTACACCATCCGCGCCAAGAAGCCGGGGGAGGGGCAGGTCCTCCCACCTGCCGAGGCGACCTACTCCATCGACGGTGTTACCCACAGAGTCGCCTCCAGAAGCCCCGTCATCGACGTCATCGGCCCCCTGGTGGAGGTGGAGAAGAAGGCCTCCGCCTCCACGGTCCAGGAGGGAGGGGGGGTGACGGTGACCCTGGCGGCGACGAACGTCGGCAACCGGAGGACTATGGTCTCGTCGAAGGAGACGGTCCCCTCCTGGGGGAGGCTCGTCTCCGGGGAGACGGACCTCTCCAGCCTCCTGCTCCCGGGGGAGACCGCCACCCTGGTCTACACCATATCCTGCCCGGCGGCCGGAAGTTTCGAGATCCCGGCTGCCACCGTCTGTTACCGGGACGAGGACGGGACCGCCTGCACCGTCGAATCCTCGCGGCTCAGGATCACCGTCCAGGAGGTGGAGAAGGCCGACCCGAAGACGTCCCCCGATACGCCGGAGATGGCGCCTCTCCCGATAGACGGTTCGACCTCGGAGGTGGGGGATGGAGGCGGTGGCCAGGGGTTATACGACGGGGCCGACGGCGAAAGTCAAGACTCAAGGAGGAGGAAAGCTCCCG
>JANKMW010000118.1 GCA_024649985.1 Methanothrix sp.
CATCAACGGCGCCCTGGGAGACGGTTCCTTCTTCGACTCGGCGGCCCGAGGGATAGCTGAGGCGGAGGCCGAGCTCGGGATCGAGGTGGTGACGATCGAGGCGGGCTACAACTCCTCAGCATGGAGGGAATTGCTGGAGGCTGCCGCCGCCGGCGAGGATTACGACCTCCTGATCACGGGGACGGCGCTGATGCGCGATCTCCTCTCGGAGGTCGCAAAAAAGCACCCCGATAAGAGGTTCATAATCTACGACTCCTCCGTAGACTACTCTGAGGGCAGCTATGAGAACGTCTACTCCGTCGTCTACCGCCAGAACGAGGGCGCCTACCTTGCGGGGGTCTACGCCGCCCTGATGACGGAGTCGGGGACGATCGGCATCCTCGGCGGCCAGAACTCCACCACCATAAACGACTTCGTCGTGGGCTACCGGCAGGGCGCGCAGTCCGTGGGCCCCGAGGTCGTGGTCCTGGTGGAGTATGCGGAGAGCTGGGACGACCCCGCCCTCGGCGAGGCCCTGGCGGCGGAGATGTACGGGAAGGGGGCAGACATCATATTCCAGGCGGCGGGGACGACGGGCCTCGGCGTCTTCCGGGCCGCTGCGGAGTCTGGGAAATACGCCATCGGCGTCGACTCCGACCAGGCGATGATGATCGAGGAGACCGACCCCGAGGAGGCTTCCACCATCCTCACCTCGATGATGAAGAACGTCGACGCGAGCCTCCTTTGGGCCCTGGAGCTCTACGTCAACGGCGTCCTCCCCTTCGGCGGGGCCGAGACCCTGGGGATCCGGGAGGGGGGCGTGGGGCTGGCTCGAAACGATCGCTACGATGAGGCCACCCCCGCCGCCGTCAAGGCGGCGATAGATAGGGCAGAGTTGGAGATCAGAGAAGGGAGGACGAGGGTCAAGACGGCTTTCTGACGAGGTCGCCGAGGGGCTTGCAGGGAGGGGCGGTTTGGGGATAGGCGGTTTGGGGAGACGGCCCAGGGCGCCGGAGCCGGATCCACCGTTCCCACCTCGCTTCTCAGGCCATTGAGCCACCCCCGGAGCTCGTCGGCGCCGGCCCGCAGGGCCCGACGGAGGATAACTTTTTAGCCGATTCCCCAAGAAGAGTGGTAAGCCATGGGCAGAAGGGCGCAGAAGCAGTCTAGGTCACAAGATAAAAGACGTGAGGTGGATGAGAATGGGGAGGGTATTGATCATCGGCGCCGGGGGCGTGGGAGGTGTCGTCGCCGCCAAATGCGCCGAGGTTCCCGAGGTCTTTTCTGAGGTGGTCTTAGCCAGCAGGACGATAGAGAAGTGCGAGCGGATACGAAGCCGGATCGGCCAGCCCATCGAGATCGCGGAGGTGGACGCCGACGACGTCCATCAGCTCGTCGACCTGGTGGAGGAGGTCTCAGCCGAACTGATCGTCAACGCCGCCCTCCCCTACCAGGACCTGACGATCATGGAGGCGTGTCTAGCGACGGGGGTAGACTACCTGGACACCGCCAACTACGAGCCGAGGGACGAGGCGAAGTTCTGTTATCGGTGGCAGTGGGATTATCACTCCCGGTTTCAGGAGCGGGGGATCATGGCCCTCCTGGGATGCGGCTTCGATCCCGGCGTGACGAACGCCTTCTGCGCCCATGCTTCAAAGCACGTCTTCGACGAGATCGAGAGGATCGATATCCTGGACTGTAACGGCGGCGTTCACCGCCACCCCTTCGCCACCAACTTCAACCCCGAGATCAACATCCGGGAGGTGACCGCCCCCGGCAGGTACTACCAGGACGGCCGGTGGATCGAGGTCGCCCCCCTCTCGGTATCCAAGACCTTCGACTTTCCAGGGATCGGGGTCCGAGAGGTCCGCCTCCTCTACCACGAGGAGCTGGAGTCCCTGGCGAAGAACATCCCCGACGTCGGAAGGCTCCGGTTCTGGATGTCCTTCTCTGATGAGTACTTGACCCACCTCCGGGTCCTTCAGAACGTCGGGATGACCAGGATCGACCCCGTCGTCTACGAGGGGAGGCAGGTCGTCCCCCTCAAGTTCCTGAAGGCGCTCCTCCCCGATCCCGCGGGCCTCGGCGAGGGGTACCAGGGGAAGACCTGCATCGGATGCCTCATCGATGGAAAGATCGACGGAGATGAGAAGAGGTACTTCATCTACAACATCTGCGACCATGTCGAGGCCTACCAGGAGGCCTCTGCCCAGGCGGTCCACTACACCACAGGGGTCCCGGCGATGATCGGGGCGATGCTCATCTCCACCGGGGTCTGGAGGAGGGAGGGGGTCTTCAACGTCGAGGAGCTCGACCCCGACCCCTTCATGGAGCTACTGCCGAAGTTTGGCCTCCCCTGGACCGGGGAATTTCTGGACTGACGACGAGGTATAGAGATGGAGGCGAAACGGTCGAAGAAGGCGAGGGAGAAGGAGTTCAGATCGGCGGGGATGGGAGCTGCGGCGATCGAGGCGCTGGAGGTCGGCGAAATAGAGGGCGATGCGATGGAGGTCGCTGCGGAAAGGAGGATATCAGGATCCGTTCTGGAGGATATCGGCGAGATGGAGGTCCCTACCCCCTGCTACATCCTGGACGAGGCCGCCTTTGAGAGGAACCTCGATATCCTCGACTCCGTCCAGGACCGGACCGGCTGCAAGATCCTTCTGGCCCTGAAGGGGTTTGCTGCCTGGAGCCTATTTCCGCAGATCCGTCGCCACCTCTCCGGCGTCGCCGCCAGCTCCCTTCACGAGGCCCGCCTCGGCTTTGAGGAGTTCGGCGGCGAGGTCCACGTCACGGCCCCCGCCTACAGGGAGGAGGAGTTCGTCGAGCTTCTCGGTTACTCCGACCACATAGTCTTCAACTCCTTCTCTCAGTGGAGACGGTTCAGGCCGAAGGTAGAGGAGGGGAAAAACGACGGCGAGGAGGTCTGCTGCGGGATCAGGGTCAACCCCGAGCACCGGGAGGTGAAGGTCCCGATCTATGACCCCTGCAGCCCGAACTCGCGCCTCGGGACGACTTATAGAAACTTCAAGGATGCTGTCGTAGACGGCGGCGCCGACGGCGACGATCCCCTGGCAGGGATCAGCGGCCTTCACTTCCACAACCTCTGCGAGCTGGGGGCCGACAGCCTCAAAAGGACCCTCGCGGTCTTCGAGGAGAAGTTCGGCGAATACCTCGATGGGATGGAGTGGGTGAACTTCGGGGGCGGCCACCATATCACCCGGCCGGGCTACGAGATCGACCTCCTCTGCGAGACGATAAACGACTTTGCGGAGAGACGGTCCCTCGAAGTCTACCTGGAGCCCGGCGAGGCCGTCGCCCTCAACGCCGGGGTCCTCGTGGCATCGGTCTTGGACGTCGTCGATAACGGCATGAAGATAGCGATCCTGGACACCTCAGCCGCGGCCCACATGCCCGACGTCCTGGAGATGCCCTACCGGCCCGAGGTCCAGGGGGCTGCCCTCACAGGAGAGCTTCCTCATGACTACAGGCTCGGAGGGATGACGTGCCTTGCGGGAGACGTCATGGGAGACTACTCCTTTTCCCGGCCCCTGGAGGTGGGCGACAGGATCGTCTTCCTGGACATGGCCCACTATACCATGGTGAAGAACAACGCCTTCAACGGGATGCGCCTGCCCACCATCGCCATCCGCGACCCTTTTGGGGAGACGAGGATCGTCCGGAAGTTCGGGTACGAGGATTATAAAAACCGGCTCTCATGAGCCGCCCCACCCCTCTGCCGGAGTCGGGGATCAATTGCCGCGTTCCAAGGAGGATACGATGGAGGAGTTAGATGGTTGCTGAAAAGAAGGCGCTCTGGGTGGTATTCAGGCCTGAAAAGCCGGAGATGACCGAAGCGATGCGCGAGAAATTTCTGGTCTCATACCAGGCGTTTCGAGATATGGAGGGGCTCTACAGCAAGGTATGGTGGACCGATCCTGATAAGGGTGAGTGGGGGGCGATGTACGTATTCCGCTCCGAAGAGGACCTCCAGGGCTACCTCCACTCCGACCGCTGGCAGAATAAGATCCCCGAGAAGTACGGCTACAAACCCCAGGTCGTCGCCGTCCTCGACCTGGGTCCGATCCTCTACAAAGAGGCAGTCCTCGAAGGGGAGGGGTCGTGGCTCTCGGAGCCTGAAGATCGGATCCGCTCCGGCGATCTCTCCGACGACGGATGAAACGCCGGAGGGATCCCCTTGGAGATAAAGGCCGAAGAGGAGGGTGGGGCAATCATCGAAGATGCGGTCCAAAAGGCCGTCGAGTTTCACGGCCATCTCGGGCCCTTCCTCGTCCTGGGGGTGAGGATGGGGCACCTCGCGAAAAGAGAGCTGGGATCTTCGGGGTTTGAGGGGATGAGGGCGGTGGCCAAGACGGGAAACGTCCCCTCCCTCTCCTGCCTCCTCGACGGGATCCAGATCTCCACCGGCTGCACCATGGGCAACGGGAAGATCTCCGCGGAGCCTCCTGGCATCCCTGAGGCGGAATTCTCCGCCGGGGAGAAGAAGGTGACCATAAGGGCGAAGGGCGAGGTCGTCGAAGAGATCAGGAGATGGAGGGAGAGGTACGCCTCCCTGGAGGAGATAGCCAGGAGCATCCAGGGGAGGTCAGACGAGGAGCTCTTCGGTTCAAAAGCACAAAAAAGGTAAAATAGATGCGGCGGGAAAGGAAACTCGCTATGGCAAAAGCGCCGGAGAGGGTGACGATAGCCCTGGATACGGAGGCCGCAAAGCTCTTCCGAGAGATGAGGGAGGATCTGGGTATATCTCAGAGCGAGCTGATGAGGGCGGCCCTGAAGTTCTACAGCAAGCACAAACCCCTCTTCGACTCCGTCGACGAGGAGAAGATCTACGCCTACTCTGATCTGTTGTCCGTCGGCGAGCATATCATCCTGGACATCGACCACTGGATCCTCTTTCTCAGCTTCATCGAGACCCACCCGGATAAGGAGAAGTTCTGGGAGATGCACCAGAAGGTATCCCTGGCCCACGCCGAGGAGTTCAAGCAGAAGAACCAGAAGGCTGAGGCGGTCCTGAGGAGGCTTGAGCTCTGCAACCTCTTCAAGGTGAGCAAGACCTCCGACGCCGACTTCACCCTCCTCCTCGGCTACGACATCCCCAAGAGGTTCGTCAGGACGGAGGTGGAGGACATCTTCTCCAAGATGGGGATAAGGGCGGACGTAAAAGAGGACTTCTCAAAGCTCCGGGTCAAGCTCCTCCCGTAAATCCGGCTCATCGGCGCAGAAGCGCCTCCGCGGCCGCCTCGATCGCCTCCCGGGAGGTGCGGCGGGGCCTCCAGCCCAGGTTCTCCATCGCCTCCGTCGATAGGAGCATCGTCTTGACGTCACCCCTCCAGCCCCGCCCCTCGATCCCGCCGGTGTACCTGTATTTGACGCCCGAGAGGTTCATCTTCTCGACGACTACGTCGGCGATCTCGGTGACGTCCACCGAATCGTTGGATCCGACGTTGAAGACGTTTACCCGATCCGTGGAATGGGCGATGGCAAATATCATCGCATCGACGCAGTCGTCGACGAGGAGGTAGGACTTCCTCTGCCTCCCGGAGCCGAGGATCTCCAGCTGCGAGCCGTCCATTTCCAGCTTCTTGATGAAGTCGACGATCACCCCGTGGGTCCCCCGTTCTCCGACGATGTTGGCGAACCTGAATATCCAGGAGCGCATACTGAAGGTCCCGCAGAAGGCGGATATCAGCGCCTCGGAGGCGAGCTTCGACGCCCCGTAGAGGGATATGGGGAGGAGGGGGCCGTAATCTTCAGGTGTCGGCACGATCCTGGCCTCGCCGTAGACGGTGGAGGTGGAGGCGAAGGCGATCTTTCTGACGCCCTTCTTCCTCATGGCCTCGAGGAGGTTGTATGTGGCGACGACGTTCTGGTTGAGGTGGGTCTTTGTGTCCGTGGCGCCGACCTTGACGTCGGGGTTTGCGGCGAGGTGGAAGACGAGGTCGATCCCCTCGAGGGCGGCCTCGGTGGCGGGGGGATTCATAAGGTCAGCCTCGATGAGGGTGAAGTTGGGCCTATTCAGGTGGTCCTCGAGCAACTCCCTCTTTCCGGAGCTGAAGTTGTCGAGGACGGTGACCCTGTTCAATTCAATGAGCCGGTCGACGAGGTGGCTACCTATGAAGCCCGCCCCGCCCGTCACCAGGATGGATCTATCTCTTATCAACTATCTTCGCCTCAACCAGGAATTTGGGGAAGCTGGATTTTAC
>JANKMW010000119.1 GCA_024649985.1 Methanothrix sp.
GAAACTCCGGGTCTTCAATCTTCAAAAGCTCGATGCCCCCGTATATCTTGTAGCGACGCTTCAGCTCGCGGCCCAGGTGGCGGCCCATGGATAGGGACGCCACCCGACCTTCGAGGAGGTCTGAGGCTAAAACGAACCTCCGGGGAACCTCCACCACCACCCGACCGTCCTGGACGTAAGGGCCCGAAAGGGGGTGGGGGTGGCTTTCGACGAACTTCTTTGCGTGCTCCGCCTCCCAAGCCGGCGGGCCGACCCTCCTCTCCACCTCCGGAAGGGTCGCCACCTCCAGCTCGAAGAGGATCCTGATGACGCCGCAGATCTTCGATCTTCTCCCGCCGTTCCCATCGCCCATCTCAAAGCTGACCTCTTTATGCCAGTCGGCATCCGACCGGAGGACCGAGAAGCCGCTCCTGTGGAAGAGGGCGCGGACCGACTCCTCCGCCTTTCGAAGCTGCGGGAATATCACGTCCTCCACCTGGTCGGGGGCCGGAAACTCCAGCAGGAGGAGGGTGCTCTTTCGCCTATCCAGCTCCTCGCGAAGCTCCTGATCGTTCAACGGCGCAGGGGGAGACGGGAAGAAGAAGTCCAGGTCCGGCTCCTCCAGAAATAGACGGGACGCGGAGACGAACGTGAACATTCTGTCCAGGGTAAGGGCGGCGGCGACGTTCCGGGCCGGATCGACGGGGTCGACGACGACCAGGGGGTCGGCGTGGTCCCGGGAAGAATGGGCCGAGAGGTCCATCACCTCCCCCGGCCGCCAGAGGCCGGCCTCTTCCAGGACGGCGAGGAAGGTGCCGTACCTGATGATGAGGAGCTCCGCCAGGTACCCGGAGAAGCCCCCGACCTTCAGCTCCGACCCGTAGACCCCGATCCCCTTCATGAACTGCTTTGTGAGGAGGACCTCGTCCTCGAGCCCCCCGATCCTGGCCGAGACGTACCGGCTGTGAAAGGGGGTCCTGTCAACGGCGGAGATGATCTTTGAGGCGTCCTCCACCAGGTAGCAGGGGACGAGGTCTATCTGGAACCCCTCGAAGGTGGCGCGGACGTAAGCGTGCTCTGCGTACCTCTCCTCGTGCTCCGGCGCCACGAGCCTTCCCATCTCCAGAGCGGGGAGGAGGGGCGACCCCTCGGGGACGCCGATGAATACATCCAGGTCGTGGTCTCCCGAGAGCCACGTCCCCCTGGCGGCAGACCCCGCCAGGATCGGCTCGCATTCGACCCCCATCGCCTCGGCCAGCTCTTCGATCCGCGCGACGATCTTCTCGGCGACGAAGGCCAGCCTCGCTCGCTCCTCGACTGACGGCCTTACCCGGGAGAGGACCTGCTCAAGGACGGGAGAGGGGGAAGGCTGCGACGTCCTCGTAGATGGGGCCTCCAGGGGTGAGGGTGCTCTTCTTCAGAATGAACTCCTCCGCCGTGAACTCGCCGAGGTCGACATCCCTATAGGGGGCGAGCTTTGAAGCGAGGAGGGCCGTAGTCTCGGGGGTGGGCCATCCAACTCTCGCGATGGTGGCGTGGGATGTGAACTTCCGCGCCTCGCGGGGAAAGCCCAGGGGGACGAGGGCCTCCTCGACGGCGGAGAAGAGGGGCTCAAAATCCCCCAGCGCCCCGATCCAGACGACCCTGATGGACCTTCCGGGAAAAGTCCCGATACCCGCCACCCTGGCGGTGAAGGCCGGCTGCTCGACGGTCCTGAGGGCTCCGACTACCCGGTCCATCTTCGGGAGAGGAACGTCCCCCAGGAACTTGAGGGTGACGTGGATGAGGTCGGGTTTTACGAGCCTCACCCCCGGAAGGTCGATCTCCTCCTGGAGCTTGGCGATATCCTCACGGATCGAGGCGGGGATCTCCACGGCGACAAAAGACCTGACCCCCCTGGCAGCCCCTCCGCCCTTATTTGATCTCGTCCTCTTTTCAGCCATCTATCGACCTACCTGAGAACCCCGCCCCGGCTCGCCGAGGTGACGGACCTGCTGTACCTCGCCAGCATCCCCTTCGCGACCTTGGGGGCGGGGGGCTTCCAGGCGGCCCTCCGCCTCTCGAAGGTCTCCGGGTCCACGAGGAGGTCGATCCTCCGGCCTTCGATATCGATTCCTATCTCGTCGCCGTCCTCCACCAGGGCTATGGGCCCGCCGACAGCCGCCTCGGGGCATACGTGGCCGATGCAGGGACCTCTGGTTCCTCCGGAGAACCGGCCGTCGGTGACGAGGGCTACGGAGTCGCCGAGGCCAGCCCCCTGGATCGCAGACGTCGGCGAGAGGGTCTCCCTCATGCCGGGCCCCCCCTTCGGCCCCTCGTACCTGATGACGACGACGTCTCCAGCGACGACTTTGCCTCCGACTATCCCCGCCAGCGCCTCCTCTTCGGAGTTGTAGACCTTGGCGGGGCCGGTGTGCTTCCTCATCGACCCGGTGACCGCCGTCTGCTTGACGACGGAACCCTCGGGAGCGAGGGACCCCTTCAGGATCGCGATCCCGCCCTCGGGATGGACGGGGTCGTCCAGGGTTTTTACGACCTTCGCGTAGGTCTCGGGGTTGGCGGGCCTGAACTCGGCGATCTCCTCGCCGAGGGTCCTGCCCGTCACCGTCAGGACGTCCAGGTGGAGCTTCGACTCCAGCCGCTTCATCACCGCGGGGATCCCCCCGGCCCGCTCCAGGTCGAGGATGTGGTAGGGGCCGCCGGGCCTGAGGTTGACGAGGTGGGGGGTATCCCGGCTCAATCTATCGAAATCCGAGAGGTCGAGGTCGATATCGAACTCCGAGGCGACCGCCGGTATATGGAGGGCGGTGTTGGTGGAGCCGCCGATGGCCATGTCCATCCGAATGGCGTTCTCGATCGATTTGGGGGTTACGATATTCCTTGCGGTGATCCCATTCTCGATCAGCTCGACGATCTTCACCCCCGACTTCTTCGCGATCCTCATCTTCTTCGCGTCGGCGGCGTGGGCGGTGGCGCAACCGGGGAGGCTCATCCCCAGGGTCTCCGTGAGGCAGGCCATGGTGTTGGCGGTAAAGAGGCCGGCGCAGGACCCGGCTCCCGGGCATGCGAGGCTCTCCAGGACCTCCAGCACCTCGCCCCCCTTCTGCCATCCTTCGAAGACGTCGATGAGGTCCAGCTCCTTATCGCAGGCGAAGCCGGGGTACATGGGGCCTCCGGTGACGGCTATCGCCGGAAGGTCGAGCCTGCCGGCCGCCATCAGATGTCCCGGAACGATCTTGTCGCAGGAGGAGATCAAGACCATCCCGTCGAGCTGGTGGGACTCCATCATCACCTCGATGGTATCCTCGATGATCTCCCGACTGGGAAGAGAGTACCTCATCCCCCGGTGGCCCATGGCGATCCCGTCGCAGAGGCCGATGGTGTGAAACTCGAAGGGGACGCCCCCCGCCATCCTGATCCCGGCCTTAACCGCCTGGGAGATCTTATCCAGGTGAATGTGGCCGGGTATGAACTCATTCCAGGAGTTCGCGACCCCGACGAAGGGGCGACCCATCTCCTCGTCGATGAGCCCTGTAGCCTTGAGGAGCGCCCGATGGGGCGCCCTCTCGGGCCCAACCTTGGTGATATCGCTTCTCATGAGAAGAACCTCAAAACCAGGCTAAGATTTCGTATCTTATTAAGTAGTTGGTGATTATTACCAGGCAAGGTTCTCAGCCCTGATAGACAAATCCGGACTCGATCATTTGCCAGCTTTCTCCGACCTTTCCCAACATCAGGCTGATCACCCAGCCCTCTTTACATCTCGAGCTTATCTCTTCGGATACGATGACCGGACCTATCACGCCGGTTTGTCCGATATAACCTTCAACCCACAACTCGCCCGGCTTGATCGCCACCACTGAGAAGTATCCGTCTTCTATCTCTTCAAACTCCACGTGAGAGCTTTCCCGGATGTAGTCGAATATCAGAGCGCTCAGTTCGGTCACCTTTACAAGGTCGCCCTTCAGCTCATCGACCGCCATGGCAGCCCCCTCGTAACATTCAGAGTCCATGTACCCCTTCTCACCCATCCATTTCACAAATTTTCGAATTACTCTGCCGACGGTCTCCATAAGGGTATTGCTGCCAGCCACCTTTCGGATCATGAAATAATCAAGGAACTCCGCAATCTCAGAAGATGTGATCTTGTCTGGGCCGAATATCTCACAGAACTCTACTTTCTAAGTTTTGATTCCCATCTCCCTTATCAGATGAAGCAGTCCGCCATCCGGTATCGGCAGGTTAAAATACTCCAAAATATTTTTTACTAATTCTACGAGTCCTTCAGCTCTGATTTCGTCTACCATCTCGCCAATGGTTTTTGGTTTACGGCTTTCATCAGGATTATTAACTCTACGTGGTCACCCCGCACACCCTGAGGCATTTTCATGCGGTCCGGGCCCTCGACCTCGGTATACCCCTCAACGACCTCCAGGCCCAGCTCGGCCACACCGACCTGAAGACGACCTCGGTCTATCTGAAGGCCGACATCAACCACCGGCGGAAGAGCTACGAGGGGTTCGAGATATGAAGGATACAAAACCGGATAATAGTGAGTTTATCCGAAAACTTTAATAACTTAACAGAGTGTAAATAACACGGAGGACGTGATAGTATATGAGATCTTATATATTATTGTTAATTGGATTCGCTGTGTTGATAGTAACCGGCCTTGCAGAGAATGTGGAGGCTGGAGATGTGGAGGCGTTTAAACAGGCCTTGGAACAGGACGGATTCAACGTACAGCAAGGCGGGCTAGGTTTTTTTGACCTATTGAAGGTATATAATAACGGAGTGCTGCCTTCTGCATACGGAAACAATCCCAACACAAAATATTTGAATTTTCTTGTTCCACCACCATTAGGTCAAGAGGTTAGTGGGATTATTTCTGAGCTAATGAAAGCGCTTGGAGTGACAGAGAACATAACTCCGTTCTCTAGCCTTCGCCCAGATGAAGCAATTGTTTTCATAGGAAGAACGCCCCCGGAGTGTAGATACTTCAGTTTTGATCTTTATTTAATGGAGAGGACATATGGAAATGAGACTCGATGGATCTATGCCAATTTAGGAGATACATTGAACCACCTCGTTATCAATACTGAAGGGACTCCAGAGGGGCTGCCTGGTAATCCGTTCAATCAAACTACAATAGTTATCACTACTGCCGATAAAGGCATTGATGGACGAATCCGGGCTGCTGCCCAATCAGCGGGATATTCGGATAGAATCGTCAATACCCAAGTAATACCCTCAGCTATGGTGAAGATGGGCGTGGAGAATGATTCCGATACATTTAATGTATTGCTCCGTCCAACTCAATTCACAGATGAGCAAGCTGGCAACGATTACATTGCTAATACACCCGCAACTGTTTTCCGTGTGACTCCTAACGAGGCCGCGGAACTAGATCCGTATGATATGCCAAAGCTAAGGGTCCGTGGAACGGGAACCACAGAGTTTGACCTCATGGATGATCTCGAAGAGCTTAGGATCGCGATTCTCAACAAATATAGCGGATTGAATGCAACAGAGCTTCCAACCAGTCAAATAGGCATCTTAGGGAGTGATGCTATTCAGAGAGGAATCTGCGCATATGGCCCTCCGAACGATTGCTGCTATTTATGGACTGCAAACCAAGGCGTCTCTTCGCCGACACCTCCTTTCCCTGATCTATCACAGTACTATGGGTTCTTGAGAGAGCCAGCAATTACTTTGGGCAACGATACCAACGAGTTCATAATCGTTTATGGGGTTAACCATGTAGCCACAGGAAAAGCGATTTACGAGAACTTCGTCCTATACGGTGCGGATGTATGGAACGGCGTTGCATACGTCAATGACTTGAAATTCAATGGAACTGCCGAGGAATATCTCCCTGACAATCCCAACGCGAAATACCTCTACGTCTATAAGTACGCCAGGAATTGTGAAGGCGATCCACACTGCTATGAGGTTCCCTATGGTATGGGTGCCTACGGCATAGACCTGGATCAGTCGGTCTTCATTGGTTGGAGGATCTACCTGGAAGAGTCTACAACGACAGGGCCAGCTTACTCCGAGATCGTGTACGATAAAGCCATAAAGTTCGACTAGAGGGTATCAGGACAAGAGGGCATCCTGGGCGATGCCCTCATCAAATTTTATCGTATGTGTTTACCCCCAATTGAATCGATTGATTGATGCTGTTTTTGGTCACTGAACTCACGCCGACCAG
>JANKMW010000011.1 GCA_024649985.1 Methanothrix sp.
GCTATAAATTATAGGGAAAATGTTTGGAAATTAGACCGTTAGTGCGGAACGACGGTTTTATCTTAGCTCCTTCAGTAGAGATAGTCCCAACATACGAAAAGCTTTTCGATACCGGAATCTCGCCTGGCGCCCCCCCCGAGATCCTTTAGTCTAAATGCTAGCGTTTTTCTCCATAAACGCCAAGTTTTAGCCAGTTAAGTTACGTGGCTCAGCTACCCCCGCACCTTCCCATCCACCCCTATCCCCAGAACCTCCTCCGCCCCGCCATATACATCCTCCGCGATCAGGGCGCACCCGAGGGCCGCATCGCAGCTTTGAAGCGGCAGAACCTCCCGCCCCAGAAGCTGCGAGACCCTCCCCGCGATCCGGGGGGCGGGGTCGCCTGCCAGGTAGAGCGCCGGTTTCGCTGCGCCATGGTCCCGGAGGAGGACGGCCATGGCGGATACCTCCATGGCGACGTAGAGAGCGAGGGATTCGAAGGCCGCCTCCTTCTCTTCATCGGTGCAGCCCTTGAGGGTGAGGCCGCGCTTCCGGAGGATCCCGCCCCGGGTGAAGGCCTCGTTGGCGGTCATCTCGTCGGCGTCAACCTTTCTGATGGCGGCGACGTCTAGCGGCCCGTGCAGGAGCCCTGGGGCGAAGATAGGGGCGTCGATGGCCCCGACGATCTTTCCAGCGGCGACGCCGATGGTGACGACGTTGGAGCTGGCGTCGGAGATGATGAAATCCTCCGGGCCGTCCTTTCTCACCTTGTAGGCGAGCCCCACCTTCTCGGGGCTCGCGCCGTGGGAGAATACCCGCATCCTGGGGTCGATATCGGAGCGGTCGTGAATCCCGGGCAGAAGGATCGCGGGCCATTTCGCCTCGCGGACGGCGTCGAAGACGTTCGTCCCGCCCCCGACGTGCAGGCCCGCGCCGTCCTGGCTGATCACCCCCCGATTCTCGGCGTCCTCGATCCGAACGATCTCACAGATCCCGTCGCCCATGGAGTAGCAGAGGGCGAGGAGGTCGACCTTCTCGGCGCCGCCGGCGCCGCCATCGCCGAGATCGAAGGCCTCTCTGATCCTGTCGGCGATCTCTGCGGGGGCGAGGCGGCCCGCCTCCTCCCTCGGGATGACGAAGCATTTGCCGTCGGTGTTGGCAAACCTGATCGCCCTAGTCCCGTGATCGACGCCGATAAACATCTTAGACCGCCTCCGCTTCCTTCTCCACCTTGCCATCAAGGATATCCACGATCTCCTTGGCCAGCCTCAGGCTCTCCGCCTCGTCTTTCATCACGGTGTTCAGCCTCACGGAGGGTCCCAGATAATCGCTTCCGGGGCTGACCACCATCAGGTCGACGCACCCCAGGATCTCGGCGACGCCCCCGTCGGTGACGGGATAGCCCCGGGCCCGCATGAACTTGGCGGCGGGTCCGCTGACGGGCCGTCCGCCGACGAGGGGGCTGACGGCGACGACTGGGATCTTTACCTCACGACCTCCCAGGAGGTCCCGGACCCCCCGGAGGGCGAGGATCGGCCCGATGCTGGAGACGGGGTTACTCGGTCCTATCAGGACCGGCTCGCCTTTCTCTGCCGCTTTCTTCAGGGCGGCGATGAATTCGGGGGAGGGGCGGGCCTCTCCGATGCCGCGGTACCTCACCCCCGTCACCTCCGGTCGCCCCCCCCGGCCGACCCAGAACTCCTGCAGGTCCATCTCCCCCTCAGGGGTCGATATGACGGTGGATACGGGATCGTCGGTCATGGGGACGACCTTCTCCTCGACCTTCAGGGCCCGGCAGAGCCTCTGCGTCGCTTCGCTGAGGGAGAAACCTTCCCTGAGGAGGTCGGAGCGGAATATGTGAACGGCGCGGTCGAGGTCGCCGAGGGCGAGGATTTCTTGATGGCCCAAGCTTTTGAGGAAGTTGTGGGTATTAAAAGAGTCTTTTTCGATCCCCCACCATTTCCTGCGGTCGATCATCC
Organism: Methanothrix sp.; assembly: GCA_024649985.1. Lineage (GTDB taxonomy): Archaea > Halobacteriota > Methanosarcinia > Methanotrichales > Methanotrichaceae > Methanocrinis > Methanocrinis alkalitolerans. The sequence goes on from JANKMW010000011.1 coordinate 1,959, forward strand.
CCGCCAGGGTGTAGACGATGGTGTCCAGGTCCGGGGATACGAGGTTTCCGGAGATCCAGAGGTCGTCGGCGGTGTTGGCGACGACGGTCACCTCCGACGGTGGCAGCACCTTCTGCAGGCCCGCCAGAAGCTTCGGGGTCCCGGTCCCGCCGCTGAGGACTATCAGCCTATCCGCCTCCCTGGGCCTCGCCGGTCATGCGGGGGAGTCGAGGATGATCATCCCAGTCTCGAGCCCCTCGCACTCTTCGGGGGTGAGCTTAGTCGAGGACGCCTTCTCGGAGACTATGGCGCTGTTACCCAGGGGGTCTTCCAGGATCACCGTCAGCGGCCCTTCCCCTTCCATCGCCCTCTCGATCTTCTCCAGGATGAACTCGCCCCGGCAGACGTTCTCCTCCGCCCCGGCGTCCCGGGCGGACCGGGTGGCGAAGAGGACGATATCTCGTACCCTCTGAAGGACCCCCTCGACGTTGGAGATGTACGCCTCCGAGGCGGGGCCGGGCTGCACGTCGATCCCCAGCTCCGGAATTCTGATCGTTCCGCTGGTGGACCTGATCACCCGGGCGTTCAGGTCCTCCGCCCCCTCGATGGTGATGGCGTACCTCACCGGCTCCCCCTGAGAAAGGAGGATGGTGTCACTGAGCTTGAAGCCGCAACCGCCGCAGACCCCGGCGATGATCATCGCCTCGCCGAAGTGGGGGATATCCTTCGTCTCCCAGTCGAAAGTGATCTCGGCGGAGCAGATGGGGCAGCTCGAGGTCGTCTTCGCCTTCAATCCTCCCCCCCCAGGACGTTCTCCCGATCGATCCTCATCCTCCTGGGGACGACTATCACCAGGTTGTCTCCGAGCCCCGCGATGTCGCCCCTGAGATCCTCTACGACGTCCTTCAGCTCGCCGATCGCCTCATCGAGGAGGCCCTTCTCCCTCCTCAGAGGGGAGATGTCCACCAGGACGACGTTCCCCCTCTCGATCTGCGCCTTTATATCGGGGAGAACGTCGAGGTCGTTCAGCTCCGCCATCCTCACCAGAATCTCCGAGGAGCTCCCCGCGGAGACCTCCTCGAACTGCCCCAGGTCTATGTTCACGTAATCCTCATCGCCAGACCTGCCCATCAACTTGTCCAAGATGCCCATATCTCGCCCTCGTCAAAGAGGTATGCTACTCCTCGAATTTGATATCTCTGTCTTGACATATCATATTTCGCTACTCGACGTTTATAAGCCGAAACCCGGCCCCGCCCATCAGAAAGATGAAGACCATAACCGCGAGAACGAACCCCGCCGGCCGGAGGGGCTCGGGCGCCGCCGTCTGCACCAGGATCATCAGGGCTATCATAAGAAAGACCAGTCCACAGCTGACGCCGATCTCAAGAGACTTCTTGCTCATACCCCCCCAGCTCTGCTCTGCTCTGAGATATCATTTGCGGACCTGATCATGCATATCAATCCGGCTATCAAGGTCGATCCCGCCGAAGGAGGCCGTCGGGCCCCGCGAGCCTCCTCACCAGATCTCTGGTCTTCTCGCCGTACCAGCCAAGGTCGATATAACGGGGGTAGACGGCGAGCCTCTCCAGGAGATCGAAGCCGGCGAGCTGGGTCTGTAGATCCTCGAGGGTGGGCCAACGCCTATCGGGGTTGATCCAGTCAGGGGTGACGGGGCTTATCCCTCCCAGATCGCAGGCCCCCGCCTCCACCAGCGGCAGGGGGTCGGCGAGGTTCGGCGGCGCCTGGACGGCGACCTCCGGCGGCAAGATCGATCTCGCCATCCTCACCGTCTCCGCCAGGACCTCAGCTGTCGGCGGAGGGGTGCAAGCCATGGGGGTATCCGGCTTCGGGTCGAAGGGCTGGACGATCACCTCTTGAATGTGGCCGTAAACCTCGTGGATCTCTTTTATCGCCTGGATAGATCGGACCCGATCCTCCGCCGTCTCTCCGATCCCCACCAAAATCCCGGTGGTGAAGGGTATCGAGAGCTCTCCCGCCGCGGAGATCGCCTCCACCCTCAGCCGGGGACTCTTTCCCGGGGAGGACCGGTGGGCTTCCACCTCGGCCGTCGTCTCGAGCATCAGTCCCATGCTGCCGTTGTAGGGAGCGAGCCTCTTCATCTCCTCCTTCGATAGGAGGCCAGCGTTGGTATGAGGGAGCAGGCCCCTCTCCAGGGCCAGCTCCGAGAGCTCGATGAGGTAGTCGATGAGGCCGCCTGCGCCCGTCAGCCTCAAGAGGCGGAAGAAGCCTTCCGCCTCCATCGGCGCCTCCCCCAGGGAGAAGAGCGCCTCGGTACACCCCGCCTCCGCCCCTCGGTCCAGGAGGTCGGCCGCCTCCTGGCGGCGGATTATCCTCCCATCGTCCCGCCGAAAGGAGCAGTAGTCACACCTGTTCCTGCAGACGTCGGTGACGGGTATGAAGATGTTGCGCGAGTAGGTCAATCGCTTCCTCATGGTCGAAACCTAAAAAATGACGGACCGATGGTGAAAAATTAATCTGAGCCGTACGCCCTTCAGCGCCTCAGCTCCACCAGCTTCAGCTTGTTTCCCACCTCACAATCCTCGGGGGCTTCCCCAGCCACCTCGACGATGGTGCACCGGTCCCCCTCCTTCAGGCCGACGGGGTGGCAGAGCTCGTACATGGTGCAATCGTACACGTCGCATCTCGGGGGTTCCAGGACGGTCTTGGAGCCTGCGAAGGCCTTCCTGGCGTCGATGGCGGCGATGATGGGGCTTTCTATCACCTCCACCGCCCGGACCCCCGCCTCGTGGATGGGGCATTCGTGGACCAGCTCCCCACGGACGCCCAGGATCCGGTACCTCCTCCCCGACTCGAGGTTGGTGCAGGTGTTTCTGAGCTTGCAGGTCTCGCATTCCGGTGAGGGGGAGTTGAATACAAACTCCATCCCGATCGTCGCGAGCTTGGTTCCTATCAGGGTGATCTGTGTAGCTGCTTCGGACATGGTCTTAGCCTCAAGTTGATAATTATAATATTTTTGTCTTTCGAGCGGCCGCGGCGGCCGCCTCTCGTGTGAGGCCGGAGCCGAGGATGGTGTACCGCTCCGGTCGGATCTTGTGGGCAGATGTGAGCGCCTCGATCACCGTCTCCTCATGAAGTCCGATCTCGGAGGCGGATGTGGGCGCCCCCACCTCCCGGAGAGCTTCCCGGATCATCTCCCAGTCGCCTCCGTGGAGGTACATCATGACGATGGTGCCCAGGCCGCAGAGCTCGCCGTGGAGGGCTCTTCCGGGTTCGATCTGGTTTACGGCGTGGGCGAACTTATGCTCCGAGCCGCTGGCGGGGCGCGAGGAGCCGGCTATGGACATGGCGACGCCGCTGGATAGGAGGGCCTTGACGACGACCCTCGCCGACTCCTCCAGCCCCGGCTTCAAGGAGGGAGCGGACTCGACTATCATCCTCGCCGTCATCTCCGAGAGGGCAGAGGCGTACTCGCTGTACTCCTCGCCCCGGAGCCTGAAGGCGAGCTTCCAGTCTTTTATGGCGGTGATGTTGGAGATGATATCGCCGCATCCGGCGGCCAGAAGCCTCTTGGGGGCTTTAGAAATTATGGCGGTGTCGGCTATGATCCCCAGGGGGGCCTGGGCGGAGACGGATGTCGTCTCGCCGTCGATGGTGAGGGAGGCCTGAGCTGAGCAGATCCCGTCGTGGGATGCGGCGGTGGGGACGGAGACGAAGTGGACCCCCGCCCTATCCGAGGCGAGCTTGGCGACGTCTATCGATCTTCCGCCGCCCACACCTATGAGAAAGCCGGCCTCCATCTCCGCCGCCATCCTTTCGGCCCTCTCCACCTCTTCGATTTTTGAGATTTTTGTGATCATCAGGTCGGTCTCAAAGCCGCCTTCTTCCATCCGCTGGGAGATCTCTCCTCCCGCCAGCTCGCAGGTCTTGGGGCCGGTGACGATGAGAGCTCCGCCCTTCAGTTTGAGGTTGCAACAGACGTCGGCCACCTCCATCGCGACGCCGCTGCCGACGACCACCAGCCGCGGAAGCTCCATCCATTTGGATCTAGTCAACGGTCTCACCAGCTCTGACGAATTTCGTATCTCTACGAATATAAACGCTCCCTCGAATATAAACTGCCCATCGAATATAATGCCTCCTCCATGGGCAGGTCCTCCACCGTCCAGATGCTGCGGCCAGGATAGACGAATAGAGAGGTATGATGGACATGGAAGAAAAAATTTGGTCAGTCTTTTCTCAGGGACCGCAGGTCATGAAGGATCCTCTCCCTGAACCTGTTCACCTCGGCGCTGGTCCTGATCCGGGGCCTTGGAATCTCGATATCTATGATCTCGCTGATCCGGCCGGGGCGGGCGGACATGATAACCACCCTGTCCGCCAGGTATATCGCCTCGTCGACGCTGTGGGTGACGAAGACGACGGTCTTCTGCTGCTCCTGCCAGATCCGCAGGAGCTCCGACTGCATGACGTTCCTCGTCTGGGCGTCGAGGGCGCCGAAGGGCTCATCCATGAACAGAGCCCGAGGGTTGTTCACCAGGGCCCTCACGATGGCGACCCTCTGCTTCATGCCGCCGGAGAGCTCGTGGGGGTAGCTGTTCTCAAACCCCTCGAGGCCGACGGCATTGATGTACCTTCGGGCCTTCTCTCGCCTCTCATCCTTCGGGACGCCCCGCAGCTCCAGGCCGAAGGCGACGTTGTCTATGATCGTCCTCCAGGGGAAGAGGGAGTACTCCTGAAAGACCATACCCCTCTGGGGCCCAGGACCCTCGATGGGGGCGCCGTCCAGGAGGACCGCGCCGCTCGTCGCCTTCTCAAGGCCGGCCATGATTCGCAGAAGGGTCGTCTTGCCGCATCCGGAGGGTCCCAGGAGGCAGATGAACTCTTTCTCCCCCACCGAGAGGTTGACGTCGCGAAGCGCCTCGAAGCTCTTCCCCTTCACCGAGAAGCTCTTCGATAGGCCCTTTATCTCCAGGAGAGCGGTCATGGGATGGGAAGTAGGGCGGCGAAGTTATAGGCTTTTCTCTCCGGGTCTATTCGATTTAAATCTCTGGCCGCAGTTTTTGATGGGGAGGGCGCCCTTTTAGCAGCCGTCCCTTCGTCGGTTTATCGTTGATCGAGGCTCAAAGAAATTGACTTTCTGGTCCGGGTTAGGTGGTAATTTTTCGATCATAAAATTTAATAGGATATGAACCCTAGTAAATGGAGGAGGTAGATAGATATGGAACACGAAGGAAGGGTGGGGATCCCCCTCCTGGGGGAGAAGGTCCCGGATATGGAGGTTCAGACCACACACGGCAGGATGAAGATTCCGGGGGACTTTAAGGGTAAGTGGTTCGTCCTCTTCAGCCATCCCGGAGACTTCACCCCGGTATGCACCACCGAGTTCATAGCCTTCGAGAAGATGAGAGAAGACTTTGAGAAGCTCAACTGCCGCCTCATCGGCATCTCCGTCGACCAGGTTCACTCCCACATGAAGTGGACGGAGTGGATCCGGGAGAATATGAACGTCGAGATCGGTTTTCCCATCATCGCCGACACTGGCCCAGTCGCCGCAAAGCTCGGGATGGTCCATCCCGGGAAGGGGACGAACACCGTCAGAGCGGTCTTCGTGGTGGACCCAGAAGGGCTCATAAGGCTGATGCTCTACTACCCTCAGGAGATCGGAAGGAACATGGACGAGATAATGAGAGCCGTCAGAGCCCTCCAGATATCAGACGATAATAAGGTGGCAATGCCTGCCAACTGGCCGAATAACGACCTCCTGGGAGACGAGGTGATAATACCTCCGCCCTCCGACGAGAAGACCGCAAAAGAGAGGCTTTCGAAGTACCAGTGCTTCGACTGGTGGTTCTGCCACAAGAAGCTGGAGTGATCCTCCGGCGGATCTACATCATTTTTGTAACATTCATCTCTAAAGATATTTAGGCAACTCTTCATCCAGTTATAAAAGGCATTGGGTGCTATAGTTATGTCTCTAGATCCAAACCAGCGGACAGAAACCGGCCGCCTCCACAGGCCGCTTTACGCCATCTTCTCAGCCATCTGCCTATCCATCTTCTCCGTCGTCGGCACGGCTTTGGCAGCCGTCGGCGAAAACGATGGGGAGCTCTCCGCGGAGATCGTACGGCTCTGGCCCTATCACGCATCCCTCGTAATATTGGGCTTTCTCCTAATGGTATGGGGGATGACCTTCGCCAGGAGAAAGGGTCCTGGCTGGCTGAAGAAGCACAGAGCCCTGGGGATAACGGGATCTATAGTTGCATTAGGAGGAGCGATGGTGGCGGTCTACATGATATCTGCGGCCTCCTCGGTCCACTTCCGGGTCCCCCACGCCTATATCGGCGCCTTCGTCGTCCTCCTTTTGATCCTGACCCCGTCCCTGGGGCACTTCCAGTTGAAAGTCGCGAAAGAGAGGAGGGGCCGGGTCAGGGGGGTCCACAGGCTCCTGGGGAGGGCCGTCCTTCTCCTGATGGCGCTGAACATGCTCTTCGGGGTGATGATGGTCACCTCTGCCTGATGCGACGGGTGGGCCCGTCGCCAGGTCCCGCCACCGACGGAGGGGTTGAGGACGTCCCGTTTACGGATTGAGCCTCCAGATGGCGAAGTTCAGCACCATGGCGAAGCTCACCCAGAGGATGTAGGGGACGAGGAGGAGCCCCGCCGTCCTGGAGACCTCCTTGAACTTCTGGATGTTCAGGGCGATGAGAGCCCAGAGGAGGAGGATGACGGCGAGCCCCGCCAGGGGCGATCGCAGGCCGAAGAAGGCCGCCGACCAGGAGACGTTCGCGGCGAGCTGGATGGCGAATACCGCCATGGCGGCCTTCACCCTCGGATCTGCCAGCCCCTCCCTCCAGACGAGGTAGGCGGAGATTCCCATCATGGTGTAGAGGGCGGTCCATACCGGGCCGAAGACCCAGTCGGGGGGGGCGAAGGAAGGCCTCGCCAGGGTGGCGTACCAGGTGGATATCTCAGGGGCGGTGAAGATCGAGCCGATGAAGGCTGCCAGATAGCACGCCCCAAGAGAGGCGGTCAGCTTGATGAAGTCTATTCGTCTCATATCCTGATATCCTCGCTATCTATCTCTACTGCCGGTCCGTCGCCTCCGTGAGGATGGTGACGTTCTTTTTAGTAAAGAAGCCGTCGAAGCCGCCGTAACGGTGGATGTACTCGTTGACGAGGAGGGTGTTGATGGAGGGCTGGGTGAAGGTCTGCTTGAGGCCCTCCTCCTGGGAGCCCACCAGGCCGATCAGAAACTCGGTCCCCTCCTCGACGAGGGCCGTGCAGGTCTCTTCGATATCCTCGGTCTGAAAGGCGATATGGTGGACTCGAGGGCCATAGTTGAAGACGAACTTCTCCGTTGGCCCCAGGACCTCCTGGCTCCTGGAGGGGGATATCCCCGAGGTGAAGACCATGGCGAAGTCGGAGCCTCTCTCTCTTGCGACGCTGGTGATGGAGTTGAGCTCCTTGACGTAAATGGCAAAATCGAAGGCGTAGTCTGTTAGGCTTATAAACTCCAACATCGCAGCGTCCCTATCCTCGGCTCTGACCCGCGTCGCCGCATGATCGAGATGGTTTATCTTCGAAAGATGGCCCATATCAGGCTTTGCGAGCTCCAGGTCGACGGTCTCGCTCTCCGGGGTTCTATAGCCTCCACCTTTCCCGTGGGTCTTGATGAAACCGATGGAATTTCCGGTGTATACCGAGGGCGCGGTCTGGATGAAGGAGCCTTCTAGGCCGTCGATTAGATCGTCTGTCAGAAAAGATACCCCCCTGGACCTCTGGATGGATACGAACTCTTCGATATCCCTGGTCCTGAAGACGAAGGTCTCGAGCCTCGTATTGGGGAGGTCTCTCGACTTCGGCTGAAGGTTCCACCTCTGGAACGGGTTTCTTCCATCGAGCCTCGCTCTGAGGAGAAGGTCGCAAGAACCCTCCTTCCTGAGGACGACGGTGGCGTACTGAGGGTCCCTGAAGGCGTCGGCGAAGTCGTGGCCCGTGGATCTGAGCAGCTCCTCGGAGGCGGCCAAGAGGAGGTGGGGCTCGACGTTTATGATGACGGCCTCAAGCCCGCCGACCAGCCCTACAAGGCCCGTCTCCCTCCTCTCCGAATAGAGCTTATCGACCTCCTCTTGGAGGTGCGTATCTCTCTCATCGATGACGGGGCGCGACCCATCTCGAACTCGCAATCCCCGGGCTCTTTCGCCCACTAAAAATCTCTCAGACTCCTCCGTCCTTCCCGAACAGATCTCCTCTGCCATTTCTCTCAACTCCGGGATGGGATATCCATGTAATCCGGCTCTGTCAAGGTGGCGAGCCTGCCGCCGGTATCCAAGGTAAATCGGGCCCGGGGACGGTGGCGATCCGGGGGATCTCCTCCGCCCTCTCGGTCTGGGGCGAGATCTCCAGAACGACGGCGTAATCGCCCCGGATCATCCCGTCCTCCAACGTCATGGTCCCCCGGCCGTCCCAGAAGCGCCCCCGCCGCTGCGTCTCGATCGAGAGGCGTCCGACCTCCAGATCACCGGTGAAGGTCGTCTTGTAGACCCCGGCCTTAAGCTCGCTCACCTCCCCCCTGCCAGACATCTCGATCTCCCGAAGGATGTAAGCCCTCCCGGATAGGAGCATCCGGCCTCTATAGTCGGATTGGGCATCTGCCTTTGATCCTGCTCCTCCCGAGGGGTCGATCCGAATGAGGTCGTCGAAGAGCTTCTTGGCGTGAGACGGCCGCACAATCCGATCCCTCTCCACCATCAGGGTGATGGGCAGGGCGGCCGAGGAGTTAAAGGCAAGGCCGTTACCCGCCAGGACCAGCCCCGATTCCGCCAGAGCCGGGCCCACCGGAGCCTTTGGTGGATACTCCTGCTCTGCGGAAAAATCGGAGAGGAGGAATTCTGGGACCGCCAAAGATGGTGCAGAGGATACCATAAAAAGTAACGCCATAGCCGATAAGCCCCCCAGATATCCGCCGCCTTTCATCTCTCTTCGCGCTCCCTCAAAACGGCTTCGTCCCTTCGATGAGTTCTCTTCGGATATTTTTACCGTTCCATCCTATAAACAACCTTCGAGAATAGCTGGAGCAAAGGAGAGATGAGGTGGTGGACCGAAACCTTTGTTGCCGTCTTTTGGGATAAACCCAATCCTTGACCGATGCTCCCGAAGGGGAAGAACGGAAGAGGAACATATACCTCCTGGGCCTGGTGAGCCTCTTGAACGACGCCAGCAGCGAGATCATCCAGCCGATCCTCCCCCTCTTCCTCGCATCTTTGGGCGCCGGAGGGCTAGCTATCGGCCTCATCGGGGGCCTGGCCGAAGGCCTGCCGAGCCTCATCAAGATCTTATCCGGCTGGTGGTCGGACCGCCTCCGGAGGAGAAAGCCCCTGGTGGCGGCGGGGTACGCCATCTCGGCCGCGGGAAAGCTCCTCCTGGCCTTCTCCTCCAGCTGGCAGCAGGTCTTCGTCCTGAAGACTATGGAGCGGTCGGGGAAGGGTATCAGGTCGGCGCCCCGGGACGCCATCATCGCCGAGTCGGCTCTGAGGGAAGGGAGGGGGAGGGGCTTTGGCGTCCACCGGGCCCTAGACTCCCTGGGGGCGGTGGCGGGTTCGATCATCGCCTTCCTCCTCTGGCAGGAGGGGTTGGACTTCAAGAGCATCTTCCTTGGAGCCGGGCTCTTAGCCTTCGTCGCCCTCATCCCCCTCGTCCCCGTCAAGGAGATCCCCAGATATCCCGCTGGCTGCCTCAGTCCCGGGATTTCAGACCTCTCTCCCACCCTCGTCCCCTTCGTAGGCATAGCATCCCTCTTCGCCCTGGGAAACTTCAGCTACATGTTCTTCATCCTCCGGTCCGGGGAGTTCTTCACGAGTGATATGGCCGTCGCCGCCCCCCTCCTCCTCTACATCCTATTCAATCTGGTCTACACAACCTTCTCGATCCCCAGCGGGTCATGGTCGGACCGGGTCGGAAGAAAGAGGGTTCTCTCCATCGTCTATGCCCTCTTCGCCCTCGTATCCTTCGGATTCGCCCTGGTATCTTCGACGATGGTCCTCGTCCTCCTCTTCGCCCTTTATGGCCTCGTCTTCGCCATCGTCGACGGCGCTGAGAGGGCCTTCGTCTCGGATTTATGCCGGGCCGAGGCGAGGGGGACGGGGCTTGGGGTATACTACGGTGCAGTAGGAACCGCTGCTATAGCCTCAGGGCTTCTGGCAGGAGCTTTATGGCAGTATCTCAGCCCCGAAGCGACCTTCTTGTTCGGGGCGGCGGCGGCTCTTTCGGCCTCGATACTCCTCATGAGGATGAAAAACCCGGCTCTCATATCCTGAATGGTATCAAAAAATGGATCATTTCCCCAGGATCTTCCGCAGAAAGCTCCCGCCACCGTCTTTCTTATCTGCCTTCGCCTCTGGTGCCCCTCTTTTGCCCGGCACCCCCGCCTGAGAGGCGGCCGCCTTCCCTCCCCCCCCGGTCCCCGCTGGGACTCTTGCCTTCTCGCCGACGATCGGCGTGCTCACCCCGCCGTGCCTGCTCTTCCTCGGCCTGATCTTGACGCTGACGGGGTGCTCGATCTCGCTGCTGACCACCATCGCCGTCCCCGGTGGGAGCCTCTTGATCTCCTCCTCCAGCTCAGAGCTCATACCCTCGATCCCCTTGCTGAGGGCCCGCAGGTCGTTGGGGTTTGTCACCCGGAGGATGATCTGGGTGTTGCACTGGGATATGACGTTTTTATCGACCCTCGCCGGCCTCTGGCTTATGACGAGGAGGCCCAGACCGAACTTCCGCCCTTCGGCGGCTATCGTCCTGATGACGGCGGTGCTGGCGGCTTTGCCGCTCCCCCTCTCGGGGATGTAGTTGTGGGCCTCCTCCACGACGACCATCCCGGGGTTGACCTTCCCCCTCTTCCTCGCCTCGAAGAGGTCCGAGAGGAGCTTTGCGACGATCATCCCCTGGAGGTCCGGGGGGACGCCGGTCATCTCGATGATGGAGGCCTTCCCCCTCTGGAGGAGGTCGCCGAGCTCCGTCCCCTTCCCCGAGAATATCCCCAGATCCTCCAGGGCTTCAAGGTGGCCGATGAGCCCCCACTTAGCCTTGCTGGTGTCCTTCTCCGCCTGGGCGATGACGTCCTCGAGCTCGTAGTCGCCTCCATCGGAGCTGAGGATCTTTATCGCCTCGTAGAGGACCCCCCTCTGACTGTTGTTGACGTCCTCGGGGAGCATCGCCGATAGCTCCCTGGCGGTCATGTTCTTGCCGTTGAACCGGAACCGCCGGTCGGCGCCGGGGGCGACGGCCTGGCTTGCGGGAGAGTAGACGGTGACGTCGTAGCCCCTCGGCTTGACCTCGAACCTGGCGAACTCTCCCTTGGTGTTCTTCTGCTTCATGGAGGCGTACTCGCCGTGGGGGTCGATTATCAGGAGGGCGACATCCTTCTCCAGGAGCTCTTCGAGGACGACGGCCGCAGTATAGGACTTTCCGCTCCCGGTCTTGGCGAGGATGCTGCAGTGCTTCTGGACGAAGGTGTCGGCTTCGAGCTTCACCTTCAGGTCGTGCCCCTCCAGCATCCCTATGTAGAGGTTTCCCTTCGACAGCCCCAGGGCCATCTCGATGAGGTGGTCGTCGGCCTTCAGGACCGGGTCGCCGGGGCGGGGCGGGTTTATCGGCATCTCCAGCCGTCCGCCGGAGGCGACGGCGATCACCCGGGCGGATCCGAGGACCCGCTCACTCCCCACGGGGTTATCGTGGTCGATGGAGTTGAGGCCGTAGGCGACGTTGGACCTGGTGACCTCCAGCACCTGGGCGAAGATCCAGTCTCTTGAGCCGTCTCTCACCTTGACGTAGCTCCCCCTGGAGGCCTCCCCGGCCATCAAGAACTTGAACTCGAGGGTGCTCGTCTCCCCCACAATAATTCCGATCTCGTCTCCCAGGCTACCACCACATTCTCCGCGGGGAGGGCCTTCCTGCCCTGACGGCCCGTCACCCTCATGCCTTCCTTTTCGCCGACCCCACAAGAGCTTAACGGTACCTGTAACGGTATCGATCTTTCAGCATCCCGCCGAAGGCGAGGCCGGCGAGGAGGCCCGTTATGTGGGCCATGTGGGCGATGCTGTCCCCCGAACCCATCATGGTGAAGTCTATGACGGCAAAGAGGACGACGGCGGCCCTTATGCTCAGAGGTATGACGAAGAATAGGAGGACTTTGATCTCCGGGGCGATGACGGCGAGGCACCCCATGACGCCGAAGAGGGCTCCGTTGGCCCCCACCATGGAGCCCGCCGGGAGGACCGCCATCTGGCCGACGGCTCCGACGATGCCGGATATGATGAAGATCTGGAGGAACTTCGACTCGCCGACCCTATTCTCCAGCTCCATCCCGAAGAAGAAGAGGAAGAGCATGTTGAAGAAGAGGTGGCCCATGTCGGCGTGGATGAACATATGGGTGATGAGGGTCCAGGGGCGGGATGCGACTGTGGCGGGGTTGAGGGCGAGATAGTCAAATGTGAAAGCTGGGGCCAAAACCCTGACGAAGAAGAGGATGACGCATAAGGCGAGGATCATCCCCGAGTACGTCACAGGAAGCCGAAATCCGCCAGAAGAAGAGATCCGATCCTCGTCCCAGGGGTCCGGATCGTTCCACCTATCCTCGCGGCCCCCCTCTCTTTGCCGTCCGGCCTTAAGAGATAGCCTCCCGGCGCTGGCCCGCCCCGCGCCTCCGAAGAACTCCTTTGCCTCCATATCACCATCCTCGAGCTTCTGCTTTTTTGCCATCCGTCTGAAAGAGGGGATACAAATAGCTGCTGGCAAATCGCTGTTGGCAGAACGATACATCTAAATCGTTACCATCACTCCACCACATACTCGCCGTTGCGAAGGACGATGACGTAATCGGCGGAGTTCTTCAGGGCGACGGAGAAGCCGGGCTCCGCCCCGAAGATCACCGTCTCTTTGCCGTGCTCCATCGCCTTCAAGAGGACGGGCTTGAAGTCGGCGTCCCTCGTAACGAGGGCGATGGTGTCTATCACCGGGTTGTATATCATCTCCATCGCCTCCACCGCCAACCTCACGTCGACGTCGCTGGTGCAGATCACCGGCTCAAACCCCTGGTTCTCTACGGCCTCCACCAGCTTCTCGGAGGCGTACTGGTTCAGAAAGACCCGCCCCACCTTGATGTCGCCGTAGTCCTTCAGGATGTCTCTGATCTCCTCCAGGTCGATCTGGAACTCCTTTCGGAGCATGTTGGGGCCGTCGACCAAAAGGCCGATCTTCTTCCTCCCCTTCTCCTTCTTGGAGCCCAGATACTTCATTATGTGTTCGAAGCGTATCGGCATCGGATCACTGTTCCATCTAGGTTACATATCGGTTTTCTGACCGATCTATTATAATTTTCCGTCTCAAGTCTAAGAAAGCTCTCCAGAAAATAAATATAAAGAAAAAATTAAATAACAGGGGGGTAGCCGAAACGATCCGATCTCGGGCCCCGTGTCCGTGGGAGGCGACCCTCTATGCCGGCGGCACTTCAGAGGTTGAATATCCTTCTGGCGTTGGCGGTGGTGGCCTTCGCCACATCTTCGGCCGGGAGGTCCTTTATCCTGGCGATGAGGCTGAGGCCGTCGAGGACGTAGGCAGGTTCGTTCCTGCCCCTCTTCGGAGAGAGAAAGGGGCTGTCGGTCTCGATGAGGAGCCGGTCGAGGGGGACCTGCCGCGCCAGGACCTGGTGCTGGGCGGACTTGCAGACGACGGTGGCGAGGGATATGTAGAATCCCCGGTCGAGAGCCTCTCTCATCGTCCCCACTGTGCCGCTGTAGCAGTGAAAGACGACCTTATTCAGGTCTTTGACCATATCGAAGGCCTCGTCTTCGGCGAGCCTCGCATGGATCACCTGAGGGAGGTCCAGCCCTCTCGCCAATTCGACGACTTTTCCGAATACCTCTCGCTGCCGAACCCGCCCCTTCTCGTCGGGGCATCGGTAGTAGTCGAGCCCCGCCTCCCCAACGCCGACGATCTCTTCGGCGTGAGATCGGATCTGTTCCAGGGTGGCGGCCACCTCGGCGTCCGTCGTCTCCCCGAGGCCGTTGGGATTGAGACCCAGGGTCGGCCGGATGAAATCGTACTTCTTCGCAAGCTCCAGGGTCTTTCGGTTGGTCTTGAGGTCGATGCCTGAGTTTATCATCGTCGTCACCCCGGCATCAAGAGCCCTCCTGATCACCTCGTCTCTGTCCTTGTTGAAGTTCTTGAAGTCGAGGTGACAGTGAGTGTCTATCACCTCGAATTTTCCTCTGCTCAAATTTCGTCTTCCTCCAGGAGCATAAGCCTGTTTATGGCGTTGATCAGCGCCTCCACCGAGGCCATAACTATATCCTCTCTTGCAGATCTCGCCGTCACCTTCCTTCCGAGGCGGCCGTTCTCGACGCCGATCACCACTTCGGCGAGGGCGTCGGACCCGCCGGTAATCGCCTCGATCCGGAAGTCGCTGATCTTGACGGCGGTCTCGTCTCCCAGGATCCCCCGGACTGCGTTGAGGGCGGCGTCGACGGGGCCTACGCCGATGTCGGCAAGGACCTTCTCCTCGCCCCGGACGACGGCCCTAACCGTCGCCGTAGATGTGAGGGTGTTTCCTGTCATCACCGCCAGCTCCTTCAGGATCACCGCCTGCTTCTCCCTCGCCAGCTCGCCTATGACCACCTCTGCGATCGTCTGGAGGTCGGCACCGGTGACGCACTTACCCTTGTCCCCCAGGTCTTTCACCCTCTCCAGGATCTCCTGCAGCTGCCCGTCGTCGGGGGTGTACCCCATCTCCGAAAGGGACTTTTTGACGGCGTGTCTTCCGGTATGCTTTCCGAGGACGATTCTCCTCTTGTGCCCCACCATCTCCGGGGTCATGATACCAGGCTCGAAGGTGTCGGTCCTCTCCAGGACGCCGTGGCTGTGGATACCGCTCTCGTGGGCGAAGGCATTCTCGCCGACGATGGGCGCCGTCCTCGAAATCCTCACCTCCGAGAGCCTCTCGACGAGCTTCGCCGTCTCGTAGAGGTAAGGGGTATTGATGGAGGTCACCGCCCCGTACATCGAGGTGAGGGACATCACCGTCTCGGCGAGGTTGGCGTTGCCGGCCCGCTCCCCCAGGCCGTTGGCCGCCACCTGGACCTCTCTAGCCCCCGCCTCGAAGGCGGCGAGGTTGTTGGCGACGGCCAGGCCGAAGTCGTTGTGGCAGTGGACGTCCACCACCATATTCTTCGTCCCCTCGCAGATCTCCTTCACCAGCCTGTAGAAGGTCGTAGGAACCGCCACCCCCACGGTGTCGGGGATGTTGATGATGTCGCAGCCCGCCCCCTCTACCGCCCCGAAGATCTCCTTGAGGAAGGGAAGGGGCGTTCTTGTGGCGTCCATCGCCGAGAAGAGGCAGATCCTCCCGTGATCTTTTACGTACTCTACCGCCTCCACCGACTGGGCGACTATCTCCTGGAGGCTCTTTTTGATGGTGTGCTGGATCTGGATCTCCGATGTGGAGACGAAGACGTGGACCATATCGACACCGGCGTCCAGGGAGGCGTCGATATCCTTTCTGATGATCCTTGCAAGGCCGCAGACGTCGGCAGAAAGCCCTTCGGCAGCCACCATCTTCACCGCCTCGAAATCGCCGCGAGAAGATACCGGAAAACCGGCCTCGATGACGTTGACGCCGAGCTTATCGAGCTGCCGAGCGATGGTGATCTTCTCTTCCGGGGTCAGGGAGACGCCGGGGGTCTGTTCACCATCCCGGAGGGTGGTGTCGAAGATCCGAACCTTTTCTCCACGAAGCGCTTCGATGTTATAGAAAACGATCCCACGCAGATGACTCTTGCGCCATGAGACCTGAGATGGTTCCGGCCCTATAAAACTTTTTGCCAGAAAATGGGGGGGCGACGCCCGCCAGAGGCTTGCAGGCGAGGGACGCCCATCCCCCGGAAGTTCAGCTACTCTTCTGCCTGCTTTCGATCCTCTTCTGAACCGTCATCTATCGCCCCCTCCTCCTCCTCCCCGGACTTGGAGGGGGGCGACACCAGCTGCGAGGTTACGGTGGGGGTGATCTTGTGGCTCTCGATGTACCGGACCTCTTTGAGGTCGAGGAGCCTCATGGCCATCTCAGCTACCCCCCGCCTTATCATCGGCCACTCCTTGTAGTAGCTCATCTCCCAGGGGGAGTCGATCTCGGCGACGTCCCCCTCCAGAACCTCGGCCTTCAGGTCGATCTTGGCGAAGATCTTGATGAGGCCTGCAAGCTTCTCCTGCCGCTCTTCGATCCGCTCGTCGATGGTGTAATCGTACTTTACGACCTTGTCGGCGAGGATGTGGTTGTAGTCGATCCTCGCCTTCCTCCCGATGATCCGAGTCAGGGTTCCCATCTTCCCATCTACCGAGACCCTCAACCCGATCTCAGGCCTCTCCCCCTTGAACTTGGTGAGGGGTATCAGCTCGACATTCTCGGGGTCCCGGATGCCGTAGGCCTTCTCGGGGGGGACCTCCACGCTCCCGGAGCTTCCGATCTCTTTTCCTATCAGCTCGTCTTTGAACCCCTCCACCACGTCCCCGGACCCGATCACTATGAGGGCGGGCCCGTAATCGACGCCATCCTCGTATATGTCGTTCTCCATGGCCACATCCCGGTTCGTGGTGGATATCACCCGCCCGTCTACGCTCTCGGTGTAATCTACCTTGATGAAATCGCCGTCTTTTACCGTCATCTCAAACTCCGTCCTTGAAAGGGTAATCAGCTGGGGGGCTTTCAGCCTCCTATATTAAGTAGTCTGCTATATTCTCCACGATCGTCTGCTCGCAGTAGACGCACCTGAGGACCACGGGGTTTTTGCTTTTTACGAGGAGATGGGACTTGATCGGCTCGCTGGTGTTGGATATGCATGAGGGGTTAGGACACCTCAAAACCCCCACGATCAGGTCCGGGATATCGACGGTCCGCTTCTCGACGACCTTCCTGTCTCGGATTATGTTGATCGTCGCCCCAGGGGCGATGAGGGAGATCTTGTTGACCTCTTCCTCTTTGAGCTCCCGGTCCTCCACCTTGACTACGTCCTTCCTCCCCGACCTGCGGCTGGCTACGTTCATCAGGACGCTTATCGTCGCCTCCGTCGTCCGATCTATCCCCAGGATCTTGAGGACGTTGAGCGCCTGGCCCGCGGGGATGTGGTCGATGACCGTCCCGTTTCCGATGGGGGTCACCCTCAGCTTCATCTCGTCGTCATTCAAGCCCATCACCCACCAGCATCTTGAGAAGCGCCATCCTCACCGGTACGCCGTAGAAGGACTGCCTGAAGTATACGGCGTGGCGGGTCTCGTCCACCTCCGGCTTGATCTCGTCGACCCTGGGGAGAGGGTGCATGATTATAAGCCGGTCCCTCGCACCCTCCAGATTCTCAGTCCCGATCCTGTAGCTTCTGGCTACCTTCTGGTACTCATAGGGGTCCGGGAACCTCTCCTTCTGGATCCTGGTGATGTAGAGGACGTCCACCTCATCGAGGACGTCGTCGAGGGCGTGGGTTTCGCGGACGATCGTCCCGTTCCCCGCCAGGTCCGCCTTGATCCGGTCCGGCATCTCCAGAGTCGGGGGCGATACCAGGGTTATCTCTGCACCGTAGAGCGCCAGGGCGTAGGCGAGGGAGTGGACGGTCCTCCCGTACTTCAGGTCGCCGACGAGGGCGATCTTGAGATCGTCGAGGCTGCTCTCCTTCCTTATGGTGTAGAGGTCGAGGAGGGTCTGGGTGGGGTGGTGGCCTGCGCCGTCCCCGGCGTTGAGGACCGGCACTGGCGAGAACTGGGAGGCGAGACGGGCCGATCCCTCTTTGGGGTGGCGGATGACCAGGGCGTCGGCGTAGGCGCCTATCACCCTAATGGTGTCGGCGAGGGATTCACCTTTGGCCATCGCCGACCCCTCGGCGGGGCCGAGGTTGAGGGTCTTGCCGCCGAGGCGCATCATCGCCGTCTCGAAAGAGAGGCGAGTTCTGGTGGACGGCTCGAAGAAGAGGAGGGCGAGGATCTTCCCTCTGAGCGCCTCGCACCTCCCGCCTCGGGCGCTGGGCTCCAGGGACTCGGCGAGGTCGAGGACGGAGTCGATCTCGTCCCGGGAGAACTCCCGCATCGAGATGACGTGCCTCTTTGCGAACATGTTCCGACCTTCCGCTCCTTTGGGATATAACGCTTCTGGATCAGAAGAACTTGGAGGCGAGGGTCGCCCTCGTCTCGCAGGAGTCGAGGACGGGACAGCCGGTGCACGGAGCGTCCCGGGGCCGGTCGGGGAGCTTTCCGCCGTTGATTGCCCTCACCCGGTCCCGGATCCGAAGGACCCTCCTCCGGTCGGAGCTGCGAAGCTCCACCTCCCGGACCTCTCCGGCCCAGGGGTACTCCACCAGCCCGCGATCGATCCGGAGGTTCATCCGGTCTTCCAGGAGGATGGCGTACCCTGTGAGCCGGAGCCGGTCGCTCCGCCAGACGCCGTTCTCGGGAGGGCGGTCGGTCTTTATCATCGATGGGATCAATTCCCTCCCTTTCGTCCCGTCCCCCTTCCCCCTCGATACGACCCGGTCGACCCTCCCGGAGAGGCCGAGCCGGTCTGACCGGAGCTCGAGGTCCACCTCGGAGGGGCTGAGGAGGCCGAGATTCGGCGATAGCTTCGATCCGAGATCTCCCACCACCTCACCGACAGCCTCCGCCGCGGCGAGGAGGTCGGCGGGGTTGATCTCATCGCGAAAGATCGTTGGAAGCTCGAATTTGGCCCTCTCTAGGCTCTCCCGGAGGAAGGCCTCCAGGTCTGCTCCCCCTTCCGGCTCGAACTCCGATAGGGAGAGGGCCACCTCCCTCATCAGGAGGTTTGAGAGGTTCGCCGCCTCCGGCCAGACCCTCCTCCCCATCGCCTGGAAGTAGACGAGCCGCGGACATCGGAGGTAGAGGTAGATGTCGGAGATCCTCACAGGCTCTGCCATATACAGATCAATGTTGTTCCATATTTAAAAAGATATTGAAGAGTTTTTGGTCGAAGGAACAGGTTAATCCCTGAAGATCCCTAGAATAAAGGCAGAAGGTCTAGATGCCTTCAGCTTAAATGAGATGGAGATGAGCGAAAAAGGAGCTAAAGGAGCGATAATATTTCCCGACCACCTCTTCCGGGACCATCCGTCCCTTCGAGACCCGGAGGTATCGGTGGCATTTCTCGTTGAAGAGGATCGATTCTTCTCCGAGTTCAGGTTCCACAAAAAAAAGCTCCTCCTCCTGAGGGCATCCCTCAAGCATTATAGAGAGATGCTGGAGGGGATGGGACTACAGGTCGAATACCTGGAGAACAGGCCTGAAGAGACCCTATCGGACCTCTTCGCCGCCCTTAGAGACCGGGGGATAAAGGCAGTGAGGGCCGCGGAGATCGTCGACCACCCCCTGAGATC
Source organism: Methanothrix sp. (assembly GCA_024649985.1). Classification (GTDB taxonomy): domain Archaea; phylum Halobacteriota; class Methanosarcinia; order Methanotrichales; family Methanotrichaceae; genus Methanocrinis; species Methanocrinis alkalitolerans. The sequence goes on from JANKMW010000011.1 coordinate 21,335, forward strand.
GTCCCTCTTTGAGGGGGCCAAGGTGCTTCCGGTCAGAGTCGAGGTCGACGAATCCCCGGGATTTCTGACGCCGAGCTCCGTCGTCGAGGAGTTCTTCCGGGGGACTGATCGCCGCTCTATGGCCCCCTTTTACCGCCAACAGAGGCGGAGGCTCGATATCCTCATGAAAGACGGAAGGCCCGTCGGCGGAAGGTGGAGCTATGACTCCGAGAACCGGAAGCGTCTTCCGGAGGATCAGGAGATACCGCCGCTCCCGGCCCTCGAAGAGAGCCGCCACGTCCGGGAGGCGAAGGGGTACGTCGAAGAGAAATTCTCAGAAAATCCCGGCTCAGTGGAAGGGTTCAACTATCCTACTACCCATGAAGAGGCGGAGCTCTGGCTCAGGGACTTCCTGGAGAAGAGGCTTGCCCACTTCGGCGACTACGAGGACGCCATGGGGGCCGACGACCCCTTCCTATTCCACTCCCTCCTCTCTTCCTCCCTCAACACCGGACTTCTCACACCCCGGGAGGTTCTGGATAGGACCCTAGACCACGCCAGGAAGGCCGCCGTCCCCATCAACTCCTTGGAGGGTTTCATCCGGCAGATCATCGGATGGCGCGAGTTCATGAGGGCGGTCTACCTCCTCGAAGGGGAGAAAGAGAGGAGATAGAACTTCTGGGGCCACCACGAGAAGATCCCGCCATCTCTATACAATGGGACGACAGGAGTCCTGCCGGTGGACCGGGTCGTATCCCAGGCGCTGGATCACGCCTACACCCATCATATCGAGAGGCTGATGGTCCTCACAAACTTCATGAACCTCGTCGAGATCGACCCCGCCGAGGTCTATCGGTGGTTTATGGAGATATTCATCGACTCCTGCGACTGGGCGATGATCCCCAACGTCTACGGGATGTCCACATACGCCGACGGTGGGCTCATCACCACGAAGCCCTACATAAGCGGCTCAGCTTACATCCGGAGGATGGGGGACTATCCGGCAGGGGAGTGGCAGAAGGTCTGGGACGGCCTATTCTGGCGGTTTCTCGACCTTCATCGGGAGGTCTTCAAAGATAACCCCAGGACGAGAGTCCTGGCATCCCAGCTCGACCGGATCGGCGAAGAGAAGATGAAGGGGCATAAGAAGGAGGCAGAGAAGTTCCTTCGCGGTCTGAGGTCTGAGAGGGGCAGGCGATGACGATCCGACCAAGGGAGCGGCGTGAAGCGGGCGGTGTGAAGCCGTTCCAGCTTTTATCCGCCCTAGACCTCCCATAAACCTCAAAAACCTTCATATAATTTGGACCTGTAGTTTTATGGAAATGGGGGTTATCATGGACACGATCTTCGCAGAGAGGCGAGCCCTGAGGATCTGGTTTGCTGTAGCGGTGGGTGTTATCTCGATCATGACTCTATCTCATGGAGTTGGTGGCGTGGAACAGGACGCTTCCGGGTACAAGCTTCCTCTTTCGACAGAAGATATCGATAATTACGAGGATTTCGCCTCCAAGGTGCCCCTGAGCCCTGAAGAGGTCCATCGGATCGAAGAGAACGGCTTTGTGGTGATCGATGACCCCTTCTCCCCGCGCCGGGACGATATGACGGCGCCGTACAAGATCCTGAAGAGGATTGAGGTTCCCATCTATGTGTCCGTCGACTCCCTCCTCCACGCATACCACATCCAGTTCGGCGAGACGCTCCGGGGGATAGAAGAGGAGCACTTTTACGACGACCTCTGGTCTATCACCGAAGATATGCTGGCCAGGTCCCAGGCCGACTACGAGGCGTCATCCGGCGAGGCGAAGAAGGCGGCGAAGATGAACGTCGCCTTCTTCTCGGTGGCGCTGGGCCTCCTTTCGCCTACGGCAGACCAGCTCTGCCCGGGAGGCGGCCGGGAGTGCGACGAGAGGAGCTTTGAGGGGTCCTACCCTTACTTCACCCCCGAGGAGCTGGAGGAGAGGAGCTTTGAGATACCGGCCCTGGTGGAGGGAGAGGTCGCAGCAGAGCTGGCCCTGATCGAGGGCCAGTCCGGGTTCTCAAAGTCGCCGGTATTCGGCTATGACGAGGACTACTCCCAGTACAGGCCCCGGGGCCACTACACCCGATCCGAGCGGCTGAAGAACTACTTCCAGGCGATGGTCTGGTACGGGAGGATGGGATTTCTCCTCAAGGGATGCGAAGGCGGATGCATAGTCTCCGAGGAGGAGGCCCGGATCCAGACCCTGGCAGCGAGCATGATAGCAAGAAATCTCCTCGAAGACCCCGACTCCAAGGGGCGGTGGGAGAGGATCTACGACATCACATCGTTTTACGTCGGCTTCGCCGACGACCTCGGCCCTTATGAGTACAACGAAGCCATCGACGGGCTCTTCGGCTCTGTCCCGGCCCAGGACCTATCCGCCGAAGACCTCTCCCTCCTGAAGGCGACCCTTGCGGCGGAGAGGCCGCCCCGGATCTTCGGCGGAACTGGGATCGACTCCCCTGCCTGCATGATCGAGCCCCCCTTCACCCCCGAGCAGGCGGACGAGTGCCTGGCGGCGACGGCGGGCCTGCGGTTCATGGGGCAGAGATTCGTCCCCGACTCGTACATATTCCAGAAGCTGGTGATCCCCAACGTCGGCGGCTTCACCGGGGAGGGCGACCCCTTCACCTGGGGCTCCTACGGACGCCACTTCCCCCGGGGGCTCGACATCATGGGGGTCCTGGGATCGGTCCGGGCCGACGAGATCCTGGACGCTCTGGAGGACTCTAGCTACACCGACTACTCGATACGACGGGGGGAGCTTGAAGAAGAGTTCGGGACCCTGAAGGAAGACGACTGGCAGAAGAACCTCTACTGGTCGTGGCTCTACGCCCTGAGGCCGCCGCTCGAAGAGCCCGACCCCGGAAGCCCCGCCTTCATGAGGACGGTGGCCTGGGAGGATAAGGCCCTGACGACCGCCCTCGCCTCCTGGACGGAGCTACGCCACGACACCATCCTCTACGCTAAGCAGAGCTACACCCTCCGGGCGATCTCCATGCCCCCCGAGGAGCCCGAGGCCCAGATAGGGTTCGTCGAGCCCGTCCCCGAATTATATAGGCGGCTCCTCATCCTCGCGACGATGAACCGGGAGGGACTGGAGGCGGCGGGCCTTCTCGACGACCTCTCCCAGAGGAGACTGGAGAGGCTGGAGACGATCCTGACAAAGCTGGAGGAGATATCGAGGGCGCAGCTTGCAGGGAGGCGGCTGACGGTGGAGGAGGTGGCCTTCATCGGCGACTTCGGGGAGGCTCTGAACGGGCTCCTGGAGGGGGTAGACGATAGATCGAAGAAGACGACGATCGTCGCCGACGTCCATACCGACGCCAACTCCGGCCTCGTCCTGGAGGAGGCGGTCGGATACGTGAGGCTAGCCGTCGTCGCCTTCGAGGACCCCGACGGCGAAATCCGCCTGGCTGCGGGGCCGGTCTACAGCTACTACGAGTTTTTGCAGCCTATGGACGAGAGGCTCACCGACGAGGCCTGGCGGGAGATGCTGGCGGATAGCCCACCCGCCGACCCCGAATGGACGGCGAGCTTCGCTGGCTGGCTCCCCCCCTCGGTCCTGGGATCGGAGCCGGCGGCAGAGGTCGGGAAGGGGACCGCCGATATCCGGCTGGAGGAGTTCGAGGTGAGGATAGGCTGGAACCTGAAAGATGGTTGGTACGCCGACTGCACCATCACCCTCGCAAACTCCGGGGACGCTGAGGGGACGGCCAACGTCGTCTTAGAGGACGGCGGGGGTAACCTCCTGCGGGAGCTGGTGGTGGCAGTCCCGGGGAACACCACGGTGACGGAGCGGGCGAAGGTCGACATCTCCGGCAAAAGCCGCCAGGTGAACTCTAAATTGGTGGAGGGATGAGGGGGCGGAAGGGCTGGGGGCTCCTTGGCGGTAGGCCAGGTCGGGATCGATCAACTTTGGATATATCAGCGTAGCCTCGAGCAGCCAAGGGATCAAGCTTCACAGAAGGTGCGAATAGATCATGAAAAGAAAATGGCAGCACGATAGGGGACTGGAGGCGAGGATGCTCTTCACCATGTTCCTCCTCGTCCTCGTTTATCTCGCCTTCCTCGCGGTCCTGGCGAGCCAGGGCGCCGGGATGGTGACGATGCTCGTCTTCATAAGCGCATTCATGCTCCTCCAGTACTTCTTCTCCGACAGGCTCGTCCTCAAGTCCATGGGCGCCAGGATCGTCTCCGAGACGGAGGAGCCGCAGCTCCACCAGACGGTATCAAGGCTCTGCGCCATGGCGGACCTGCCCAAGCCCCGGATAGCCGTCGTAAACACCCCGATGCCCAACGCCTTCGCCACCGGCAGAAGCCCGAATAACTCCGTGGTGGCGGTGACCACCGGCATCATGCGTCAGCTCTCGGCGGCGGAGCTGGAGGCGGTCCTCGCCCACGAGCTGACCCACGTCAAGAACCGGGACGTTATGGTGATGACGATAGCAAGCTTCCTCTCCACCGTCGCCTTCTTCATCGTTCGGTACTCCTTCTTCTTCGGGGGCGCAGGCTCCAGCCGGGGGAAGGGCGGGGTCGCTGCGGCCTTCTTAGTCTCCGTCGCCGTCTGGATCATAAGCAGCCTCTTGATAAGGTCCCTCTCCCGCTACCGGGAGTTTGCCGCCGACCGGGGCGCCGCCGTCATCACCGGCCAGCCCTCAAACCTCGCCTCGGCCCTGATGAAGATCAGCGGGGTGATGCCCCGGATACCGAAGGAGGACCTGCGGAAGGCGGAGGGGATGAACGCCTTCTTCATAATCCCCGCCGTCTCCGGCTCGTCGCTGATGAACCTCCTCTCCACCCACCCCCCCGTGGAGAAGAGGATCGCAGCCCTGGAGAGGATAGGAAAGGAACTGGGGAGATCCTGAGCTTATGTCGTGTTGAGGTTTAGGTGAGGTCGAGTTTAGATGAGGTCAGTTGAGGTTGTGGTGAGGCGGATATGAGGCTAAAGATCTTGGATGCGATCCTGGGAAAGAGCACGCTGCCGAAGTCGAAGCTCGACCGGCTCTTCGCCATATCGACGGCCAGCATCACCCTCCAGGCCAACCTCGGTCTCTCGCCGGCGGGGAAGGCCGGGATCTGCTTAAAGCCCATCGAGTCGTCGAGGTACGAAGCTGCCAGGTCCGAGATCGAGGAGCTCCTCCGTTACAGCTCCGCTGAGACGGGGACGAGCTTCAAGCTGGAGAAGGACGAGTACCGGTACCTCTGGGTCGTCCTGGAGGACACCGACTTCGACGACCTGGTGGCGACGGTCCACCTGGTCAGCACGACGATGACCGACCACGGCTTCGGCGAGCAGCTCCTCTGCGCCCTCTACGGCTTCCTCGGGAGGGAAGGCCCCGTCTATTGGATATACAGCTTCAAAGGCGGGGCCTACTACCCCTTCGTCCCCAAAAAAGGGCATGAGAGGGACAACTCCCAGGAGTTTCGGCTCCGGGCGGTGATGGAGGGGGAGCTACCGATCGAGAAGGATCTGGAGAAGTGGTATCCTCTGTGGGGGATACCATTATAGTACGGTGAAGCCGTCGATAAGAATCCAAGGAAAGCGAGACCTGATCTGGACATTTACGCCACTTTGTGAAACTCTTATTTTGATAGGACTTACGCAGTTGACGGAAGATATTTAGATGATTCGGTCCATCCAAATACAAACACAAATATGAGGTGACGTATAAAATTGAATCCACCCAAGTGTTGCGACCTGGACTATATCCACTTTCTGATGGCTGCTGCCAACGTTTTTACGTGTACCGAAGCAGCTCGATGTTATCCGGAGGGGTCAGATTCATCCTCCCACGATGCATTTACTCGACTTCTACAAAGATGGCCGCCAGATACGGAGGC
>JANKMW010000120.1 GCA_024649985.1 Methanothrix sp.
GAGATAGAACGTAATAGTATAAATAACATCAACTCACTGATGGTTCACTACCCAATATGCCAAAAGAACCTCAGAAGAGAGATTCCCACCATCTGCCTCCTGATGAGCTACAATCAATCTCTGGATGAACTGCATCAGCTCTCGAATGAATTACATCCCGCATCCGGCGATTCTCATCACCATCGAAGGGATCCCAGCAAAAACTGTATAATAATTGATATAAGTCGGTCGGGCGGTTTCTAAGCTTCTGCCGGCATCAATTGAAGGAGGTTTAGAAGGGTCATTTGGCCCGAAGCTCTGGTCTCATCGAAAACTACCACGATCCCTCCATGTAACATTTTTAAGCTGCCATCTTCTTTTGAGCGAGAGCATTGGAGCTTTAAAATGGATCAACAATGCATAAAAAGCGAAACTCATATACCTAACTGTTACATTTTACATCTTCTAATGGCACTTTTTACATCACATCAAAGAGATATGCTGCGTTATAAATAACATTAGATGCGTCAAGGATAAATAGTTGATAGGGATAGGGTTTGTCATACCACTTTAAATCTCCAAAAGGCGAGAGAGGTCATGAAAATGGGGAAGAACGTCTACGAAAAGAGCGTCGATCCCGCCACCCGGGCGATGCTCCTTGAGGCAGACCGGGCTGGGATCGAGACCGCCTGGGACCGTTTCGAAAAACAGCAGCCCCAATGCGGCTTCGGCCAGCTGGGGGTCTGCTGCAGAAACTGCAATATGGGGCCGTGCAGGATAGACCCCTTCGGCGAGGGGGCTGATAAGGGAGTCTGCGGCGCCACCGCGGACATCATCGTGGCGAGAAATCTCCTCCGGATGATAGCCGCCGGAGCAGCAGCCCACTCCGACCACGCTCGAGACGCAGTCTTGGCCTTCAAGAAGATGGCCGAGGGGAAGGCCCAAAGCTATCAGATAAAGGACGAGGCGAAGCTCAACGCCCTCGCCTCCGAGTACAACATATCCACTGAAGATCGCAGCCCTGAAGAGGTGGCCTTCGACCTCGCCAACATACTCCTCTCGGAGTTTGGAAAGCAGACGGGTCCGATTCAGTTCACCAGGAGAGCCCCCGCCAAGAGGCAGAAGGTATGGGAGGCCGCCGGGATCGACCCCAGAGGAGTCGACCGGGAGATCGTCGAGTGCATGCACAGAACCCACATCGGCGTCGACAACGATCCTGTCCACATCCTCCTCCACGGCCTTCGGACGAGCATCTCCGACGGCTGGGGGGGATCGATGATCGCCACCGACGTCCAGGACGTCCTCTTCGGAACCCCAACCCCCGTCGTCTCGGAGTCTAACCTCGGCGTCCTGAAGGAGGATGAGGTGAACATAATAGTCCACGGCCACGAGCCTATCCTCTCGGAGATGATCGTCGCCGCCGCCGAGGATCCCGATATGATCGCCCTCGCAAAGAAGATGGGAGCGAAGGGTATCAGCGTCGCTGGAATGTGCTGCACCGGAAACGAGGTTCTGATGCGCCACGGGGTTGCTACGGCAGGAAATTTCCTCCAGCAGGAGCTCGCCGTCATCACCGGAGCCGTCGAGGCGATGGTGGTGGACGTCCAGTGTATCATGCCGGCCCTGGGAAACCTCTCCGGCTGCTACCACACCAAGTTCATCTCCACATCCCCCAAGGCCGACTTCCCCGGGGCGGTCCGGATGGAGTATCACGAGGAGAAGGCCCTGGAGACCGCCAGGGAGATCATCAAGACCGCCGTCGAGAACTACCCGAACAGGGACCGGGCCAGGGTGAACATACCTAAGGAGAAGAGCGCTTGCATGGTGGGATTCAGCGCCGAGGCGATCCTGGGAGCCCTGGGAGGAACGCCCCAGCCCCTCATAGATGCCATCGTCTCAGGGGCCGTCAAGGGCGTCGGCGCCGTCGTAGGCTGCAACAATCCGAAGGTCCAGCACGACTATGGCCACGTTAATCTGGTCCGGGAGCTGATCAAAAATGACGTTCTCGTGGTCACAACAGGCTGTAACGCCATCGCTTGCGCCAAGGCTGGCCTCCTCAGGCCCGAGGCGGCGAAGGAGGCTGGCTCAGGCCTGCGGGCCGTCTGTGAGTCTCTCGGAGTCCCGCCGGTCCTCCACATGGGCTCCTGCGTCGACATCAGCCGGATCCTCGTCTTGGCAGCGGCCCTCGCAAACCACCTGGGGGTGGACATCAGCGACCTTCCGGCCGCAGGCGCCGCCCCAGAATGGATGAGCGAGAAGGCAGTCAGCATCGGCGCCTACGTAGTAGCCTCAGGGGTGTACACCGTCCTGGGGACGGTCCCCCCGGTCCTGGGAAGCTCTGAGGTCACCAATGTCCTCACGAAGGGTGTCGGAGGCGTCGTAGGCGCCACCTTCGCCGTGGAGCCGGACCCCTTCAAGGCGGCGGACCTGATGATCGATCACATCCAGGAGAAGAGGAAGGGTCTCGGGCTGAAGAGCTGAAGTCCGATACCCCTTTTGTCCAGGAGTTGAGATCAGATGAAAGAGATATTGATAAGGCCTGAAAGGTGTATGGGGTGTCGCTCCTGCGAGATAGCCTGCACCGTCGAGCACTCACGCTCCAAGAGCCTCTTTGGAGCCGTGGCCGAAAAGCCGCTTCCTAAAAAGAGGATCTACGTCGAGTTCGTGCCCGAGTGCGCCATCTCCGTTCCCATGGTGTGCCATCACTGCGAGGACGCATCGTGCGTTTCTGTCTGTCCCACCGGCGCCCTCAGCCAGGACGAGATCGTCAGGGTGGTGACCCACGATCTCGAGGCCTGCATAGGATGCTGGACCTGCGCCTCCGTCTGCAACTACGGGGTCATCGGCAGAAACAAGGATCAGAGGGTCGCCATCAAATGCGACTGGTGCCCGGACCGAGAGGTTCCCGCCTGCGTTTCCGCCTGTCCCACCGGGGCTCTGGTGTACAAAGATGTGGATGAGTTCTCGGGGTCGAAACGTGCCGTTGCAGCTCTGAAGCTGGCCCAGGGGGTGACCGCAGGCGAGAGCCGGTGAGGGGTATCCCTCCCCGCCTTTTTTATGAGAAGATCGAGGAGAAAACCAAATGGCTGAAGAAAAATTGGTCCCCACGGTCTGCCCTTACTGCGCCCTGGGATGCGGATTTTACATTAAGTTAAAAGAGGACGGCCCAGAGATCGAGTATATGCTCGACCATCCCACAAACGAGGGATCTTTATGCGCCAAGGGGAACGCCTCCCTGGAGGTCATAAACCATCCCGATCGGCTCCGCCACCCTCTCAAAAAGACCGAAGGCGGCTGGTCGCGGATCACCTGGGATGAGGCTCTTTCGATCGTCGCCGGGAAGATCGAAGAGACGATTAAACGCCACGGTCCCGATGCCCTGGGCTTTCTCGGATCCGCCAAGTCCACAAACGAGGAGAACTACCTCTTCCAGAAGATGGCCCGGACCCTCGGCTCAAAGAACGTCGACTGCTGCGCGAGGAGGTGCCACTCGCCGACGATCCCTGCCCTGAAGAGGGCCTTCGGATCCGCCTGCATGACAAACCCCATCCCCGACCTCGCCAACTCCGACTGCATCTTCGTCATCGGCTCAAACTTCGCTGAGAACCATCCCATCGTCGCAAGGTGGGCGATGAGGACGAAAGACCGGGGCGGAAGGATCGTCGTCGCCGATCCTAGGCTCACCCCCACCACGTGGCTCGCCGACCTCCACCTCCAGATAAGGCTGGGGACGGACGTCGCCCTCCTCAACGGTATGATGAAGGTGATCATCGATGAGGGGCTATGGGATAGGAAGTTCGTCGCCGAGAGGACCACCGGATTTGAGGAGCTCGCCGAGAAGGTGTCGGGTTATACCCTGGAGAAGGTCTCCGAGATCATCGACGCTCCGCCGGAGGCGATCGTCAAGGCGGCGAGGGTCTACGCCAAGTCACCGTCATCGGCGATCGTCTACTCCATGGGGATCACCCAGCACTCTCATGGCACAAACAACGTATCCGCCTGCGCCGACCTCGCCCTCCTATGCGGCCAGCTGGGGAGGTCCGGGGCGGGTCTATATCCCCTTCGGGGTCAGAACAACGTCCAGGGAGCCTGCGACATGGGGGTCCTCGCGGACTTTTATCCCGGCTCTGTATCCGTCCACGACCCGGGAGCGATCCGGTTCATCGAAGAGGCCTGGGGTACGAGCGCGTTGCCGATAGGCATGGGGATGACCGCCGAGGCGATGCCGGTGGCGGCGGCGGCAGGGGACCTGCGCTTTTTGTACATCATGGGCGAGGACCTGGTCAACTCAGACTCCAGCTCGTCCAGGGGCAGAAGGGAGCTGGAGAACCTCGACTTCATGGTCGTCCAGGATATCTTCATGACAGATACCGCCGAGATGGCGGACCTGGTCCTCCCGGCGGCGGCCTGGGCGGAGAAGGAGGGGACGTTCACCAGCTCGGAACGGCGGGTCCAGTGGATCCCCAGGGCCTTCGATCCTCCCGGAGAGGCAAGGTCCGACCTATCGACGATCCTGAAGCTCGCGAGCCTTCTGGGACTCGACTTCGATTACGCCGGCCCCGAGGATGTCCTGACGGAGATCGGGAGGGTCGTTTCTAGCTACGCTGGGATATCAAAAGAGAGGGCCGAGGAACGGGGCGGGGTGATCTGGCCCTGTCCGCACCCGGAGCATCCGGGAACCCCCATCCTCCACCAGGAAGGGTTCTCCGCTCCCGAGGGGAGGGGCAGGATCGTTCCGATGGAGTACCTGCCCCCCGCCGAGGAGACGAGCCTCGACTACCCGCTCCTCCTCACCACCGGGAGGGTGGCGCTCCATCACAACGCCGGCTCCATGACCCGGCGGAGCTTCTCCCTGATGAAGAGGTCTCCGGAGCTCTTCGTGGAGGTGAACCCCCAGGATGCAGACCGGTGGAGCGTCATCGACGGAGACCTGGTGGAGGTGGAGACCCGGCGGGGCGAGGCCTGGGCCAGGGCTCGGGTCACCCCCCGGCAGGAGGAGGGGGTCATCTTCATGCCCTTCCACTTCCCCGAGACGAACCTGCTCACCAGCGACGTCATCGACCCGGAGGCGAGGATCCCGGAGTTCAAAGTCGCTGCCTGCAGGATAGGAAAGATGAAGGGGGTCTGATAGGTTGGAGGTTTACGTCGATATCGATAGATGCATCTATTGTCACGCATGTGAGGTCGCCTGCGAGAGGGTCCACGGCGAGGCGAGGATATCGGTGGGGGCGGTGGAGGAGAGGGCCTCAGTCCCCTTATTCTGCCACCAGTGCGATGTCGCGCCCTGCGCCCTCGCATGTCCAGCCGGAGCCCTCGTCCAGGGGGAGGCCGCCGTCTCCTTCGAGGCTGAAAAGTGCACCAGGTGTGGCCTGTGCGCCATATCCTGCCCCTTCGGAGCCGTTTATATCGGAGAGACAGCGCCCCTCCAGAAGTGCGACCTATGTTCCGAGAGGGAGGCCCCGGCCTGCGTCCTCACCTGCCCCACGGAGGCGCTGATCTGGGGGGACGGGGAGGACGGAGCGAAGAGGCTGAGGAGGAGGGCTGCAGCAAGGATGGCTCAATCCTGCGCGGAGGCCATCGGGAGGGGACGGATATGAAAGATGCGAAGGCCGGCCCCTTGAGGGTCCTCGACGTCGACGTCGAGAGGTGCATCGGCTGTCGGGCCTGCTCCAGCCTCTGGGACGAGATATCCCTCGCCCCCGCCCTCTCGGAGAAGGGTCCTCAGCGATGGATGAGGTTTCCGAGGGTCTTCGAGGAGTTCGAGGCGAAGGTCGCTGAATCCCTGGCGGAGGTATGCCCCACAGGGGCGATATCCGTTACCTTGGCAGATGAGAGACCTTTGGAGGAGGGGATCGATCTCGCCTTCAATATGATCCGGTGCCGGAGGTGCAAGACCCCCTTCGCCACCGAGGAGGAGGTGAAGTACATCAGAGAACGCATCCCAGAAGATCTCAGAGCCCAGAACTGTGCCGTCTCCTGGATGGAGCTATGCCCCGGATGCCGCCGGTGGGTGGGCCGAAAGGAGGCTGCAAGAGAGCTGATCGTCGTGAGAAGCGGAGCGAGGAGGTAACGACTAGTTCTCTATTTTAATTTTTTTTCATAAAAAAATCCAGATATAAAACCCAATATCGCAAACACTACACTTAATAGGGCACTATCTAGAAATCGAGTGATATTCAGCTTTCGGGAACAAAATGCCGTTTT
>JANKMW010000121.1 GCA_024649985.1 Methanothrix sp.
CCGATAAGGACGGCAGAGGCGGGGTACGAAACCGTAGTCGGTGAAGAAATCCTTAAACTTCGAATTCCAGTCCGAGTCTGAGGATTTGGGTGCTCGTTTCAGGACGATCTGCTTCATGTTGTCGTAGAGGATCTCCTGTGGGCGGCCCCCGAAATACTGGAACGCATGGAGATGGCACTCGATCAGGGTATGAACGTCGATTCGAAGGGTGAACTCGGCATATCTCATCCGGGAGTAGCCCAGGACCATGGTGAAACAGTATAGCTTCCTATGAGAGCCGTCGATATCGATATAACCACATTCAGCCCAGTCGACCTGGGCCTGGACACCGGGCTTTGTCTCGAACCTATATACCGCAGGAACACCGACTTTGGGTCGTACCTCTCTCACATAGTCTTTTACGATCGTATATTTGCCCTCGAACCCCTGTTCTTGGATCTCACGGTAAATTCGAGCTGCTGTAAGGGGGTATTCTTGCAGACGTTGGTCTATGTACTCCTTGTAGTCGTCCAGTTTGCCTGGCCTCTTGGATCTCTTCTCGGGTGTCGGAGGAATTTGAGAATGTATGTACTTGCGAACCGTCACCCGGCTATGACATGTCTTTCTGGCGATCTCACTTATGCTCAATCCCTGGTTGAATAAATCTCGCAACACGAGGAACTCCTCCATGTCCAGCATCAGCACAACCCCTGAGTTTCAACTCAGGGGTTAGCAGGTGGACAGTTTTATTCCGCCGTAATTGGACAGATTTAGACCGCCAGTGACACAAATCAAAGACCACTCGCCACGAGAAGATGTGAGATTCGGGTAGCCTTTATTGCTCGGAATATTTTCAATTCGTATGCCCTGAGTATGCGGCCTATATACTCGAACATCTTCTCTCGGCACCTTCCAAATAGCACCGCTCATTGCTACTGAATAACTCTACTTTACAAGTTTTGACTTTAGCATATGTTTTCTAAATTATATGCAGGATATGTGCTACTTTCATCTGGATATGTGCACCACATTTGACTTCGCAGAACTTCCGTATTATGTGATGCGCAGGGGTAGTTTATAAACTGGGCTCGGCCGAGGGAAAACTTGGAAAGTAGAGATGATTAGACACAAAAATATTAAATGTGGGACGCATTAAAAGCGCCCCTATCATTTATCTGAAGAGGTCCATGAAATTGTAGAACTCCTCTGGATCTGCTCCACCTATTTCAACTCCTTCGCTTGCGACTGCTTCCTCAGGATCAAGCTTACCTAAAACCAGGTTCTTCCAGGTCAGCGAGTTTGTGACGACAGTAAACTTTGGATCTCCGGCAATCTCCTGTTGAACCTCCACGATCCCCCTACGGACGTATATGGCATATTCGCCAGATATAGAATCATCCGAGAGATCAAGACCAACGGCGTACTCCTCATCAAGGGCTTTGGAAGCATTGAGGCTCACAGCCATAATCCTGAAAAGGGTCTCCATCGGCATGTAGAAGACGATATTTTCGTCCAATAAGCTGAAGCCTTTTTCTAATGGGATGTTTATCTGGCCCGTCTCTTCGAGGTACTCGGAGAGGAGATAGTTTCTCACCTGAGCATTCGATGACTCTTCAGCGAGAGAGAGCAGCGCCGAGTTCTTGACCTCCCGAGCTTCAGCGTTCTCCAGATCTAGGAGGAGGACGTAGTCAGAGAAAATCAGAGCCCATTTCATATTGCCCTCATCCAGAGCCGCCTTTGCTTTGACCTCAAGCTCATCGATGCCACCGGCCAAGTAAGCCATCTTCTCCGCCTCTTCGGTGGGAGAGGTCGGAAAGATATCTCTGCTCTTACCTGTAAACCATCCCATATACTGCTGGAATATCTGGAATACGTCCCGGTCTACCTCCCCGAAGTATTCCTTAAGATTCGGATCGTTGGCGAGGTGGGGCGGCAGCTCGATCAGCTCGATGATATCTCCTGGGGTGAGCCCCTGGTTCATGTAGCGGACTGTCTGGTCGTGGACATACTGGTGGGCGTCGCGGGCGTTGGTGAGGGTGCGGCTGATGTTCTCAGCGCCGACAATCGGGCCTCCGCCGCTGTGGATCAAAACCAGATATTCGGCGTTGAGTTTCCTCATGCTGTCTATGCTGTCTATGTAGTCCAATGGATCGCGATGAGAGGCGCCGCGAAGCGTATTGATTGCTGGGAACGACTTATAGAAGTTGCCGATCTGAACTATCACCTTCTTGTCAGGCAGCCAGACGTAGATTATGTCGGTGGTCTCACCGGGAGCATGGACTAGGGTGAGATTAATCCCTGCAATGTTTGTCTCCAGCTCGTCGCCGACGTTCAGGGTGGGCGGCAAGTAACCCGACGGGCCTGGGACCGAGAATGGGAATATGCCTCCATTTACAAAATACCCCGGATCTTTCTGGTAGGGTATACCCGCGTACTTCACAGCCCGGTATACCTTGATCGGAAAGATTTGGCTAGTTAAAGCAGTCGGGCCAAATAGATTCTTCTCAAAGGTCTCATGAGCTATGATCTCGGTTGAGTCGTTCCCCGCAAAGACACTGGACCCCTGCATATGGCAGTCGTGATAGTGGGTGTATATGACGGCCTTGACAGGCTTTCTGGAGAAGATATCATCCAGATACTCATTATAAGCTGCTTTAACCATCCCTGCGGATGTCGTACTCTCGCCGGGATCGACTATGATGAGCCCGTCCGTCCCCTCTATCAAAACGGGGTTGGAGCGACCATAGCCTACGGCGACATAAACCCCATCCGTCACGTTATATACGGTTGGAGGCACCCAACTCTCTGTGAGGGCGACGAGATCGGGGTTGGCTGGAACCGCCTCAGGCTCAAAGGCTGCTGCAGACGACAACCAGAAAAATAACAATAAGATTATCGCCTTGGAATATTTCTCCCTTTCCATGTTTCTCACCTCATTTTCGTCATAGCTTGGCTTATCAAATTGCTCCCCCTTTGCACGAATATAACCTGATTTCAGCCCTAGCGATTGTCCCGTTCCGGCTGACGCTAGGATACCCTACATCTTGTTGCTATTGATGATATCAGGAGATCTGATAAGGCAATAAATAAGATATGATGAATGTAGTGATCTAAAAAGCTTTTGATACATTCCGGGAGTCTCCATCTAATGTACTCTACTTTCCAAGTTTTCCCTCGGCCGAGCCCAGTTTATAAACTACCCCTGCGCATCACATAATACGGAAGTTCTGCGAAGTCAAATGTGGTGCACATATCCAGATGAAAGTAGCACATATCCTGCATATAATTTAGAAAACATATGCTGAAGTCAAAACTTGTAAAGTAGAGTGAATAAGTACGTCTTACTTTACAAAAAAGTTTAGATGATTATCCTACATCCGAAAATGGCTAAAATCGGAAGTAAGATATAGAATGAGGTGCAACATACCGATCATGGCCGTCACAAAACTCATCAGTGTTGATGATTTCAGGAAGTTGGTCAATGAGGTTGAATCCGAGCGGGACCGAATCGTTATCGTGCTCCTCTTCGGTACTGGGATGCGAGTCGAAGAACTCGTTGGCACTAAACTTGAAGATGTTGATACTGTTAAAGGCGAGATTCACATCCATGCCAGCCGGACGAAGACCCGACAATATCGAGACGTCATCATACCGCAGTCAATGATCCCGGACCTGGAGGGGTGGATTAGGAGCCTGCCAGAAGGGGTCGTGTGGCTATTCCCTGGACGTGATCCTAGCAAGCACATCTCTCAGCGCTGGATTCGAATGGTGATCGACAAGGCTGCCTGCTCTGCTGGAGTCCAGAGACCCTATGCCATGGCAGGTGATGGAAGATCGCTAAACATCGTCAGTCCACACACTTTGCGCCATCTACATGCTGTGGCAGCTTTGGATAGCGGTGTCCCGTTGAACGACCTCCAGGCCCAGCTCGGCCATACCGACCTTAAGACGACCTCGGTCTATCTCAAGGCCGATATCAACCACCGGCGGAAGAGTTACGAGGGATTCGAGATCTGAAGGATACAAAGCCGGATAATAGTGAGCTGTGGTTGTGGGGTCGATGCTAGCCATTGAAACAGATCTATAGAACCTGTTCTCGTGCACTTGATATGGTGAATCTCAACGAATGAGGCTAAAATTCGCGTTTTTCAACGGTTTGCAGTCACGACCCGCAGACCTTTCTACCCAAACCTTTTTAAATTATTAGAGTGTAAATGACACGAAGGAAGTGATAGTATATGAGAAATTATATACTAGTTGTAGTAGGATTGGCGTTGATTATAGGAACCAGTTTTGCAGAGAACGTGGATATTGGAGACACGGAAGCGTTTAAGCAAGCCTTGGAACAAGATGGGTTCACTGTGCAAGAAGGCAGGATAGGATATTTGGATCTGATGAAGTTATGTGACTTGGGTATACTACCTTCTGCATATGGAAACAACCCTACCACGAAATATTTGACGTATTTTGTTCCACCAGCGCCTGGCCTTGAGGTACCTGAACTATTCGCTAGGATAAGTCAGGCGCTTGGGATGCCTCAGGACGCGTCCGCTTTCTGGGATCTTGGTCCAGATGAAGCTATTGTTTTCTTAGGTAGAACACCACCAGAGTGCCGATACTTCAGCTTTGATCATTACTTGTTCACAAGGACATATGAAAATGAGGCCCGGTGGATCTTTGCAGCTTTGGCAGATACAGTAAACAATCTAGCTATCAATACCGAAGGAACTCCCAGTGGGTCTGTAGGAGATCCATTCTATCAGACCACAGTGATTGTAGCTACGGCCGACAGAGGCATCGATCAACGAATCCGGGCTGCCGGCCTATCCGCAGGGTATTCGTCCGACATATTTAACACCCAGGTGTTTCCATCCTCGATTTTGAATATGGGCTCAGAGGATAACTCTGATATGTTTCTCATGTTGATTCGCCCAGCCCTATACAAGGATGAGCAGGCTGGGGACGACTACCGCAATAACATACCGGCAGTTCTTCTCAGGATTACTCCCAATGAACCGATGGAACTTGATCCGTACGATTATCCAGAGTTAAGAGTCCGTGGGACGGGGACTACCGAGTTTGACCTTCTGGACGATCTCGAAGAGCTAAGGATTGCGATCCTCAACAAACACAGTGGACTGACTGCTACAGAGCTTCCGACCAGTATAGTCACCCAACCGGGTATCGATGGTATTCAGAGAGGAATTAATGCCTTGGGCCCTGACAACGATGCCTGCTATCTGTGGTCAGCAAATCAAACCATCTCTTCGCCTACACCACCCTTCCCTGATCTATCACAGTACTATGGTTTCTTGCGAGATCCACCAATAACTTTGGGCAACGATACCAATGAGTTCATAATCGTCTATGGGGTCAACCATGTAGCCACAGGGAAAGCTATGTACTCGAACTTCGCCCTCTACGGAGCGGATATATGGAATGGCGTCAAAGCAATTACCGACGCGGATTTCACAGGATCTGCTGAAGAGTACCTTCCCGACAATCCCAATGCGAAATACCTCTACGTCTACAAGTTTGCCAGGGATTGTAATGGCGATCCACATTGCTATGAGGTCCCCTATGGTATGGGTGCCTACGGCCTGGAGCTGGATCAGCCGCTCTTCATCGGTTGGAGGGTGTATCTTGAAGAGCCTACAAAGACAGGGCCGTCCTATTCGGAGATCGTGTACGATAGGGCTATAAAGTTCGACTGAGCGATGCCAGGACGAAATTAGCAGAGGTTACGCGGGCATCCTGGTGATGCCCTGACCTATTTTATCTAAGAGGGGTCAAGGGGCAGAGAAGACCCCAACCCTTTAGGGTGGGGATGAATCGTGCCCCTTGAGGGATTTCCAAAAAGTATAAATCTAATAAAGGTATTAACTATCTATTAGCATGTACCGCACTATTAAGATAAAGCTAGATAGGTCTAATGAACTCATCCAGACGGCTAGGATATGGAACGCCGCATGTCAGGATGTCATAGACTATGGTTTTGCGGCACATGACTACAACAAGACCAGACTCAACAGAGCTACATACAAAGATCTTCGAGAGAAGTATCCAACGCTGCCTTCCGCCCTCATCCAAACTGCCAGGGATCAAGCCAGTGATATGCTCAAGAGACTTAAGTTTGAAACTAAGCCGTTCAAACAGCCCCTTGGAGCGGTCAGATTTGACGTTAGAACGATG
>JANKMW010000122.1 GCA_024649985.1 Methanothrix sp.
TCACTTTCAGCTCTTCGGGCAAAGAGCGCATTTTCTCATCTTCTGTCCTGTATACATACTCCGTGGGCAGCTCCAGCTCGGTTATATCCAGGTCGCCCTCGACGATCACGCCGTCGTACTCGACGTCCTCGCCCCGCTCTATCTTGGCCAGGATATCCCTCGCCTGGATCACCGGGCGCTGATCTGAGCTGGTTTCCGTTTCCATCGGTACTAGCATTCAATGGCAAGGAATTTAAAAACTCGCACTTCATCCTAGCTCCGGCATCTCCGGCGGCCGGTATATCCCCCGCTCGGTGATGATCGCCGTCACGAGATCGAGGGGCGTGGCGTCGAAGGCCGGGTTGTAGACCTTGACTCCGGGCGGGGCGAGCTGTTTGTTTCCCAAACGCCTGATCTCGTCTGCGTCCCGCTCCTCGATCTCGACCTCCTTCTCTGAATGAGCGAGATCGAAGGTGGAGATGGGGGCGGCGACGTAGAAGGGGATCCCGTGAGCCTTCGCCAGGACGGCGTGGGTGTACGTCCCGACCTTGTTGAAGACGGCGTCTCTGGTGATCCGGTCGGCGCCGACGATCACCTTGTCGATCTTCCCCTGGCGCATGATCATCCCGGCCATGCTGTCGCAGATGAGGGTGACGGGAATGTTGTCTTCGGTCAATTCCCAGGCAGTCAGCCTGCTCCCCTGGAAAAGCGGCCTCGTCTCACAGGCGTAGACGCTGATCTTCTTTCCTTCGGCGACAGCCGACCTGATGACGCCCAGGGCCGTCCCCCAGTCGACGCAGGCAAGACTCCCGGCGTTGCAGTGGGTGAGGACGACGTCCCCATCTTCCAGGAGGCTGGCTCCGACTTCGCCGAGGGCTTTGTTGATCGAAACGTCCTCCTCGGCGATCAATTCTGCCGCCGCCAGGGCCGCCGCCCGGATCTCTTCGACGCCGGCCGATCCGCTCATCTCGTCGATGGCCTTTACGACCCGGTCGACGCCCCACGAGAGGTTGACGGCCGTCGGCCTCGCTGCCCGGATGACCCCGGCTGCTTTTTTTACGTCATCGAGGAGGGCGGCGGGGTCGGTGGCACCGGACCGGGCCGCCGCCAGGGCGACGCCGTAGCCCCCGGCGGCGCCGAGGGCGGGAGCCCCCCGGACCCGCAAGGACTGGATCGCCTCGCATAATCCGTCGATGGAGCCGACCAGGATATCCTCAAGCCTCTCGGGGAGGAGGGTCTGGTCGATCATCCCGACGGCTTGTATATCTTCGTCCCACCAGATCGTCCTCAAGATATCACTCGCGGCTGAATATCTTGACCTCGCCGTCGATGGCGACAACGAGCTGGTCGATCTGCTCGAAGATACCGTGCTCGACAACTCCGGGGATCTCCGAGAGCTGGGTCGCCAGGACCCCGGGGTCCTCGATCTTTCCGAAGTCGGCGTCGATGACGAAGTTGCCGTTGTCGGTGATCACCGGGCCATCCTTCATCTTAGCCTGCCGGATTTGGGGAGAACCCCCCAGCTCCTCGATCCGGCTCTTCGCAAGCCTGGCGGCGATAGGAAGGACCTCAACGGGGACGGGATGGCTGAGGGAACCGACGAGCTTGGTGGAGTCGGCGACGATCACAAACCACTGGGCTGATGCGGCGACGACCTTCTCTCTTGCGTGGGCGGCGCCTCCGCCCTTGATGGCGATGAGGTCCCGGGATACCTGATCAGCTCCGTCGATGGCTAGGTCGAGGACCGGGTCCTGGTCGAGGCTCGTCAGGGGTATCCCCGCGGCTATCGCCAGCTCCTGCGCCTGGTAGGACGTAGGAACCCCCAGGACCTCGAGCCCCTCCTCCACCTTCTCTCCTATCCTCTTGATCGTCCAGGCGACGGTCGAGCCCGTCCCCAGGCCCAGGACCATCCCGTCCCTGACCATCTCCGCCGCCGCTTCTCCGGCGGCCCGTTTCTCATCGGCGTTCGAATCCGGCGTTCTCACCAAGATAATCCTCCTCCAAATCGTCCATATCGTCTTCGGATCCTGTATTCATCGCTGGTAGCCGGTTCTATTCGACGACCTCGCTTCTCACCGTCGTAAAGACCGGCCCCCGGACGTCGATCTTCCTCTTCCTGCTGGTGATGTACCTCTCGAGAGCCGGCCCCAGCCGGAGGTTTACGTCGCCGGGGCCTCTCACGATCCGGACCCTCGTCTCCGACCCCTCTCCCCTCAGGGCCGCATCCTCGGCCTTCCGGGCCGCAAGCTCCGCGAAGGAGTCGATGAACCTCATGCCGGTGGTCACCCCGTCCTCGAAGGCCGCCTCCCACTTGGCGGTCTTGGGAACCCCCAGGATGTTCTCCTTGTAGACGAGGACCTCGTTGTTGGCGGCGGGGCCGCAGAGCTTCGTATTCTCCTCCGGCTCCACCACCTTGACGACGACCTTCCTCCCTGAGACCGTCCCCTTCCACGCCTCAAACTCGCACGGGGAGGGCTCGTCGCCGTGGAGATCGCAGGTCCGGACTATCGCCTGGGCGATCTCGATCCCCGCGGGGGTCTGCGGCTCCTCCTGGACTCTTATCATCATCGCCATCACCCTCGCCGAGAGGTCGGGGTCCTGGACGAACTGAGGGTACGTGAGGGCCCGAAGGTCCGTGGCGCCGTAGAGGATCATCGCCAGCCTCTCGACCCCCAGGCCCAGGTTCATCACCGGGTAGGGGACGTCGTACATCGATAGCGCCGTCGGGGAGTAGATCCCGAAGGTGGCAACCTCGACCCAGCCGGTATCGTATTTGGTCGACGACCCCACGAGCCCCGGATGATAGGCGTAGACCTCGATCTGGGTGTCGGGGACGTAGTACTTGCTCCGTTTGTCGTCGGGGAGGAACCTGAACTTCTGAAATCCAAACTGGGCAAGGAGGCCGTCGGCGATGATCTTGCCGTCCTCGACGGAGAGCTCCTCGTCCATGACGACGCAGCTCGCCGAGTGGTAGGTCATCAATCGGGCCGCGTCCTCCGACTGCTCCCGCCGGAAGCAGCGGTCGATGGAGAAGAGCCTCAAAGGAAGGGCCGCCATTCCGGCGAGGCCTCCGAGGGTGATGAACCAGCCGGAGGTCATGTGGCTCCGGAGGGTCTTGGTCGTGGCGACGGGGGCAAGGGCCTCAAACTCGGGGAAGACCTCCTCGATGAGGGTCGAGACGAGGGCGTCGGACTCGCCTAGTGCGGCGGAGATCTCGTGGACGAGGTCATCGCCCTCCACCGTCCCCTTCTTGTAGCCGTGGAGGATCTGTCGGACCCCTTCGACCTCCTCCGTCGTCAGATCTCGACGGAGGATCGTCTTCATCTGGCCCGCCCTCTCGTCGGAGATTCCTATGTCGGGGCGGGGGAGGCCTGCCAGGTAGAAACATCGATCCAGAACCGCCAGAGCCTCGCTTCCGAACTGCTTCTTCACCTCGGCGTCCTCGACGATGACGGGGTTTGCCGCCTCGTCGAATCCGAGGCGGAGGTACGCCTCCCGCAGCCTTCCGATGACGTCGAAGATGGGGTGAGGCCTGCCGTAGGAAGAGACGCGCCTGGGGTAACGCCGATTTAAGGGGGGAACCTCTACGTACTCCTTTCCCCGCTGCCAGGCGGCGTCGAAGTCCTCGCCGGCAGCCTCCCGAACGCGGGCTGGATCGAACTTCATGAAGGGAGGGATGTGCCCGCCCCTCTTTAAGACTTTTGGGAGAGGAAAAGGTCGGATGATTTATAAGTCCCCATCCCGATTTGATATCGATAGAGGAGGATACGGCCTTGAAGTGGTTACAGAAGATCTTTCAGATGGGAAAAGCCGGCCCGGACCGCCGGGAGGAGGAGCCTGCGACCCTGGCCCTATCTCACGTCGAAGATTGGCTGAGGGACCGTTCCGACAAGCCCCAGTTCGAGATGAGGGTCCGATCAATCTACGCCACCATAGAGAGGATGGCAATAGACCTGGAGAAGAAGATCTCGGCTCTGGAGGCGGCAGAGCCTGATGATGAGGTCCCCCCGAGGCTTCTCAAGGCGGGAACGGCGGCAAGAGAGAACGTCTCCCGCCAGATGAGGCTCCTCTCGTCGAAGCTCGCGCCCCCCGCCGGGGCAGACTTCAGGTCCGCAAAAGAGTACCACTCCTCCATATTGAAGCAGCTTCAGAACACCGTCCAGAAGTTCGGTAGGGCCCAGAGGTACACAGCCGCCCTATTTCCGGAGGAGGTGGAGGCGATCAACTCAGATCTCGGCGCCATCAGCCGCCACCTCAAAGACCTGGGAGACTACCTGATAGAAGAGGAGGCGAACCTCGGCAGGTTCGGGGAGGCAGCGGAGCTGGCAGCCCAGATCCGGGGGAGGCGTCGCCTCATTGAAGCCCTCGGGGCCGAGATCTCCGAGGAGGAGGAGCATCTCGCCCTCTTGAGGGACAAAGAGAGGCTCCACCAGAAGGAGATAGAATCCTGGACCAAAAGCGACGAGGGGAAGAGGATGCTGGAGGAGAAGACATCCCTGGAGCAGAAGCTCCGGGAGCGCGACCAGATCGAGATGTCCATGGGGGACCTGGTGTCTCCCCTCACCAAGGCCATATCCAGAATAGTAAAGCAGGACTCCAGCGATCGGATAGCCCTCCAGCATCGGGAGCTCTTCCAGCAGCTCTCTGCCTCCCCGGCGAGGGCCCTGGAGGGGGACATATCGGGGGCGCTCCTGGAGCTGAAGTCGAAGGTGGACCTTTTGGGTCTTCGGGATAAGAAGAGGGAGCGGATCCTCGAGCAGATCGACCACCTCCTGGAAGATAGGCCCCTGGAAGTTCTTAAGGCCCGCCACTCAGCCCTCCATCGAGAGATCGAAGATATCGGCCGGAGCCTCTCCAAGAGCGGCCGCGAGGCCGGAAGGCTGAAGGAGAGGCGCGACCTGGTCCGCCAGAAGATCCCCGCCCTGGAAGCTGGCCTTCAGGAGAAGAGGAGGAACCTAGCAGCCCTGGAGGAGAGGCTGGCTGCGGAGCTGGCGGATCTCGAGGAGAGGATAGAGGAGATCGCAGAGGGGCCGATAAAGATCGACTTCCAGGGGTGACCCTATTGATCCTCTCCATTTTTTTCTCATCCTTCTCTTCATCTCCAACTCGCCACTTTCTGCCCCTCCGCCCCCCTCTCTTCGATAATCCCCGTATCGGCATCATCCAGCGGCCCTCGGGAACCTGTCCAGGTTCGACCCACCAGGAATCTCGCGGCCCCGGTCGCAGATCCCGTCGAGGTCGGCGTCGATGCACCCCTCCTCCGGGTCGTCAAAGTCCCCGTACCTGTTTCCCACCGAGCCGTCGTCCCATCGGTTCGTCCCGTCGTCGAAGGCGTTCCCGATGAAGTTCTTCAGTATGACGTTATCGGAGATGACGTTCCCAAACGACCCCTCCAGCACTATGCCGTATTCCAGGTTGCCGCTGGCGACGTTCCCCTGGACTTTTGAGTTGTTGGACCCGACGAGCCGGACTCCGACGTAGTTGTTGCTGGCGTCGTTATTCACGATGACGTTTCCTGAGGAGACGACGAGGATCCCGGCGGATCCGGGACCCCCGTTCATGAGCCTCAGCCCCTCGACGACGACCCCGTCGGCGGTGACTGTGATGGGGCTTGCGTATCCCGTGGCGTCTAGGACCGGCTTCCCGCCTCCAGAGTCGACGCCCAAAAGGACGATCTTCTTATCTATCTTCTGATGGTCGTAGTACCTCCCGCTCATCACCTCCACCACGTCCCCCTCCCTCGCGGCGAAGATGGCAGCCTTGGGGCTTGAGTAGTCGCAGCCGCTGGAGCAGACGGTGATCGTCCCCCCACCGGCGAGGGCGACGACGGCGTAAACGGCGATGATCATCCTCCAGAGATTCTTATACGACAACAGACCACCCCAGACCATCCTCTGACCCGCAGCCAACCTCACGGCGACGCGCCGACAGATCTCTCTTCTGCTATACAGTCGGCAGATATAAATTTATACATTTTCCATGATGGCGTGGAGGATGATCGGTGGTGCACCTCTAACTGGTTGATATTCTGTGATACGGATAAGTCAACAGTTCCCTCAGCGACCAATCGTGGTCTGTCAATCCACATGTCTTCGCAGGGCTGTTCTTTCTTTTCCTCCCCAAACAATCCAAA
>JANKMW010000123.1 GCA_024649985.1 Methanothrix sp.
GAAAGGATTGTGAAAAATACTACGGATTGGAGGGTTGATGCGGAAAGCCGGGTGGCAACAGCGAGGCGAGAAATGGTCCTCCATCCGGTCGGAGTCGAAATCATGCAAAACTATCTTTTCGCCCTTTAGGCCATCCGGCTGATTCCATTGACTTAGGAAGCCGACTATTTAAAAGCCGTTTTCGATTGGTAAATTGGCGCTGAGGGTGAGATTTGAACTCACGAGGCGCAGTGCACCACCGGTTCCCCCGTCGGGCCTTCCTTGAGAAAAGATGGTCCGAGTTCAAGACCGGCGCCGTAGGCCGCTTGGCTACCTCAGCACGCTCCGGTTTGTTGGAGCGTGGACTTTTTAAGCCTGGCGATCAGGACGGTTGCAAAAGTTTTAACGTCGATGCCGGGAGAGGGGAAAATCATGCTGATCAAAGACCTCTCGATCATGGAGGACGGAAGGCTTCTCCGGGATGTGAACATCGCCATCGACGGGTCCCGGATCGCCGGGATCGGCCCCGGGGTCGCCGACGAGTCCGGCGACGGCGAGGTGATCGATGGCAGCGGAAAGCTCGCGATACCGGGCCTCGTCAACGCCCACACCCACCTCGCCATGACGCTATTTCGGGGCTACGCCGACGACATGGAGCTCTTGCCCTGGCTCTCGGAGAAGATCTGGCCCCTGGAGGCGAAGCTGACGGCCGAAGACGTCCGGTGGGGGACTAAGCTCGGCTGCCTCGAGATGATCAGGGGCGGGATCACCTGCTACAACGACATGTACTACTTCATGGACGAGACGGCCAGGGCGACGAAGGAGATGGGCCTTCGGGCCTTCCTCTCTGAGGTCGTCTTCGATATGAGGCCAGACCAGATCGAAAGGGCCGAGCCCTTCGTAAAGAGGTGGAAGGGCGACGACCTGATCGTTCCAGCCCTGGGACCCCACGCCGTCTACACATGTTCTGAGGAGACGCTCCTTAAGTCCAAAGAGATCGCAGAAAAGCACGACGTGATGCTTCACATCCACCTCTCAGAGACGAGGTCGGAGGTGGAGAGCTTCGAGAAGAACTGCGGCAAAAGCCCTGTCGAGTATCTCGACTCCATCGGATTTCTCAGCGACCGGGTCGTGGCGGCTCACTGCGTCTGGCTCTCGGAAAGGGACATATCGATCATCGCAGAGAGGGGCGTCACCGTAGCCCACTGCTCCATCAGCAACCACAAGCTCGCCTCGGGGATCGCGCCCCTCGACCGGCTCGCGAGGACGGGGGCCAACATCTGCCTCGGGACCGACGGGGCCTCGTCGAACAACAGCCTCAATCTCTTCCATGAGATGAAGACGACGGCCATCGCCCAGAAGTGCGCCCATTCTCGCCCCGACCTCTTCAGCGCCGGAGAAGTATGGAAGATGGCTACGGAGAACGCCTACGCCGCCTTCGGCCTCGACCTCGGCATCCGGGCCGGTGCCCTCGCCGACCTCGCCCTCATCGACCTGCAGAAGCCCTGGTTTTTCCCCCTCACTGATGGGAATATACTCTCCCACCTCGTCTACAGCGCCCAGGGCGGCGTCGACACGACGATAGTCGACGGGAATGTCCTGATGAAGGGCGGTGTCATCCCCGGAGAAGAGGCGATCCTGGAGAGGGCCCAGGAGCAGTTCCTGGACCTTCTGGCCCGATAGATCTTCCGAAGGTCTCAAGGCCTTCGGAGATATTCGGCTGGAGGGCCGATCCACATCCCCGGGGGATCACCACCGCCTCTTCTTCCGGAGCCTGGGGAGCCTGAGCCCCTTTTTTGTCCAGCCGAGGTAGATGAGGGTCAGGGCTATGGCGACGACGGGGACGACGAGAAGAGCCCGCAGCCCCGTTGGAGCCTTCACCACCACCAGAGCTGCCAGATCCTTTCTCCTCTCCTCAGGGCCTTCGCCGGGGAGGTATCGGACCGCGGATACGACGGCATACTCTCCGGGGTCCGCCTCTCTATCCACCTCCAACGGGAACCTGGCCGCCGCTCTCTTCCCCGGCTCTATATCCCCCAAGAGGACCGCGTCATCGGCAGAGCTGAAGGGATGTTGGACGATGAGGTTTGCTTCGACCTGCCGGGCAGGAACGTCGCCGGTGTTCTCTATCACCAGCTCCAGGTCGCAGGAGCGGCCCGGGGAGACAGAGCCCTTAACCTCCGCCACCTCGAGCCTTGGGCCCCTCATCACCGGAACCTCCAGGGATATAGTCTCCGTCGCCCTCGCCCTCTGGAAGTATATCTCGGGGTACAGGGGGTTTCCCAGGACCCGGACATCCTCGAGCCTCTCATAGGATATCTCGATGAGCATCGGGTAAATCCCGGAGGTTGCGGACTCCTCAGCCCTGACCGAGAACTCCATGGGTCTCTTCAGCGTCTCGCCCCCCGACAGGGATCCCGCAAGCTGGGTTCCAGAGAGGACAGTCAGCCTCTCGTCCCTGGAGAGGAGCCTCGCCTCTATCCCCACTGCCTCAGAGGCCTCCATCTCCATCTCCCCCTCCAGAAGGGCCAGCATCTTTTCGTCCTCGGTTTTGGGCGTCCTCTTCTCCACCAGACCCGTCACATGCCCCCGATTCTCGATCTCCACGAAGATCGAGCCGACCTTTCCGGTCTCGAGGCCGGAGCTCAAAGACGATACGAAGATGGAAGGTCCCCCTTCCGCCCTATAGAAGTCCTCCTCCGCCGGGGCCGAAGGCGAGAGGAGGAGGGCTGCCGCCAGCACCGCCCCCATGACACGACCAAAACCCGAGCATATCATCTCCACCACCCTCCCCTGCGACCAACTATTTGTATCATCATCACCCTCTTTCCGGTCTCAAGAGAACGTAAACACCCTGGAACCTTTTACCTTCTTCTTCATAGCTTTCGCCCTCAGATCCCTTCTTATCCCTGGAATAGGGCTCTGGAAGCTAGAGGTGGTGATATGGATGAATCTATCAGTCACAACCGAGGTGCAGTGCCCCGGGCTGCCGCTACATCTCCATCTCCAGCGCCTCCTCCGCAGTCATCTCCCGGTGGACTATGGAAGAGAGCCTTCTTGTGATGAGGGTGGGGTCCTGGTGCTGGAAGACGTTTCTGCCGATGGCGACGCCCCGCGCCCCGGCTCCTATGGCGTCGGCGACCATCTCGAGAAACTCCGCCTCAGTATCCGTCCGGGGCCCTCCAGCTATAACCACCGGCACTGGACAGCCCTCCACAACATCTCGAAAGGAGTCGGGGTCCCCGGAGTAGCTGGTCTTGACGACGTCGGCCCCCAGCTCCGCCCCGACCCTCGCGGCATGGGCGATGTAATCTGCACGATGCTCGTCCTCGATCTTCTTGCCCCGAGGGTACATCATGGCGAGGAGCGGCATCCCCCACTCCTGGCACTTACGAGAGGTCTCTCCGAGAGTCGCGAGCATCCTCGCCTCGTCTTCGGCCCCCACGTTGACCTGGATGCTGACGCCGTCGGCGCCGATCTTCAAGGCCTCCTCCACCGTCGCCACCAGGACCTTGTTGTTGGGGTCGGGACCCAGGTTCGTTGATGCAGAGAGGTGGAGGATCAGTCCCAGGTCCCGGCCGTAACCCCGATGGCCGAAGGTAGCCGCTCCCTTGTGGACGACGGCGGCGTCAGCCCCCCCTGCGGCGACGAGATCCGCCGCCCCCCTCACATTCTTTATCCCCCGGATCGGTCCCACGGTGACGCCATGGTCCATGGGTATGATGACCGTCCTATCCGTCTCCCGGTTGAAGATCCGCTCCATCCTTACCGACTTTCCGATCAATGGCCACACCTCGAATTTTTACATTTATGTATATCTAAGTACATTAAAGTACTTTATAAATCTATGATGAACAAGATTTACGATATTAATAGGTTGCCGTCCATCGGCTCGCCAGGCTCAAATAGAGCGGTCGGCTTTAGTACGGGGAATGGGGAGTGATGATCATCGCAAATTCGAGATCGATTTCAAGATCTTACGGGCAGCTTCACAGATCGAGCCCTGAGTGTTCCTGTATCTGTCGCCTGGGCGCCGGCTCCATAGTCGCATTTCTCTTCGCCGGAGTTATCCTCGCCTCCGCAGCCTCGGCGTCCACCCCGGGATGTCCCGACTGTCCGGACTGGAATAACTTCAACGCTTGGTGGGACAAATACCATAAAGCTCCAAACCAGGCGGACTCTGGGCCATCTTCAGGGAGCCTCCGTGATCAGGCGGAGAAGTCGAGGGCCAAAAACGAGGAGAGCGGGGTCTCAAGCGTCGAGTATCCGAAGACTGAGCTCATCTTCCGCCCGGGTGACGACATCGATGGACGCATACTCCTGGACGCCAGGTCTCCCGCCGATTACGAGAGGGGGCACCTCCCGGGGGCTAGGAACCTTTACTGGAGGTGGCTGCGGCCTGCAGGAGCTCTCGACATCGATGTTGCCGTCTCACTATTATCCAGTATCGGCATCGAAGAGACCGACTCCATCGTAGTCTATGGCGACGGAGACGATTCCGCCTACCTCTTCTGGGCCCTGGAGGTCCTGGGCCACCCCAACCTCGCCCGCCTGGACGGGGACGTTAGAGCCCTCAACGGTCTCGATCTCGTCCAGAACGCCCCGGAGCCTGAAGAGTCGGAGTACTCCTCGGCGTTGAGGGTGGGGCTTCTCGTCGACGAGACTATGCTGAAGGAGGCTCATGGAAATCTAGGAGCTCAGATCGTCGATGCCCGGTCCAGCTACCCTGACCGTGCAGCTTCGCGGATCTCAAACTCGATGTACTTCAAGACCGCCGACCTCTACTCCGATCCTGAAGCCGGGACCCTCAAGACCGCCGGGGAGCTGGAGCGGCTCTTCACCGGACGGGGCATCGACGGGGGCAAGGTCCAGATGATATACGGAACTCCAGAGGCCACGGCCCTCTACTTCGCCCTCAGGACGATGGGCTACAGGGCGGCGGTGGTGGACGGAGACTGGTGGCAGAAGACAGATTACACGGTGAGCTCCATATCATGAAGGGGCTTTAAAAGCTCCAAGACACGACGGGCATTAGAAGAGCCGCGCTATTCTATTTGGGAGGAGAACAGAAGGCCGGGGCGAGATGCCCTGGCCCTTCTGGTCCATGAGGGTTCGACGCATTTTCCTTCTAGCCGCCTCTCCGACTTCGAGGATCTTCGGCTATGCCTCCTCGCGTGCGACTAGACAGACTCTTGGGAGACGGCTGCAGTTAAATAAATTTCGGTTGCTTAAACGCAATATAAATTGATTCGAACCGAACATTTAATATGTATTAATTTCAATCGTCTTATATGCCCAAGCCGGAGCAGGTATCCATACGAAGGTGTATGGCGGCCGAGGAGCTCGATGATAGGATTAAGGAGCTGGAGAAATGGGCCAGGGTTCTGAAGAGGCTCCGCTTCATCAGATACCGGTATCAGGGCTTTAGCGTTGAGACCTCGGCCCATCTGGTCGGCATCACCAAGAGCGTCGGATACACCTGGCAGAAGAGGTGGAACGATGGCGGCTATGAGGGGCTCATCCCGAGGCACGGCGGCGGAAGGCCGACGAAGCTCTCGGAAGCGGAGAGAGGGCGGCTCGAACTCCTCCTCCGCCAGAGGGACCGCTGGACGACGATGGAGGTCAGAGACCTCGTAAAAGGGCAGTTCGGCGTGGAGTACACCCCAAAGCAGATAAGAATAATTCTGAAGAAGCTGGGCATAATCCAAGCCCGTAGTTCTTCTCTTTTCCCACCGGAGTCGGGAGAATGCTCTCCAAATATGACGTCAGACCCTTGAGAGACGGCTCTGAGAAGGCGAGCCCCGCCGGAGAAATATTGCAGTTCGGTGACCAAGACCACGAAGCTACAGATCTCCTCCGGATGGGACCGATAAATCTGAATGGGTGATACAATCATGAACGATATTAGCACAACAAATCGTCTTGAATCAAAGGTTCGAAGCTACTGTCGCAACTTCCCGGCCGTCTTCACGAAGGCCAGGGGGGCGACGTTGGAAGACGAGGAAGGGCGCGAGTACATCGACTTTCTCGCGGGGGCCG
>JANKMW010000124.1:0-3278 GCA_024649985.1 Methanothrix sp.
GTGCATCCGCCGGGCGATGGACGTCTTCGATGAGATGGGGATCGAGGGGGAGGTGATCGTGGCGGACAGCTCCTCGGACTCGACGCCAAAGGTCGCCCTCTCCCTGGGGGCGGTGGTGGTGAAGCCGGAGAAGCTGGGGTACGGCAACGCCTACCTGGCGGGGTTTGCCCGGGCCCGGGGCGAGTACATCGTCATGATGGACGGGGATCTCACCTACGACCCCCGCGAGATGGACGAGTTCATAAAGCTCCTGGAGAGGGGAGAGGCTGATCTGGTCATGGGGACGAGGCTCAAAGGGACCATAGAAGAGGGGGCGATGCCCGCCCTCCACAGGTATGTAGGTAACCCCCTCCTCACCCGGATCCTCAACCTCCTCTTCGGGGCAGGGATCTCCGATTCCCATTGCGGGATGAGGGCGATATCCAGGGAGGCTCTCGACGGGCTCCACCTCCGGGCCGGGGGGATGGAGTTTGCCTCGGAGATGGTGATAGAGGCCTCACGAAAGAAGCTTCGGATAAGGGAAGTCCCCATAACCTACTCCCCGCGGAAGGGGGCCTCGAAGCTGCGATCCTTCTCCGACGGCTGGAGGCACCTGCGGTTCATGATGCTTTATCGGCCGGGTCCTTTCCTCCTCTTTCCGGGGTCTGTAGCCCTGGTCATCGGCCTTGCTTTGACCCTCTTCGTACTGATCCAGGAGCCGAGCCGGGAGCTGAGGATGCACTCTCTCATCCTGGGGTCGATGCTCCTTTTGATCGGTTATCAGACCCTCCTCTCGGGGATCTACATCGCTGCCTTCGGAAAGGCCTATGGGGTGGGTGGAGAGGGCCGCCTTGCAAAGAGCCTCACAAGCTACCACTCCCTGGAGAGGGAGCTCATCGTGGGGACGACTCTTTTATCGGCTGGAGTGATCCTGGGGCTGAAGGTGATACTGACCTGGATGGAGGCGGGATACGGATCCCTCCAGGAGATGCAGGAGTCGGTGATGGCGATGGTCCTGACGATAATGGGGATTCAGACGGCGTTCTCGGCGATCTTCATAAGCCTCCTCCTCCTCAACTCCGATGAAGGAAGGGAGGGATGAGCCGGGCGGGGTGATGGAGCCTGGGAGGTCTGCAAGATGAGAGGAAAAGATAGAAGAGTCCCGGGGCGACCATGAAGATCGCTTATATCCACGACGTAATTTACCCTCACGTCAAGGGAGGTGCGGAGAAGAGGGTCTGGGAGATATCCCGGAGGCTGGCGGAGAGGGGGCACGAGGTGACCATCTTCGGGATGAAATACTGGGACGGCGAGAGGGCAATCGAACGGGAGGGGGTCCGCCTATGCGCCGTCTGCGACCCTATGGATCTTTACGTCGATGGGAGGCGGTCGATAAAGGCCGCGGTCATTTTTTCGTCGAGGCTCCTGCGCTCTTTCCGGGGGGAGTTCGACGTCATCGACGCCCAGCAGTTCCCCTACCTTCACTGCTTTCCGGCTAAGGTCCACTCCGTCCTGGGTAAGACGCCCCTCGTCATAACCTGGCATGAGGTCTGGGGCGACTACTGGCGCGAGTACCTGGGATGGAAGGGGATGGTTGGGGAGGGGATCGAGAGGCTCGCGGTCCGTCTTCCTGATAAGATAATTCCCGTATCGGAGATGGTGAGAGACGATCTATCAGCCCTGGGGGTGAACGGCGAGAAGATGGAGGTGGTGGCAAACGGCGTCGACCTTCGGAAGATCGACTCCGTCGAGGCCGCAGAGCCCTCATGCGACGTCATCTACGCCGGGAGGCTCTCGGCCCACAAGAGGGTAGACCTCCTCATAGAGGCGGTGGGGATCGCCAAGAAAGATCTGCCCGAGATCAGGTGCTGTATCGTCGGGGACGGCCCTGAGAGGGAGAAGCTCGCAAGGCTGGCAGAGGAGCTGAAGATCCAGGAGAACGTCGATTTTTTGGGGTTTCTCGACTCAGAAGAGGAGGTGACGGCGAAGATGAAGTCCTCGAAGGTCTTCGTCCTCCCCTCCATGAGGGAGGGGTTCGGCATCTCTTTATTGGAGGCGAACGCCTCCGGCCTTCCGGCCGTAGTCGTCGATGCAGAGAGGAGCGCCGCAGCAGCCCTCATCAAGGAGGGGGTGAACGGGGTATTATGCGATCCGTCGGCTCCATCTATGGCGTCGAAGATGATAGATCTTCTCAGTGACGGCTCCTATAAGAAGATGGCCAGAGATTCGAAGGAATTTGCAAGAGGCTACGACTGGTCCGATATCGCGAGGAAGGTCGAAGGAGTATACGAGAGGCTCTAAATGGTGAAAAGATGAAGATCCTCATGACCCCGGCTCGCTTTCGCCCCTACACCGGCGGGGTGGAGAACTACGTATTCAGCCTATCTCGAGAGCTCGTCGGCCTCGGCCACGAGGTGACCGTCCTCTGCGCAAACGAGCCGAAGTCGGCAGGGGAGGAGGTTCTGGAGGGGATCAGGGTTCGTCGGCTCCCCTACATCGGCAAGGTGGCGAATACGAACATCACCCCCAGCCTGCCGGTTGAGATCCTGAGGGAGGATTTCGACCTCCTCCACACCCACCTGCCCACGCCCTGGAGCGCGGACTGGAGCGCTCTGGCCGCAGCCGCGAAAAGAGGGCCCATGGTCTTGACCCACCACAGCGATATCGTGGGGCGAGGCCGGATGAACTATGTGGCGAAAATATACAACAATGTAAACCTAAAAATCATATTGAATAAATCCTCCAAGATAATAGTAACCAATCCGAAGGTGATCGAATCTTCACCACATTTGAAGCAGTACTTACATAAAATAAATATAATACCTGTCGGGGTTGACGTCACAAGGTTCAGACCCATCGACCTTCCAGAGAAAGAACCTCCGGTGGGAAAGAAGGTTCTCTTCATAAGTGTGCTTGACAGATTTCACGGGTTCAAAGGTCTGGATAGGCTGCTCATGGCGATGGTGGACGTGGTCAAAGAGATGCCGGAGGCGAAGCTGGTTGTAGGGGGCGGGGGAGAGCTTTTGGACCGCTATGAGAATATGGCCACTTCCATCGGCCTCGAAGATCGGGTCGAATTTCTCGGCCGCGTCCCCGAGGACGAGATCGTCGAACTCTACAACAGCTGCGCCCTGTTCGTGCTGCCATCCATATCTGCGAGCCAAGAGACCTTCGGAATGGTCCTGTTAGAGGCGATGGCCTGCTCAAGGCCTGTGGTGAGCACCGAGATCGTCGGCGTCGCAGAGATGGTGAAGCGGTACGGTGCAGGTCTGATCGTCGAGAGCGGAGACGAGGTGGCC
>JANKMW010000124.1:3288-5940 GCA_024649985.1 Methanothrix sp.
TGAAGAACGAGGCTCTCAGGCTCAGAATGGGATATGTCGGAAGGGAGATCGCAGAGAGATATTACAGCTGGAACCGCGTGGCATTGATGACGGAGGCCCTCTACGAGGGCCTGATCAAGGGAGTTTGACCTGGAAGTCGGCTCTTTTGATCCCGGCTAGGGTTGGCAGGAACAGGAGTCCGATACGAAGAAAGATGCGACTTGATTTGGGCACTCTGGTCAGAGACCAACTGAGATGCTGGCCCCGGATCCAACGGCTCTTCGACCGAAAGGTTTGAGGATAAGTTGAGCCCCCAACCTAAAAGGGCAAGGGCTTGGCGTCGGCTCAAATTCAGATTATAGAGGCCGGACGGAAAAATATATGAATTTCGGCAGAGGGCGAAAGGGGACAGAGCGGAAGATGAGGTGGCTAAAGACATGATGAGAGTATGTCATTTGGATGGTGATTTAGATTCCCTTCAAGTTTAAGAGGCTTGCAATTCCCGATGCCTTCTTGATAAAGCCGAAGGTCTTCGCTGACGATAGAGGCTTCTTTCTGGAGACGTATAAAAAAGATGATATGCAGAAGGCAGGAGTAGATGCAGAGTTCGTCCAGGACAACCACTCAAGGTCCGAACGGGGCGTCCTCAGGGGGCTTCACTTCCAAAAGGAGCCGTATGCCCAGGCCAAGATCGTCCGATGTACCAGGGGCGTAATTTACGATGTCCTGGTGGATCTGAGAAGGAGATCGCCGACCTTTTCGCGATACTTGGGGGTCGTCCTATCGGAAGAGAACAGAGATATGATTTACGTCCCGAGAGGGTGTGCCCACGGGTTTCTAGTATTGAGCGATATAGCCGAAGTCGTCTACAAAGTCGACAACGTCTACGCTCCAGAGTGTGAGGGGGGGCTGGTCTGGAATGATCCAGAGGTGAGCATATCGTGGCCCGTCCAGGATCCAGTAATCTCAGAGAGGGACCGCCTCTGGCCCACCCTGGAAGAACTGGTTCGCGAAGACGATCTCTTCTGATCAGAAATAGGATTTATCGAGGTCCTTGTTATGAAGGCGCTAATATTATCCGGAGGGCATGGGACGAGGCTGCGGCCCATAACGCACTCTCAGCAGAAGCAGCTGATACCGATCGCCAATAAACCCGTCCTCTTCTACGCCATTGAGGACGTGATAGAGGCCGGGGCAAGAGAGATTGGGATCATCGTCGGCCCGAATAAGGACCAGATCATCGATACGGTAGGGTCCCGCGAATGGGACGCTGGAATCGAGTTCATCTTCCAGGGCGAACCTGCGGGGCTGGCTCATACGATCCTCATCGCCGAGGATTTTCTCGGCGAAGAGGAGTTCATAATGTACCTGGGAGACAACGTCATCAAGGGCGGCATAACCCGTCATTCCCACTCCTTCAGAGACCTCGACCCCGACTCCCTCGTCCTCCTTACGCAGGTCGATGACCCCCAGAGGTTCGGGGTGGCGGACCTCGATGAAAAGGGGAGGGTCAAGAGGCTGGTGGAGAAGCCGCGGGTTCCACCCTCCAACTACGCCCTGGTGGGGATATACTTCTTCAAGCCCGCGATAATTGAAGCCTGCAAGAGCATAAATCCCTCGTGGCGAAACGAATTGGAGATCACCGATGCCATCCAGTGGTTGATCGATAACGGTCACCGGGTAGAAGCCTCCGTCGTCGACGGGTGGTGGAAGGATACGGGGAAGGCCGAGGACATCCTGGAGGCGAACCGGCTGGTCCTCGACGAGATGAGGCCGAAGAACGATGGGGCTCTGAGAGGGTCCAGGATATTCGGAAGGGCGGTCATAGGGAAAGGATCCTCCATCGAGAACTCCGAGATAAAGGGGCCGTGCATCCTGGGGGAGGACTGCATCATCAGGGATTCTTATATCGGGCCTTATACCTCCATAAACGACGGCTGCAACATCGAGGGGACGGAGATCGAGGACAGCGTAATCATGGAGGGGTGCACCATATCTAACGCAGGCAGGATAGTGGAGAGCCTGATAGGAAAGAACGTGGTGATCGGGGAGAACGGCCGCAGGCCTGCAGGCCACAGGTTCATAGCCGGAGACAACTCGGAGATACTGTTGTGATCCTATGAAGTTATTAGTCACCGGCGGGATGGGGTTCATCGCAAGCAACTTCATCCGCCACTATCTGGACCGGCACGAAGAGGCCCGAATCGTCAACGTCGACGCCCTGAAGCACGGCTCAAACCCGGAGAACCTGAGGGGGGTCGCTGAGGACGAGAGGTATTCCTTCGTCGAAGGAGACATCTCCGATCGCCATCTTATGGCAAATCTCGTAGAGGGCGCCGACGCCGTGGTGAACTTCGCCGCCGAGACCCACGTCGACCGGAGCATCTCCGGCCCAGAGCCTTTCCTTGCAAGCAACGTCCTGGGGACCTTCTCGATCCTGGAGGGCCTCAGGACGAGAAACCCGGAGGCGAGGCTCGTCCATATATCCACCGACGAGGTCTATGGAGATGCCCTGGTCGGCTCCTTTCGGGAGACCGACGGCTTACGGCCGTCGTCGCCCTACTCCGCGAGCAAGGCCGCTTCCGACGTCTTCGTCTTCGCCTACGCCAGGACTTATGGACTCTCTGCCATGATCACCAGGTGCACCAACAATTCTGGTCCTCGCCAGTTCCC
>JANKMW010000125.1 GCA_024649985.1 Methanothrix sp.
TTGATAGTTTTCTATGTAAAGAGTTATTCTGTTCATTATTAAATTATATTTCAATGTACTCTATGCCATGAAAAACGACGTGATGAATGCCCTGTGTGTGATATCTAAACGTGGGGAAGAGTAGACACTTTACATAAATTTTTAACTGTTTGTCTTAGAGAACCGCTATCGGCGAGCAATTCAATGCGGTTTTTTGGCTTAACCGATGACCAATGAATACGAACCTAAAAACCCTACCCACCCCCTAGGGGGAGCTCACTCTTCGATGTACTCCGTGATCCTCGTCTGCGCGAGGCGGCAGACCTCGCCGGGGATCTCGACGGGATAAACCCCTGTGAGACAGCCCATGCAGAGGCTCTCCCGGGGAACGCCGATTGCTTCGACCAGCCCCTCGTGGCTGATGTAGCCGAGGGAGTCCGCGCCGATCACCGCTTCGACCCCGGCGACGGTCTTGTGGGCGGCGATCAGCTCGTCCCTCGTCGCCATGTCGATCCCCATGTAGCAGGGGGCGAGGATGGGGGGGCTTCCGATCCGGACGTGGACCTCCTCGGCCCCGGCGGACTTCACCATGTCCACGATCCGCCGGCTCGTCGTCCCCCGGACGATGGAGTCGTCGATCATGATGATCCTATTCCCCTCGATGTTGGGGCGGATGGTGTTCATCTTCAGCCGGACTGCCGTCTCCCTCAGCTCCTGGCCGGGCATGATGAAGGTCCTGCCTATGTAGCGGTTCTTCATCAGACACTCCCGGTACTTTATATCGGACCTCTGGTGGTAGCCGACGGCGAAGGTGATCCCCGAGTCGGGGATGGGCGTCACGGTATCCGCGTCGCAGGGGTGCTCTTCGGCGAGGGCGGCCCCGATCTTGACCCGGACGTCGTAGACGAGCCTGCCGTCCATGATGCTGTCGGGCCTGGCGAAGTAGATGTACTCAAAGACGCAGTGGGCCGGGCACTGCTGGTGGGATAGCTGGTAGAACCGGACGTCGCCATCTTTGGCGATCACCATCTCCCCGGGCCGAACGTCCCTCACCAGGGTCCCGTTGAGGGTGTCGATGGCGACGGACTCTGAGGCGATGATGATGTCGGAGTCGGTCTTTCCGACGCAGAGGGGCTTTATCCCCAGGGGATCTCTCACCGCTATTATGAGATTTCCCGCGAGGATGACGATGGAGTAAGAGCCGACTGCCTTGCGGATTATCGTCCTGACCGCCTCGGCGGGGTCCTCCCGCTCCAGCATCGCCCGAACGAAGAGGCGGGCGATCACCTCGGTGTCGGAGGTGGAATGAAAGACCTCCCCCTCCGCCTCCAGCTCCTCTTTGAGCTTTCCTGCGTTGACGAGGTTCCCGTTGTGGGCGATGGCGACGGAGCCCTCCCTGTACTTCACCAGGATGGGCTGGCTGTTCTTGAGCGCTGATTCTCCCGCCGTAGAGTACCTGACGTGACCTATGCCGGTGGCCCCACCCAGGGCTTCGATCCGGGCGTTGTTGAAGACCTCGGCGACGAGCCCCATGGCCTTGTGGGTCCAGACGACCTTCCCGTCGTATACTGAGATCCCGGCCGACTCCTGGCCTCGATGTTGCAGGGCGTAAAGGGCATAATAGATCGACTTGGCCACGTTGCGACACGAATCTCCCGAGGAGATCCCCACCACGCCGCACTTGTCCTGCAACCCGGACCTCCGCTCAGCTTCCGCCGTGGTTGCTGCTGTATCTCTGCCAGCCGTAGCCCCGGAGCCTCTTGGACTTGCCGAAGCCGCAGGATGCGCAGGCCTTGTTATGGAAGTTGAAGGATACCTTGCCACAGCGACGACACTTGACGTGCGTCTTCTTCTGGCGCCTTCCCATGGATGGGGTGCCTTTTGTCATTTATTTAACCTCACGGTGAAATGTAAACCACGTTATCTCCTCGGACTACGACCGTTCCGAGCTTCTGCGAATCTTCTTCCTCTCCTATCTCCTCGGTGTTGTCGAGCACCAGGTTCATGTGGATGTCGTAGCCCTGAAGCTCTCCTCTAAACGCCCTTCCGTCCTTCAGCTTGACTATTACGGGCCCGTTCAGCGATTCATTTAAAATATCAAGGGGTCTCTGAGCCATCGGCCTCTCTCCAGTCTGATAGACAAAAGCTATGGCGAGACTTGCACGTTGCGTATTTAAACTTGTCGGGGAATTGGGGTTTTATGAAGATCAAATCCAGGCACCACCTCAAGGGGAGCGAGTCGAAGAAGATCCTGAGGTTGATTGAGCCGTTCCTGGAAGAACCCCGAAATATGCGAGGTCTCTCTCTTGAGGTAGCCGAGACAGATCAAGACTTCAACCTGGTCCTCTTGAAGGGGAGGCCCATATTCATGATGATGGAGGGGCGACCTTTCTTCACCGTCCGGGGCGCTCTGGAGTTCAAGCCGAAGAAGAAGATAGTGGTGGTGGACTCCGGAGCCGTCAGCTTCATCGTCAACGGAGCCGACGTCATGGCTCCGGGGATCGTGGATGCAGACCCAGAGATCGAACCCGGAGATCCGGTGGTGATCGTCGAGGAGAAGCACAGAAAGCCCCTCGCCGTCGGCGTAGCCCTCCTCCCCGGCCCCGAGATGAGAGGGTCAGGAAAGGCGGTAAAGTCGGTCCACCACGTCGGAGACGACCTCTGGGATATGACGGGCTAAGATCCAAAACGAGAATAATTCCGAGGTTCCCGGCGGACCCCATCTCTGAAGACCTCTCGAAAGAATGTTATACATCCGAGGCCAAAGGCGGTCTCCATATGTACGAAGACATTGGAACCCTGATAAGGACGGGTTATGAGACCTGGAGGCAAAACCTCAACCTTGCCGTCCCCTTCGTCCTCATGATCGTCGCGATGATGATCCTGGGCATCTTCACGGTGGTTGTAGCTTTTTATCCTCTGATCACCGGATCTCCCGAGGCGTTCTCCACGGCGGGGGAGATGGGATCCCCCGAAGAGCTGGCAGAACTCCTCAAGTCCGCTGCTAACCTGGGTATGGCGGCGGCGGTCCTCCTCGTCGGCGTTCTTCTGATCTACCTGGCCTCCAGCTTCTTCACCGCCGGAGCCATAGGGATGGCGAGAAAGGCGACACTGAAAGGAAAGACCACCTTGAAGGATATGTGGGCCTCGGGAAGGCGCCATTACCTGAGCCTCTTTATGGCGGAGGTGATCATGATGGCCTTGATCATAGCCGGGGCCGTAGCCCTCTCCCTCCCCTTCATCTCGGAGATATCGGCAGCTCTTGCGGCAAGCGAGCCCGAGTTCGGCTCCCTCGTCCTCTGGATGATCCTCCTCATCGCCTACGCCCTTCTGATATCCCTCCTCCTGGCGATGGTACCCTACGCCCTCGTCGTCGAGGATCTCGGCCCCATCGGCGCGATAAAAGGAGGGATCGGTTTCTTCCTATCGAAGAAGATGGACGTATTTCTCATCTGGCTCGTGGTGATGGCGGTTTCCATGGCGATCCAGTTTGCGGCAGTCCCCTTCTCTGGATCTGAGGCTGCCAGCGCCTTCTTCTCCACCCTGAGCGGCGTCGTCGGCATCCTGGTGATATCGCCCCTCACCACCGTCTGGTGGACGAGGCTCTACATGACCAGGACCGGCAAGATCCCGGAGGCGCAAGCCGTCCCGAACGAAGGGGTGAAGTATCTGTAGGTGGGATACCCCCGGGCATGAGCATGCTATCGAACTTCAAAAGGAGGGGTGTGGGTTACCAGACTCTGGTGGCGGGGATGATATTCTTCCTAGTCTACACCCTATACCTCGACCGGATCGGAAACCCCAGCCTCGGCGAGTCCTTCCTCGCCGCGGCGATCTTCGCCTCCAGCTACTTCGTCACATCGACGGTAGTCCTCCGGAGAAGGGGCAAGAGGAAAGAGTAGCCGAGATCGGCGGGCATAGGTCGTCCGTGGAGCCGCCGAGTCCCCCCTCGCCGGATCTGTCGATAAAAACGTTCACGGCCGCGCGCCGCTCATCTTGCGCAGCAGCTCCTCGCCGCCCTTGCTCCCCCGGGCGAAGATCAGGTCGCCGGAACCCAGGGTCACCCTGGCCTTGGGGTTGTAGGTCCATCTCCCACCCCGCTTCACCGCCAGGACGTACATCCCCGTCTCCGTCTCCAGGTCCAAGTCGCCGAGGGTCTTTCCGTCCATCTCCGCCCCGGCAGCTATCTCGACCCTGGTGATCACCTCGTCCGACTCCCTCATGGCCATCGCCAGGATCGGGTGGGGCTCGATCTCGTGGAGGACGACGTTGGCTATCTTGAGGGCGGCGTCGCTGATGATCTCCGTCGAGACGGCGAGGTGGAGGAGCCCCCGGAGGTTCTCGATGTCGTCGACGTGTTTTGCCGCCTGGAGGACCCACCGCTGGAGGTCGTATTTCATCTCGTCCATCTCCTGCTCGATCTCCTCGACCTCGATGGCCACCTCTTCGCTATCGAAGAGGACGGCGGTGTAGGCGAGGCCCACAGCCAGCTCCGACCTGTTCTTCATCTCGACGATGATGTCGACGGCCCTGTCCAGCTGGCCGATGCCGCTCTCCTGGTAAGCCTTCGGCACCTGGGGTCTGCCCGTCGTCATCTCGAGGAAGAGGGGCACCCCCTCGTCGTGGCCTCTGGCGAAGAGGATGTCCCCGATCACGATCTCCGTCTCCGGCTCGGGGTCGTAGATCCAGCTTTCGCCGCGGCGTATGGCGATGACGCTCATCCCCACCTCCGTCTCAAAAGAGAGGTCGTCGAGGCTCTTGCCCGCCACCTTCGAGTCCTGCCCCACCACCGCCCGGGCCACCGTCTCCTCGGCCTGTCTCAGGTCCTTCTTCAGCTCGTAGGGTATCCCCATCTTCAGGTGGACGATGCTGGCGATGTCCCCCGCGGCGTTGGAGATGATCTCCGCCGCCGAGGCGATCTGGAGGATGCCGGAGAGGGCCTCGGCATCCTCGACGGTCCTGGCGGCGAGCATCGCCGATATCTGGACGTGATAATCGTAGACGTCCATCTTATCTTCCAGCCTGATCACCTCCATCGCCAGGTCGTCATCGTCGTAGAGGACCGCAGAATATCCGAGATCGAGCATCAGCTC
The DNA here is from genome assembly GCA_024649985.1 of Methanothrix sp. Classification (GTDB taxonomy): domain Archaea; phylum Halobacteriota; class Methanosarcinia; order Methanotrichales; family Methanotrichaceae; genus Methanocrinis; species Methanocrinis alkalitolerans. The sequence goes on from JANKMW010000125.1 coordinate 5,073, forward strand.
GCTGGTGTCTTTCATCTTCACCAGAAGTTGCTTCATGCTTATGGGGCAGTATTCGATCTTTCTCATGCCGCTCTCCATCTCTCTCTTTCCATCATAGATTAAATATAAGTGTCGTTCCCTTCGACCGCCTTCAAGCCATAGATATAAGTCATCTCGACCCATTATTTTGGTCTGGAGGATTTGATAGATGGAGCTAGAGACTGTAAGGCTGAAGATCCCCGAGGGCTCGAACCTGATCATGGGGCAGAGCCACTTCATAAAGACCGCAGAAGACCTCTACGAGGCGGTTGCAGGCACCGCCCCAAAATCCAGGTTCGGGATCGCCTTCTCCGAGGCGAGTGGACCGTGTCTCGTCCGGTGCGAAGGCAACGACCCGGAGTTGATCGGGGCGGCGAAGGATAATTCCCTGGCCCTGGGGTGCGGCCACACCTTCGTAATCCTCCTCCGGGAGGCGTTCCCCATAAACGTCCTGAACTCCATCAAGGCGGTCCAGGAGGTCTGCGCCGTCTTCTGCGCCACCGCAAACCCCGTGGAGGCGGTGGTGGCGAGGACTGAGCAGGGCGGAGGGATCATGGGGGTCGTCGACGGCTCCTCGCCGAAGGGCGCGGAGTCGGAGGAGGACGTCTCCGATCGGAGAGGGATGCTGAGAAAGTTCGGCTACAAGCTATGACCGGAATGGATCGGGTCGTCAAAGGCGGGAGGGTCTACGTCGACGGCCGCCTCCAGAACCTCGACGTCTGGATCAAGGGTCGAAAGATCGCCGGCCTTGGGGGGGGCCATCAGGCAGAGGAGACGATCGATGGACGGGGTATGATCGTCCTTCCGGGGGCGATCGACATCCACGT
>JANKMW010000126.1 GCA_024649985.1 Methanothrix sp.
GGAGGTGGTGCACCACCTCCGCCCACCTAAACCCCCCCGATCTCTAGCCCCATCCTCTCACACCGTGAGGGTGTAGGAGTAGCCGCTCCTGAAGTACCTGTAGTACGACCTGAGGTAGCCAGAGTTTGTCACCCTTATGCTGTGGTACTGGTCGCCGGGGACGGTGAAGGTGACGACTCCGTCGAGCCTTCCGTCGCTAGCGTCCCGGTACTGCTGGCTGCCGTCGACGGTGACGGTGTAGCCGGTGAGCCAGTTAGACCTCACCGTCACCCGGGCGTACGATGGGATGGGTCCGGGGGCGGGGCCCGGAGGCCATCCGCCGCTCCCTACGTCGATGATCACGGCGTTGGAGGGCTGGTTATTGACGACGAATAGGAGGATATGCCTGCCGACGGCGTCGGCGTGGAAGTTGATCCTGGTGTAGCCGGGCCAGAATCGATGCGTGTCTTTCTCCACCCTGCCGCTCGGGTATATCTCGTAGAAGTCCGCCGACCCGCCGCTGGAGGAGTAGGCTAGGAGCTGCAGGTACGCCCCCAGGGGACAGTATGCATACTGGGTCCAGGACCAGGACCCCATGATCCAGAGAGAGTTCGTCCCGAAGTATGAAGATCTGTAGGCGGAGTAGGAGGTCGCCTCCCCTCCGAAGTAGACCGTAGAGGGCTCTCGTCCCGATATTGAGTACTGCTGGAGGTCGCCGGACGCCGGAGCATCCATGCTGTAGTAAGCCTCCGCAAGCCCCGAAGCGCCGGAGGGGCCCGTCGGCCCGGAGGAGTCCGGGCCCAACACAATCGATCTCATCAGCCCATCGGGCACCTCGTCCCCGACGTAGGTCGCATCGAAGCCGAGTGCGACACCTTCTCCCCCAAAGTCGGTCATCTTCTCTTCAGTCCATTGGCCAGCGGCCGATCCTATCAATAATATCAACAGTAAGGAGATCAACGCTTCCTTATAGCTCAAGAGGAACACCCCCATTCTTCTTTATCCCCCTGATGGTACAAAAAGTTTTGGAGTGAACCTGTGGCTGCTGAAGAGGTGGGGGCGGCTCGCTACTCCGCCCTCGATTTACATCGACTCGAGCGCCGGGATCCCCAGGGTATCCAGGGTGGCCCGCAGGCAGTTTCGGGCCGCCTTGACGAGGGCGAGCCTCGCCTCTCTGATCCCGGGGTCGGCCTCCAGGACGGGGCTCGACCGATAGAACTGGTTGAAGGACTCGGCGAGCTCCCGGGCGTAGGTCGCCAGGAGGTGGGGCTTCAGCTCCCGGGCGGCTAGGTCGATGGCGAGGTCGAACTGGGAGATCTTCCTGATGAGGTCGACCTCCTCGGCGCCTGTGAGGAGGCCTGGGTCGAAGTCGTCGATGACGCCGGCCTTATCGAGGATGCTGCATGCCCTGGCGTGAGAGTACTGAATGAAGGGGGCAGAGAGCTTCTCGAAGTCCAGGGCGGCCTTCCAGTCGAAGGTCGTCGCCTTCTCCGGGGATACCTTTACGACGTCGTACCTCACCGCACCCAGGGCGACGTCTCTGGCGACGCTCCGCCTGAAATCCTCCTCCTCCTCCGGCCTCCTCGCCGTCACCTCCTTGAACGCCTGGGCCTCCACCTCGTCGAGGAGCTCGTCGGTGGAGATGAATTTGCCCTTCCTCGTGCTCATGGAGCCGGTGGGGAGGGATACGAACTCGAAGATGACGATCTCCGGCTCTCTCACCCCCATCAGCCGGAGGGCGGCCTTAAGCTGGCCTGAAATGAGCTTGTGGTCGGCTCCCAGGACGTCGATCATTCTGTCGGACCGATCGGCCTTCCATCTGTGGTAGGCGAGGTCTCTGGTGGTGTAAAGGGACGTTCCGTCAGACCTCTTCAGTACGAGCTTCTTCTCAAACCCCTCCCCCGATAGATCGAGCTGGAGGGACCCCACCTCCCATCCGGTCAGCCCCGTCGCCTCCAGGTCATCGAAGATCCGGGCCGTCGATCCGTCCCGGACGAACTCGCTCTCCCACCGGTACGTGTCGTGAGAGATGTTCAGCCTCCTCAGGGTCTCCTCGATCCCGGAGAGGGCGTACTCCACCGCCTCCCGGAACCTTCCTGCAGTCTTCTCGTCCCCGCCCTCGTAAAGCTGCATCAGTCGGTCGACCTCCTCCTTGAGTACCGGCTCTGCGATGAGGTCCTTATTCGCCTGGATGTATACTTTGGCGATGGCGTGATCCGCCTTCGATCTGTCCAGAGGATAGCGGCCGCATCCCCAGACGACGATGGCGATCTGCCGTCCCATGTCGTTGACGTAATACTGGGACTCCACATCGCAGCCCGCCCGCCGGAGGATCCTCACCAGGGTGTCGCCGATGACGGAGTTTCTTATGTGGCCGACGTGGAGGGGTCCGTTGGGGTTTGCGGAGGTGTGCTCGACGATCACCCTCTCCGTCATGGAACCGGTCCAGCAGCGGTCTCCTTCAGCCTCCCGGATCGCCGAGTTGAGGAAGGGGCGGCTTGAAAAGAAGTTGAGGTAAGGGCCCATCGCCTCGACCCTGTCGACGGTGCCGCCCTCATCGGGGACTATAGCCTCCAGGATCTTCTGGGAGATATCTGCAGGCTTTCTCTTTAGGATGGGGGCTAGCCTGAAGGATATGGTGGAGGCGAGGTCGGCGTGGGGGCTCGTCTCCAGCATAAGCTCGTTTCCGTTGACCTTCCCTTCGGTCTCGGGCAGAAGAAACCCGCATCGATCCATGGCGTCGCGCAAGAGCGACTCGACATCTCTCCAGAAGTCCAGGAACATGAGAACATCACCGTACGACTCGGGGGAGGGAAGTTCGATATACCGATATAAGCGTTCCGACGCCGCCACCAGGGACGGTGAGCCCTTCCCCTGGGGTTCGGAAAAGCATAATATAATTGGGCAGGTCTATACCTTCATCGAAAAATGGGGAAAATTGATCATGAAGAAGAAGTTGATTCTGGCTATTCTGGTGCTGATGCTGGCCATCGCCTTGGCCAACGCTTCCGCTTCCGACGTCGGATCCGGCAAGGTCGAGGCGATCACCATCATCAGCCTTCCCGTCGACTCGGTGACCATATATCCCGACGGCCTCGCCACGGTGAAGAGGACCGGGGAGATGGAGTTGACGGAGGGGGTCCACCAGCTCGTCGTCGACCTGCCGACTTCGGTGGATATGGACTCGGTGAGGTTCTCGGCGACCAACGCCTCCGTCGAGAAGGTCCTCCGCCACGACAACCCGGAGTACACCCTCAACGTCTCCTCCCCGGGGTCCCAGAGGTTCGATCTCGTCTACCTGATGCCCAGGGCAGGGTTCTGGCGGCCGAGCTACTCGGTCCATATCGAGGACGAGACGGTCCTGGTGTCGGCTCAAGCCGTCGTCACAAACCGCTTCGGAGAGGATCTGGAGGGGGTCAGGTTGAAGCTCGTATCGGGACCGCCCCAGGTGGAGCCTCTCGCCCTCTTCAGGAGCGCCGGCGGCTTCGCCGACTACGCCCTCGAGGAGGCGGTGGCTGAGCGGGCAGCTATCGCCCCCAAGGCCGCTCCCGTCCCCGCCACCGGAGAGCTTGAGACGCTCTACATCTACGAGCTCGCCGGCCGGAAGGACCTGGAGATGAACAAAGAGGTGGGCTTCCCCTTCTTCGAAGAGACCGCCCCGATTATGAGAAACTACGTCTGGAACGCTAACCTGCGAAACGAGGGGCCTGTCGCGGAGGTCATCAAGGCGAACAACACCATGGATGACCCCTGGCCCGCGGGGTCGGCGCTCCTCTACAGGAACGACGAGTACGTCTCCATGGTGGAGATCCCCTTCACCCCATCGGGGACGGAGGCGGAGATAAATGTGGGCTCCTCCTCGGACCTGAAGGTGGGAAGGAAGCTTGCAAACTACTCCACCTCCGAGGAGATGGTCATCGTTCCGGGTGCCGGGAACGCCACTCAGCCGATGAAGGTGACGACGGAGACCTGGACCTACGAGCTCTCCATCAAGAGCAACGTCGATCGAAACGCGACGGCGGAGGTCTCGGATACAAAGCCCCTCCGGGGGGAGATGATCTCAGCGGAGCCGGAGCCGACGGAAGCGATGGCGACGACTCTGAAGTGGGTCTTAGAGCTCCAGCCCCGGGAGGAGGTGGTGATAGAGTACGCCTACAGGATCGTGACAAGAGAGGTGGTGGCGAGCAGCAAGTGAGGCTGCAGCCACCGCCATTTTCTTGCTTTTTCTTGCTTTTCTTATTTTTCTTTGCCGGGTCACTCGATGGGGACCGATTTTGGCTTCACCACGATCAGCTTGGGGAGGTGGACTTCTAAGACCCCGTCCTCGTACTTCGCCCTCACCTGCTCGGGCTTGACCTCACAGGAGAGCTTCACCTTTCGGCTCGTCTCCGATTCGGCCCTCTCCCTGGTGAGGTAAGTCCCGGAGGGGCGTTCGAACTTCGCCTTGACGGCGATGGCGTCCTCGGTCACGGCGAGGTCGATCAGCTCCTTCTTCGTCCCCGGAAGGTCCACGAATATGACGACCTCTTCGGGGGAGTCGATGACGTCCACCGCTGGCATATCCCCGAAATCGTGGAGGCTCTCGGCCGCATCCCCCAGCATCTTCCGAAATACATCTTTCGCCTGGACCGACCTCTTCATCGACTCGATGACGGCTCTACCTACCATCCTCTCTGCATCCTCTCTCATTCAAAACACCTCGATATCCTCTCTACAGTTTTCGTCCTCATCTCACCCTTCCGACCTCTTCTCCGCCTTCAGAAGGCGGGGTCCGGGAAGGTTTCTTCCAAACCCCGGCTTTGCGAGAAGCTCCCCGTCCGCAAAGACGACCTCCCCCCTGATCATGGTGATCTTGGGGAAGAGGGCGCGCCTCCCCTCGTAGGGGGTCCATTCGGCTCCGCTGTGGAGCCGGTCGGCCCTGATGTCGCAGGCGTCCCGAGGATCGATGATGGCGAGGTCCGCGTCCATCCCCACGCCGATCCTCCCCTTCGACGAGAGGCCGAAGATCTCCGCCGGCCTGCGAGAGAGGGCGTCGACGACCCTGTCGAGGGAGATGAGGTTGGACCGAACGGCCATCAGCATCAGTGGGAGCATCGTCTCGACGCCCGGGACCCCCGGCGGAGCGTCCCAGATCTCGTCCCTCTTCTCCTCGGGGAGGTGGGGGGCGTGGTCTGAGGCTATGGCGTCGACCTCCCCCTTCCGGAGCCCCTCCCAGAGGGCGTCTCTATCCCGGAAGTCCCGGAGGGGTGGGTTCATCTTGAGGAAGGTCCCCTGCCTCCGCCAGTCCCGTTTCGTAAAGAGGATGTGGTGGGGGGCCACCTCGCAGGTCACCTTCTTTCCCCTCCCCTTCGCCGCCCGGAGACGGTCCAGCCCCTCGGAGGTGCTGAGGTGGCAGATGTGAACCCGGTCGGTCATCCCCAGGATGGAGTCGATTGCCTTAGACTCCGCCAGGTTCGGCCTTGCAAATGAGTAGAGCTGCGGCTCGCGCCCATCCCGGAGCGGCTCTGAGTTCTCCCTGATCACATCCGGGTCCTCGGCGTGGACGGTGGGGAGGAGCCCCGCCTTTGCCGTCTCCGCCAGGATCTTTCGCAGCTCCTCTTCGCCGTGGTCGTAGGTGAAGATCTCGCCGATAGCCGACGCCCCCAGCTCTGCGAGCCTCTTCACCTGCCCCGGCCCGCCGTTGAGGCAGAAGTCGACGACAGACCGCCTCTCGGCGATCTCCAGTTTCATCCTGTAAGAGGGGCCGTCCACCGTGGGGGGGTTGGTATTCGGCTGGTCGACGACGGCGGTGACCCCGCCGGCGGCGGCGGAGGTGGATCCCGTCTCCCAGTCCTCCTTGAAGGTGTAGCCGGG
>JANKMW010000127.1 GCA_024649985.1 Methanothrix sp.
CGATCAGAGGATGGCGAAGATCAGGGACGTTGGAAAGGAGGTTCGAGAGGTCCTGGACCTTCTGGACCTCCCGCCTGAGGCGACGGTCCTGGAGCTGGGGTGCGGCACCGGGGAGTTTCCCATCGCGGCCGTCGAGAGGTGCAGAAAGGTCGTCGCCGCCGACGTCTCCCTTCCGATGCTCGGCTATGCCCGGAAGAAGGCGGAAGAGAGGCTGCGCGAGGAGGGGCGAAAGGGAGACGTCGAGAGGATCGAGTTTGTTGAGGGCGGCTTTCTCACCTACCAGCACCGGGGCGAGCCCCTCGACGCCGTCGTAACCCAGTTCGCCCTCCACCACCTCCCCGACTTCTGGAAGCAGGTGGCCCTGATCAGGATCGCCGGGATGATGAAGGAGGGGGGACGGCTCTTCATAAGAGACATCGTCTACTCCTTCGACCCCGCCGGGGCCGAGAGCTTCTTCGACGGGTACCTCTCCCGGATGGCGGAGGTCGGGGGCGAGGGGACGCCCCGGGATATCCTGATCCACATCAGAGACGAGCACTCCACCATCGGCTGGATATTGGAGGGGATGATCGAGACGGCGGGCTTCTCCATCGAGAGGGCAGAGTATCGGGCGGGGTTTATAGCAACCTACCTCTGCATCAAGAGGTGACGATGCCGAGAGGGTACTGCCGGAAGGTCTTAGTATCTCCAGCGGCCTTCTTCTGATGGAGGAATAGATCATGATCGAAGAGAACCGGGACGCCCGGACCTGGGCTGTCCTCTGCCACCTATCCGCCCTCGTGATGCTCCTGGGCGTCCCCCTGGGCAACGTCCTGGGGCCCCTCGTCGTCTGGCTCGTCAAGAGGAACGACCACCAGTTCATCGACGATCAGGGGAGAGAGGCGCTCAACTTCCAGCTCTCCATCACCCTCTACTGGGTCCTGGCGGGCGTGCTGATCTTCTTCTCGGCGGGGTCTATCGCATTCTTCTGGCCGGCCTTCCGCTATGGCATGATGGAGTTCTGGAACCCCATCGCCATGCCCATCGCCATGATCTTCGGCCTCTTCCTGATCTTCGGCCTCTTGATCCTGGATGTGGTGCTCGCCATTGCGGCGGCCGTCAGGGCGAGCGACGGCGTTCCTTACCGATATCCCCTGACGATAAGGGCTATAAAATAGGTTTTGGAGAGGGGATCAATCGATCCCCTCAAAGCACTTCTCGACGTGCTCGGCCGCGGGAGGCTTCGTCGCGAGGCTCACCGCCACCGTCGCCACGAAGGCGAGGGGTAGGGCCACCACGATCGGGTCGACGACGGGCCAGGGCATCGATGTTATGAGGACGTCTCTGCCCAGGACCATCCTCGCTATCCCGAGGGCTGCCGCCTCCTTCTGATGGACGAAGACGAGCATGAAGAGGCTGACGAAGGTGCCGGTGACGAGCCCCGCGATCGCCCCCGCCTTCGTCGCCCGTTTCCAGAAGAGGGCGCACGAGTACATGGGGAGGAATGCGGCGGCGCATAGGCCGAAGAAGATCGCCGTACCCGGAGCGATGATGCTGGGGGGGAGGACGTACCCCAGGATGACGGCCACCACCACCGCGATGATTATGCCGATCCTGGTTATCAGGATCGAGCGGCCGCCCCTCATCCCGGCGACGGTCTCGTAGACGTCTCTACCTATGGCCGTCCCCTGGGCGTGGAACTGGGAGCTCAACGTGGACATCGCCGCCGCGAGGAGGGTGAGCATGAAGATGTAGACGAACCACTCGGGCATCGCCGAGTTGATGTAGACGGGTATTATGCTGTCGGAGTTGCCGGAGGCTGCGGCTATCGCTATGACGCCGTCTCTCTCGAAGAAGTAGACGTTGGAGAGCGCCCCCACGACGAAGGCGACCCCCGTCATCATCAGGATGAAGACCCCGCCTATGAGGACCGCCCTGTTCAGCTCCCGGCCAGACTTCACCGTCATGAACCTGACGACGAGCTGGGGCATCGCCAGAACCCCGATCCCGACGCCGAGGACGAGGGTCGAGATGAGGGTCCACCACCATGCAGAACCGGCAGCAGGCATCACCGTCCATCCCTGGTGGCCCATGGCGGCGAGGTTTGCGGGGACGAGGGCGGCGAGGTTCGTCAGAGCCTGGTGGGCCTGAACGATCCCTCCGAGGTGGCTGTAGGTCATCACCAGGAGGAACGCCATCCCGGCGAACATTATCGTCGCCTGGAGGGCGTCGGTGTACATCACGCCCTTGAGGCCCCCGATTACGACGTAGGCGGCTATGATGAGGGAGAAGAACATCAGGGCGAGGTTGAAGTCTATGGCCAGGGTCGTCTCGATGAACCTGGCGGCCCCTATCAGGACGACGGAGGCGTACATCGGCATCCCAAGGAAGATCACAAGGCCGCTGAAGTACTGGATGAACCTGCTATCAAACCTCCTAGATAGAAGCTCCGGAAAGGTCATAGCAGAGAGGTTGTGGCCCATCTTCCTCGTCCTCTTGCCGAAGACGACGAAGGCGATGAATATCCCGACGAATATGTTCAAGAATGTGAGCCATAAAAGCCCCATTCCGAAGAGGCCTGCGACGCCTCCGAAGCCGACGATGGCGGAGGTGCTGATGAAGGTGGCTCCGTAGCTCATGGCCATGACGTAGGGGTGGATCTTCCTTCCGCCCACCATGTAATCCTCGGAGTTGCAGGTATCCTTCCACCCCCTGTATCCCAGGTACCCGATCGCCAGGATATAGACCAGAATGATTATGTTGAGATAAACTATATCGATCACAATCCCAGCTCCTTCTCCTCCATCTGAGCTTCCCCCTTCTCCCAGGAAACTTCCTCACGAATTTCGTTGGCTTCCTTCTCTCCTCCTCTGTTCCAGTTGGCGAGGCCGTAGCCCACGCAGAGAAGAGCGCTCAGAAAGGAGAGGAGATAGACGCCCCAGATCCACGGATCATTTATGCCCAGCATGGTTCCACCAAATCTCGAAAGTTTTCGAATCTCCTGATTTCGCGTGATAGCATGTTTCATTATATCACGTTATTAAAGATAACGATCGAACATTACTTATATTTATGCAGAAGTATCTTCTGGCGACTTTACGGTCGAAAGATCACGCAAATATAATACTAAAAATAGATATTAAGTGAATCATGTGGAAGGGGTCGAGCTGCGGAGTATGTGGGGAGAGATGTAAAGAGCGATCCGATGGCGAGCGATCCCGTTGCGATCCATCCGGAGGAGTACGATCTTGAGGAAAGGTTTTTACTTGTTCGTCGTATAGACATTATGACATAAGTCGCCCGAGATCGAGATGCCGTACCGGAAGGAGGTGCCTATCGGCGGGAGGATCGACCTATTCTGCCTGCAAAAGTCCGATGGCGGTACTGGCGGCCTCGGCAAAGCGATGCTGGAGCTGTTCGGATGACAGAAGATAACTTCATCGATGATCTGGCGAGGCGGTACCTCGCCGCGGAAGCCGAGAGGATCGGCCTGGAGCCGATATCCATCACCTGCCCCCATCTGACGGTGGAAGAGGCCTACCGGGTTCAGACGGCGATCGTCGCCTCCAGGCTGAGAGGAGGGGAGCGTTTGGCGGGAAAGAAGGTGGGGGCGACCAACGAGGCGATACAGAGGGCGATGAATATCGCCGAGCCGATATACGGCCACCTCTTCGTCGGCCAGAGGGTCCCCGACGGCGGCGGGATATCCCTCTCGGAGCTGATCCATCCGAAGGTCGAGTGCGAGATCGCCTTCACCCTCCGCGAAGATCTCTCAGGCCCCGGGGTCACCGCCGCCGGCGCCCTGGAGGCGGTGGGGTCGGTGGCAGGAGCCATAGAGATCAACGACTCCCGGACGAGGGGATGGGAGATCGGGATCCGGGAAGTGGTCGCCGACAACGGCGTAGCCGCCCGTTTCGTCCTCGGAGACGATCTTCTCCCAGACGGCCTCGACCTGCGGCGGGTTTCGTTGGTGATGGAGAAGAACGGCTCGGAGGTGGCCAGGTCCACCGGGGCCGCGATCCTCGGAAACCCCGCCGAGTCCCTGGCCTGGCTCGCCAACAAGGTCGCCGAAGACGACGGCGGCATCCGGGCCGGCGAGGTGGTCCTCGCCGGGTCGATGACCCCCATGACCCCGGTGGAGAGGGGGGACTTGATCGAGGCGTCCTTCGACGGTCTCGGGAAGGTATCCGTCAAGTTCCACTGACGGGGGTACAGGTCGATGGATGGGACTGGACCTCGCGCTCTACCTCCACTCCGGAGGGAAGGCGACGAAGGAGACGCCGTTCTCCTCGCACTCCTCGCGGAAGATCTCGACGGTCTGCCTCGCCGGAAGGCCCTCTGCCTCCAGCTCTGCGACCCACCCTCTCGTCACGTTCTGAAAGGCGGCGTGCCACCTCACCATCTCCTCGGGGGAGGGGGTTGTGAAGACGACTCCGCTCTGGTCTAGGTCGGCTACGATCTCCTGATATGTTTCGCCCGTCATGGCACCCGTCGTCCGGTAGGGGTTGGCGCAGACCTCCTCGATGATCCTCCGGAGGTCTGCGGGAGCCGTCTCCCAGGCTTCGAGGTTCATGAAGAGCCCCTCACCGACGCAGCCGAAGGAGATGAGGGTGCAGTGGTCGGCGACCCCCGCGAGGCCGAAGGATCGGACCATCGAGGGGCAGGTGACGACGCCGTCTATCGTCCCCTCCTCCATCGCCTTTCGGACGGAGTCGAGGGGCATAAAGACCGGGACCGCCCCGATCGCCTCGATGCACCTCGTCTGGAGGCCCCCTGGGCTCCTTATCCGCAGGCCGCCTGCATCCTCCAGGGTCACGACGGGCTCTTTGGTCCAGAGGTGGGAGTTGACGCAGGGGTTCACCTCCAGCACCAGAACATCGGCAAACTCCCCCCGGAGGGCGCGTTCGTAGACGGCTCTTCCTATATCCGTCGCCGTCTCCTTATCCTCGATGGAGGCCGGGAGGGAGAGGACGTCGGATATAGGAAACCTTCCGGGGGTCCAGGTGAGGGTGGCGTACCCCATATCGGAACGGCCATCGGCTACGAGGTCGTAATGTTCGGGCCCCGATCCCAGGGCCCCGCCATCGAATAAGGTCCAGGAGATCCTGCCGCCGCTCTTCTCCTCCAGGGCCTGGAGGACCGGGATCCAGACGGTCTGGACCTCGGGGCTGTCGTGGAGGTGCCAGGTGCTGAAGTTGATCTGGAGCGCCTCTCCCGGCGACGGGGAGATCGACGACGGGAAGATCTGCGGGATCGTTTCATCGATCGAGGTGGCGACAAATAGGCTGGCCAGGAGGACCGACGAGGCTAGGGTTAAGGCGTATCTTCTCTTCATTTTATATCCGTCTCCGGAAGGGTTCTCTGACTTCTTGAACTCCTTCGTCCAAGGTCTCTTCAGGGAGGATCTAATCGCCTCTTCGGGTTTAGGAATTTATCGATCCGCTCTTGCATGAGTGGTCCGACGCATCTCTTTCGTTATTCAGGTCACAACCTGCCCAGAGCCCTTCTCCGAAGGAATGTCGGCGGAAAAGGATAAGACCGATCTCGACCATCTCCCCGGTTGGAGTATTGTTGGACCGGTGAGCTTCCATGAAGATAGAAGAGCTGATAGCCGCCGCCCGCGGCGAGGTGGAGGTCGACCTCCTCTTAGAGGGAGCGGATCTGGTGAACACCCTCTCCGGCGAAGTCCATCGGGCCGACGTGGCTATCTTTCGCGGGACGGTGGTGGGGTTCGACTGCTCCAGCGCCCGCGAAACGATCGACCTATCGGGGAGGGTTCTGGCGCCGGGGTTCATCGACGGTCACGTCCACATCGAGTCGGCGATGGTGACCGTCC
>JANKMW010000128.1 GCA_024649985.1 Methanothrix sp.
CAGGCCTGCGCCGCCGCCCTTTCCGCCACCCTCTCGCCCCTCTCGAAGACGGCGGCCATGACCAGGCCTATGATGACAGCCATGGATACGGCGGCTGCTATACGGGCAGCCCCCAGCTCCAGCCCCAGGACCCGGGCCGTCAGGACGACGGCGAGGAGGTTGATGGCGGGGCCGGCGAATAAGAACGCCGTGGCGGGACCGATCCCGGCCCCACGCCGGTGGATCCCCGCGAACATGGGGAGGATGGTGCAGCTGCAGACGGCAAGAATGGTGCCGGAGGTGGAGGCGACGGAGTAGCAGAGCCACTTGGGGGCGTCTCTTCCGAAGTACTTCAGCACCGCCTCCCTCTGCAGGAGCGCTGCTATAGCCCCGGCGATGAAGAAGGCGGGGATGAGACATGTGAGGACGTGGGCCGAGAGGTACTCCATCAGGGCTTCAAACCCCGCCGCCAGGGCGGGGAGGACGATCTCCAGATTCAACTGATCACTTCTCCTGCTGCATTTCTGACCGGTATTTATCGATCTTCGTAAACCTTTCCGTCCTTTCCGCCATCAGATCATCCGACGGAGCTCGTCAGCGCCTCTTCGGCCTTCTTCAGCTCGTTTATCTCGTCGAGGGCGATGGCGTCCACCACTCTCAACAGGTCGAAGAGCCTGGGGCTTTTGATCCGATAAAGGGTCCGCTTCCCGTCGATCCGCCTCTCCAGGACCCCCGCCTCATGGAGGATGGAAAGGTGCTTTGAGATGGTGGACTGGGCCCGCCCAAAGGCGGGGACGATCTCGCAGACGCACCGCTCCTCGCCTCCCAGAAACTCCACGATCTCGAGCCTGGTGGGGTCGGAGAGGGCGGAGAGGATCCTCGCACGCCAACCGGTGGCAGATCTTCTCATGCTATCAGAAGAGAGGGTCGGAGAAGTTGTATATATACATATCGCCATGAGACGATTTGTTATCCGTCTTGGAGGATGGCGCATAGACCGTTGAGCGATCGTTCATCCCGGTGGCCAGATCCCGCCGGTCGATCATCGGAAGCTCAGCACCCCTTCGAGGTGACGATAGGCTATCTTAAACCCCGTCTCCAGGGACTTCAGGGGGTTCCAGCCCCGGACCCCACCGCTGGCGGTGGGGTGCCCCTCCTCATAGGAGATCCCCGACTCCCCGAAGACCTCGTCGGCGATGTTTGCTGAGAGCGCCGCCGCAGCGAGGGCGAGGACGCAGCAGAAGACGAGGGCGGCGACCCTTCCCATATTGACCATATTTCCCATATTGACCATATCTTCGTGTGACTGCTCCCTACCATCCCTGATAGAACGGCGGATATAGCCCTTTCAATGATGGATTTCCTTCTTGTGCCCACCTCATTTAAATAAGAGCCGTTGGGAATATAAAGATAAGGAGGTGATAGTCCCATGTGTACCGTTGGAGGCGGACCTGAGATCGGCGACGTTGAATCCCTGGCATCGAAGGGCTACATCTGCCAGGAGTGCGGAAACAAGTTCAAGGGCATGGGCAGAAAGCCCCGATGTCCTTCCTGCCAGTCGAGGAACGTAAAGGCTGCTGAGTGATGAGAAGATGAATATCCCCCTGGAAGACGACGAGATCGCCTTCCTCTCAGGACGGACCGGGACCCTGGCCGTTGTCAGGACCCTGGGCCACTTTTTTTATCTCGAGACCGACGCCGAGGAGATCGTTCTCTTCACCGAGGACGACGACCTCCTCGTAGCCTCCACCTTCGAGGTGGGGGATAAGGCTAAGCGCGGTCTAAAATGCACCCTCTTCATGATAAGAGAGATGGCGTCGCCCCTGATAGTCCTGAGGAAGGGCCATCCCGCCTCCCCGAGGCTGAAGACCGTCGTCTCGGTGGGGGAGAAGACGAGGATAAGCTGCACCGTCCAGGCCGGGACCCACCCGGAGCAGGAGATCCTCTGCGGCACCTGCGACCTCGACGGGGTCTTGGTCCTCTCGTCCCCCGGAGGGGCAGAGGTTAAAAACTTCGCGGGCGTAGTGGTGACGGAGAAGTTTTTGTGAGGTGATGAGGGTAACATGTCAGAGGAGATCAGCGAGGGGTCCATCGTCAGGTACGCTGGGACCGGAACGGTGGGGACGGTCAAGGTCCTCAAGACCGAAGATGACGGCGAAAGGTGGGCTCTCCTCGATTCGACGGGGCTCTACTATCACCTGAGCAGGTTACAGCCGATCGATAAGCTCCCCGAGAGGAGGGAGATCGGAGCCCGGAGCCTGAAGGAGATGGAGGAGAGGATGAAGGCCGAAGAGGAGAGGATGAGATCGGTGAAGATGGAAGATGAGAGCGTCGAAAGTGGCGGATGAGATCGGGGTCGTAGTCCACGGTCCCGAGGTGGTAGACTGCGGGTTCGCCGAGAGGGCGATAGACCGTCTCTCGGACCTGGGAGTCGTCACCGCCGTCCTGGGAGGGACGATGGGGAGGGTCGCGGTCATCGACGGAGGGCTGGAAGATAAGATCGACATCTCGAGGAGAGAGATGCCGAGCCGATCGGTAAAAAGGCTCGAGCCGGAATCCGACTTCGTCATCCTTCTCAACTATGCCAAGACTGAAGAGACGGCTCTGGCCTTCGGCGCGATGGTGGCGGAGAGGTCGAAGCCCAGAAAGCCCCTGGTCCTCGCCGACTGTGGGGGCGGGTTCGTTGCACCCCTGCCGATGGGGGGGCCCCTCTCGGAGGAGACGTCGAGGGTCGCCGAGAGGGTCGGACGGGCCCTGGGACTGGAGGTGGCAGACCCCCCCTGTTCTTCTTCAAGGATGAAGTCCGTGGGGAGGATCGTCAGAAGGTGGATCCTTGGGGCCGTCCCCGGGGAGAACGTATCCATCAACGGTACCGTCATCGGAAGAGCCCTCAAAGATACGGTGGAGCTGGCGGCAATAGAAGGGAAGATCGTGGAGGTCCACGGTGCGGAGGTGAAGGCCCACGGCCTTGAGAAGATCCCCACCGTCGACCTGGAGACGGCTATCCTGAGGACCGGAGAGATAAGGAGGACCGAGAAGGTTCCACGGACGGTCCGCCGCCGGGGGCGCGACGCAGCGCTGATAGATCACGCGGCGGAGGAGGCGTTCGAGAGGGCCCAGGGGGCGATGGTGGCGGTGACCGTCGGCGACGACACCACCGCCATCGCCGGAGAGGTTCTGGCGAGGCTGGGAGCGCCCCTCGTCGGGATCGTCGACGGAGACCTCGATCGCCTCTGCGCCAGGACAGCCGTCCCAAAAGGGAGCGTCGTCATTACGGTTTCGCCAGGCACCGACGACGCGGTAGGCCGAAGGGCCAGAGAGGAGATCTTCGGAGGAGGAGACCGGATCTCGATGGAGGGACTCTGCGTCGATGATCTCGTCGATATGGTGAAGAGGGTCGCCGGCGAAGACCTCGTATCTATGCGGCGGTTCTGAAGGGGCGCCAGGAAGGAGGCGAGGCTGTCCCCTCATCCTCGGTTGCGCTTCACACCGACCTTTTGATCATCATGACGGCGGGGTCCGATCTATAGCCCTCGCTTCCGGCATGGTCTTTTATCGCCGCCTCCAACTCCTTCATGATGTCATGGGCCGACCTCTCTTTGTTGCTTTTTACAAGAGAGATCAGGTTCTCCGTCCCGAACCTCTCCTTATCCCCATCCTCCAGCTCGATGAGGCCGTCGTTGTAGATGACCAGAACGTCCCCCGGATCTATCATCCAGCCTTCGGTATCCAGGTCGATCTGATCGAGTGCCCCCATGGATATGGCGCCGCCCACCAGGGTGTCCACAAAACCGTCAGAGCTGACGACGAAGGGCGGGATGTGGCCAGCGTTGGCGTAGTTCATCGAGTGGTTGGAGAGGTCTAGCATCCCACAGAAACAGGAGACCATCATACCGCCTCTGACGTTGTCGACGAGCTGGAGGTTAGTCTCCCTGAGAGCTTTTGCCGGATCGCCGAACTTGCGGAGAGCTGCCCTGATGAGGCTTCTGGTGAGGGCCGCCACCAAGGCGGCGGATAGACCTCTCCCCGATACCTCGGCCATCACAACGACCGCCTTCGACCCTTCCATCTCCAATAAATCGTAGAAGTGACAGCATCCACCGCCCTCCGCGATGGAGAGCCTGGCCACCTCATACCCCTCCACCTGGGACGCCCTCTCCGGCTGAAGGAACCGCTCGACATCCTGGCGGACCTCCCTCTCCTTCTCCGACCAGCCCGCATCAAAGGACCTCTTCTCCGCGATGGCGATCATATCTCTCATATCATAGGTCATCCGATCGAAGGCCTCTGCGAGGTCTCTCATCTTCCCCGAGCCGTCTCCTCCGATCCTCGAATTGAAGTCTCCTCTGCCGACCCTCTCAAGCCCCCCGGCTACGGCATTTACGATCGGTCCGACGGCGCTCCTGCCAGCCCTGAATCCCACCAGCCCCGCCAGGAGGGCGATGATGGCCGCCGCCACCGCCAGAGGCAGGGTCGGCGCGATCCCGGCAGCATCTCCCTCGCCGTCGATGGGAACTGCGGCGGCGATCATCCTCTCTCGGCGGCTCTCTTGGAAGGCCTCTCCTGTCTCCAGGGCCAGGATCTCGGAGTGGCCTCCGATCCGACCGAAGAGCTCGTCGTACTGGGAAGCCTTGGCAAAAGCCAGCTCCCGGTCGCCGGAGGCGAGACCGAGGGACCAGCCGACGGCGGGGATGGGGACGTAGGATATCCTGACGCTCCCCTTCCCCAGACGGAGGAAGGCGGAGCCACCTTCTCCCCGGACCATGGCCTCAGCCAACCCGGCTAGCTGAGGATTTTTTGAGTCCAGAAGGCTTCCAGGGGCCAGGATCTCCTCCCAGAGAAAACCATCGGGCTCCTGGGGGCGCATCACCACCACCCCCTGGCCGTCCAGGATGAAGGGATAACCGGAGGATATGTTGGTTAGGTCTGATTCCATCTTCGCTAGGGATACGTCCATCCCCACCACACCCATCAGGTTCCCCTCCACCGATATGGGTGTCGCGCAGGTTATGGCCAGCATCCCGGAGCTCTGGTCCAGGTAGGGCCTCGTCCAGATCGTATCCTCCCTTCTCATCGCCTCCAGGTACCACGGCCGTTCACGGTAGTCGAAGGGGGCGATCAGCCGGAGGTCTTCTGTGATGTCGGGCCATAAGACTAAAACCCCATCGGAGGTTCCGATATAACCCAGATCGACGACCTCCTCTTCCTGGACTATAATCCTCAAGATCCTGGCGGGCCCGAGCAACGATCGGAGGGTCTCTTCGCCCCCTTCGGAGACGTTCTCCCACCCAAAGGGGGCTATCCAGATCCCTGCCACCTGGGCCTCCGCCAGACCCTCCAGGCCATTGCCTCCGTTTTCACCCGATACGGCGTCTTTATCCCCCGCCGCCTCCTGGATGGAGACGGCACCGACGGAGCCCAGGAGGAGCGTCGCCAGAAAAGCCAGCAACGCTAACCTGGAGCCCAGCCCTTTGTAAGATGGAATATTGGCCATTTTTCTTGGATATCCAGTTGGCCCGGCTCCCCATGGAACCGCGGCCGAGTCGATGGTCGAGTTCTTCCCCACTTTCCCGCGGCGCATCTGGTGCCTTTCGGCCTGACCGCCTGGGAGGTGTTGGTCTTCAAAGGCTGTGATTACTCCCCGCCCTGAAGGGTGGGGCTTCTAGCTTTTGGCAGAGACTGTAGCCCCAGTCTCAGAATGTTTATCGCCGCATTCTCGTCACGGTCCATGACCAGCCCGCATTGAGGACATTCATGGACCCGATCCGATAGCAACTTCGGCACTTTAAGACCGCACCTGGAACATAGCTGACTTGTGTT
>JANKMW010000129.1:0-748 GCA_024649985.1 Methanothrix sp.
TTCGAGATCCTGCCGCAGAGTTCCAATGGCCGATGGCGAAGGACGCCGCCCGGCTTCGGGGATGCGGCGCATCGGTCCCGCCGGCGGGGAGGGGGCGGAGGCGTGGAAAGGGGAGCGGCAGAGACGGCCGGAGAAGGTCAATTACGAAAGGAGAAGAGGAACGCGGATGAGAGGAGAGGAGAGAAGAGAGCCGTCCTCGCCGTCAGATGATCCCCTTATCCCTCAGCGCCGTCTTCACCTCGCCGAGATCGGTCTCGATCCTCGCAAACCTCAGGTCGATGTGGCTCTTTAGATCCGTCCGCAGGCCCCGGATCTCGCCCGTCGTCTCATCCTGCTTATCGATCAAAAGGTCCTGCTTGTCGAGCATCCGGTCCATCTTGGAGTCGAGACCCTGGATCGCCCGTATGGTAGCATCCTGCTTGTCCAGCATCTGGTCCTGCATGATAAGCATCTGATCTTGCTTATCGAGCATCTGGTCCATCTTATCCCCAAGATCGCTGAATCCTTTACTCATCTCGGTTTCTATCCGTCCGAACCCTTCCTTTGTTACGTCTATCAGCACTTTGAGATACTCAGCGGACTTATCCAACCTCCCATCGGTCTCATCTTCTCCGACGGTCTTGTGAAAGCCGTCGATACCTTCAAGCCCCCTCGAACGATCTATTTTGATCTCCGTTACATCAATCAGCGCGTTTCTGATCCTCAGAGCTTCGGCGAACCTTTCGAGGTCGGCCTCTTCGCCTTCGGC
>JANKMW010000129.1:758-3181 GCA_024649985.1 Methanothrix sp.
TTCTGATCCTCAGAGCTTCGGCGAACCTTTCGAGGTCGGCCTCTTCGCCTTCGGCCACTACCTTCACCCTGCCGTCGGGGAGGTTCTCGACCATCCCTTTGATCCCCAGGTCCTTGGCGATCGCGACGACCCGCGCTCTGTATCCAGCTTTTTGGACCTTTCCAGAAACCCAGATCACATGCCTTTCCATCGGCTAACAATAGTAGCGTATTTTGATATAAGTGTTGTCGTCCCGGGCCGAAAGGCCGCGGAGAAGAGGCCAAGAACTGGAACATCCCGCCGGAAAACAGCCCGCCAAGATCGGAGCGCCGACCCGACCGCGTCCGCCTCCACCCCGGCGCGATCCTGCCCGCGGCTCCCGTCCCCCGGCGGCGACGGAGACGAGGGAAGCAAGGAGGGGGCTTCATAGAAAACTTCAGAGATGGCGCGAGAAAGTGATTAGAAACGAAGCAGAGGGCCGAACTGGCCGTCAGATGATCCCCTTCTCTCTCAGCACATTCTTCACCTCGGCAAGCTCAGTCTCGATCCTCTGAAACCTCATTTCTATATGATACTGTAGATCCGTCCGCGGCCCTCGGATCTCTCCCGTCGTCTCATCCTTTTTGTCCAGCATCTGGTCCTGCATCCGGTTCTTTTTCTCGATCATTGGCAATCCCTCGATCGATACCGCTTACTACACGGTCAAACCCCTCTCTGGTAACGTCCAGCAGCTCTTTGAGATATTTGAGCCGCACATCCAGCCAAAATTCGTCGTCCCTTTCATTTAAGGCAAAATAGAAGTCATCGACATCTACCGGGAGATCAACGCGCTTTACCTCAACGCCCGTCACCTTAAAGAAGCTGTCCTTCATCTTCAGGGCTTCTTCAAACCTTTCGAGGTCGGCCTCTTCGCCCTCGGCCATGATCTTCACCCTCCCGTCGGGAAGGGTCATGACCAGCCCTTTGATACCCAGGGCCTTGGCCATCGCGACGACCCTCCTTCTGTACCCATATTTTTGGACATCTCCGATGACCCAGATAAAATGCCCTTCCATGGATTGAGGATAGTAGCGTTTTTTGATATAAGTGTTGTCGTCCCGAGCCAAAAGGCCGCCGGAACTGGACAGACCCCCCCTCCCCCAGCGATCGATGATCCGGCAGAAGAATAGAGGTGGATCAGAACGAGACGGCAACCCCCGGATCTTCGAGACCCGCAGCAGGCCCCTCGTGCTGAAGGCCCCCATCGTCGCTGGCAGCCACCATTGCGGGAGCTGAGGCTAAAGGGGCCGCCGCCTCCTCGGCCCCGACGGGCGGGGATCACGTCATCATGCAGCCATCCACAGACGCCATACGCGCCCCGAAGATGGGGCTGAGGCCTCTTTGTCCCCCTGACAGGATCTTATCGATCTTCGACCGAAATCCTGACATGGAAGGAGAACCCCAATGGGGAAGGGATATGAAACGAGTTGAGATCCTGGCCAGAGGAGAAGTCCAGAGGGTAGGGTTCAGGGACGCGGTCCAGAGGATCGCAAGGAACCTGGAGCTATCTGGCACCGTCCAGAACCAGGAGCCCTACGATGTCAGGATCGTGGCCGAGGGGGAGGAAGAAGCCCTCCAAGAGTTTGTAGAGGCTCTGAGAATAGAGGACGGTCCGATCCAGGTCCGCCAGCTGGAGGTCCGCTGGGCTTCGGCAACGGGCGAGTTTCCCTACTTCAAGATCTTAAGAGGCGACTGGCAGGAGGAGCTGGGAGAGAGGTTCGATGTGGCGGTGGGACTTCTCCACCGGAGCATAGTGCTCGGCGAGGAGAACCTGATCGTCAGCAAGGAGAACCTGGCCGTCAGCAGGATTATGCTGGACAAGCAGGACCAGATGCTGGACAAGCAAGACGCTTCCATATCCATCCTCCAGGAGATCAAAGCCGACACCTCCGAGATCGGAGCCATCAGAGAAGAAGCCCGCCGCGGAAGAGACGAGATCATATCGACCCTCAAAAGCGATAGGATGGAGGAGAAGTATGAGCGGCTCAGCCAGGAGATAGCCGAGATCAAAGCCGCCATCGCCGAGATCAGGGCTAAGGTGAGCTGAACTCTAAGGTCAAAGAGACGAGACTGAAGAAGTCCATGTTTTACGGTCGGTTTTCGATCCCCTCCGACCGGACCATCAGAACCAGACCGCCACCGCCCTTATCTCCGAGATCTGCCACTCCCCTGCGCCGAAGGTCCCACCGGCATCGTACAATCATCTCCAGATCTTCGGCGGCGAGATCTTAGAGGGGTCCCGCCTCACCAGCCCCGCCGAACACCGACGGGTCCGATCGGCCCGCGCCCTCTTTTGGGGCGGTACCGAGGGCAGGCCGCCTCCGCCGATATCCGCGGATCGATGGGGATGCGAGGAGCGGGAGGCGGCGAGCGGCCCCGGGGCGCTGGCGCCGGCCGACCATCGG
>JANKMW010000129.1:3191-5647 GCA_024649985.1 Methanothrix sp.
TTCGAGATCCTGCCGCAGAGTTCCAATGGCCGATGGCGAAGGACGCCGCCCGGCTTCGGGGATGCGGCGCATCGGTCCCGCCGGCGGGGAGGGGGCGGAGGCGTGGAAAGGGGAGCGGCAGAGACGGCCGGAGAAGGTCAATTACGAAAGGAGAAGAGGAACGCGGATGAGAGGAGAGGAGAGAAGAGAGCCGTCCTCGCCGTCAGATGATCCCCTTATCCCTCAGCGCCGTCTTCACCTCGCCGAGATCGGTCTCGATCCTCGCAAACCTCAGGTCGATGTGGCTCTTTAGATCCGTCCGCAGGCCCCGGATCTCGCCCGTCGTCTCATCCTGCTTATCGATCAAAAGGTCCTGCTTGTCGAGCATCCGGTCCATCTTGGAGTCGAGACCCTGGATCGCCCGTATGGTAGCATCCTGCTTGTCCAGCATCTGGTCCTGCCTGATAAGCATCTGATCTTGCTTATCGAGCATCTGGTCCATCTTATCCCCAAGATCGCTGAATCCTTTACTCATCTCGGTTTCTATCCGTCCGAACCCTTCCTTTGTTACGTCTATCAGCACTTTGAGATACTCAGCGGACTTATCCAACCTCCCATCGGTCTCATCTTCTCCGACGGTCTTGTGAAAGCCGTCGATACCTTCAAGCCCCCTCGAACGATCTATTTTGATCTCCGTTACATCAATCAGCGCGTTTCTGATCCTCAGAGCTTCGGCGAACCTTTCGAGGTCGGCCTCTTCGCCTTCGGCTATGACCTTCACCCTGCCGTCGGGGAGGTTCTCGACCATCCCTTTGATCCCCAGGTCCTTGGCTATCGCGACGACCCGCGCTCTGTATCCAGCCTTTTGGACCTTTCCAGAAACCCAGATCACATGCCTTTCCATCGGCTAACAATAGTAGCTTATTTTGATATAAGTGTTGTCGTCCCGGGCCGAAAGGCCGCGGAGAAGAGGCCGAGAACTGGAACATCCCGCCGGAAAACAGCCCGCCAAGATCGGAGCGCCGACCCGACCGCGTCCGCCTCCACCCCGGCGCGATCCTGCCCGCGGCTCCCGTCCCCCGGCGGCGACGGAGACGAGGGAAGCAAGGAGGGGGCTTCATAGAAAACTTCAGAGATGGCGCGAGAAAGTGATTAGAAACGAAGCAGAGGGCCGAACTGGCCGTCAGATGATCCCCTTCTCTCTCAGCACATTCTTCACCTCGGCAAGCTCAGTCTCGATCCTCTGAAACCTCATTTCTATATGATACTGTAGATCCGTCCGCGGCCCTCGGATCTCTCCCGTCGTCTCATCCTTTTTGTCCAGCATCTGGTCCTGCATCCGGTTCTTTTTCTCGATCATTGGCAATCCCTCGATCGATACCGCTTACTACACGGTCAAACCCCTCTCTGGTAACGTCCAGCAGCTCTTTGAGATATTTGAGCCGCACATCCAGCCAAAATTCGTCGTCCCTTTCATTTAAGGCAAAATAGAAGTCATCGACATCTACCGGGAGATCAACGCGCTTTACCTCAACGCCCGTCACCTTAAAGAAGCTGTCCTTCATCTTCAGGGCTTCTTCAAACCTTTCGAGGTCGGCCTCTTCGCCCTCGGCCATGATCTTCACCCTCCCGTCGGGAAGGGTCATGACCAGCCCTTTGATACCCAGGGCCTTGGCCATCGCGACGACCCTCCTTCTGTACCCATATTTTTGGACATCTCCGATGACCCAGATAAAATGCCCTTCCATGGATTGAGGATAGTAGCGTTTTTTGATATAAGTGTTGTCGTCCCGAGCCAAAAGGCCGCCGGAACTGGACAGACCCCCCCTCCCCCAGCGATCGATGATCCGGCAGAAGAATAGAGGTGGATCAGAACGAGACGGCAACCCCCGGATCTTCGAGACCCGCAGCAGGCCCCTCGTGCTGAAGGCCCCCATCGTCGCTGGCAGCCACCATTGCGGGAGCTGAGGCTAAAGGGGCCGCCGCCTCCTCGGCCCCGACGGGCGGGGATCACGTCATCATGCAGCCATCCACAGACGCCATACGCGCCCCGAAGATGGGGCTGAGGCCTCTTTGTCCCCCTGACAGGATCTTATCGATCTTCGACCGAAATCCTGACATGGAAGGAGAACCCCAATGGGGAAGGGATATGAAACGAGTTGAGATCCTGGCCAGAGGAGAAGTCCAGAGGGTAGGGTTCAGGGACGCGGTCCAGAGGATCGCAAGGAACCTGGAGCTATCTGGCACCGTCCAGAACCAGGAGCCCTACGATGTCAGGATCGTGGCCGAGGGGGAGGAAGAAGCCCTCCAAGAGTTTGTAGAGGCTCTGAGAATAGAGGACGGTCCGATCCAGGTCCGCCAGCTGGAGGTCCGCTGGGCTTCGGCAACGGGCGAGTTTCCCTACTTCAAGATCTTAAGAGGCGACTGGCAGGAGGAGCTGGGAGAGAGGTTCGATGTGGCGGTGGGACTTCTCCACC
>JANKMW010000012.1:0-1846 GCA_024649985.1 Methanothrix sp.
CTGAAATCGATCTTGGTAGCCATCCCCGGCGTGTCGACTATGTCCAGCTCGACGCTGGATCCGTTGGTGTTTATCATGACGCCGTCCGTCCGCATAGCCCGTCTCGTCTCGTGGGGTATGTGAGATATGCCGCCGGTCTCGACCCCGCTCCAGTCCCTCACTATCCTGTTGGCGAGGGTGGTCTTTCCGGCGTTGGGAGGCCCATATATGCCTATTCTGGCCCTTTTTTTACCAAAGATCCATTTTATCCAAACGGCAAAGTTCATCTTTAGACTTCTGATGACTCTCATGCCCAATCCTCTCGGGAGAGATGATCATGTATGTACTAATAATTTTCCACCGCTTTTTTTATAGCCATCGATGGAAAGTAAATTTCTCCGATTTATCGGAATTTCGATGCCTTCCGATATTGGGGATGGCCCTTCTCAGCAGGAGAATAGGCTTAAAAGTCGATGGTCTGGACTTTTGATATGAGAGGATGCGATGGCAGTGATTCTCCATCTATCGGAAAGAAGCGGTCGAGTATGGCTCTGGAAGATCGGTGCCGTCAGATGAGATCCCGCCGAAAGAGAGGCGGCTGATCCTTCGGCGGGGAAGGCCCCACCGACGATCCGGTTCCCCCCTCCGCCGAACTCTATGCCTGCATCTCATGGGCCAAGGTGGAGACTCTGGGCAGGGCAGTCGGACCTAAAAGCGTCAAACTCCCCCGACCTTCGAATATCCTTCCATATATCTTTCAGGGGACGATCCCGGACGTTTCCCACGACTTCGCCGATGTAGGGACATGGCCTGACGCCGCCGTCGACACCGACGTGGATCCAGCGGCGTCCAGCCATGCACCCCAGCATCTCCCCCTCGAAGTAGGTGTTGGCAAAGACCCGGGGTCCGCCGGGGGTGGCGTTGACCTTCCTGTAGAACCGGAGGATCGACTCCCGCTCTATCTGGGTGAGCCCTTCGTCTGGAGATCTAGGCATCCCCTCCCATATCGAAAGCTCATGGACCCCCAGATCCGTTGCCAGGTCGTAGAGGTCGAAGATCCCTGAGACTCCGTCGCCCTTGACGTGGACTGAGATGGTGACCAGGAGTCCGGCGTCCAGAGCCATCTTTATCGCCTCTATCGCCTTCTCGTGAGCGCCGGGGACGCCCCTGATCCCGTCATGGACGGTGGGATCGGTGCTGTAGACCCCTATCAGCAGGTTGTAGAGCCCCGCCTCCTTCAGCCTCTTCGCCTTATCAGGGGTCATCTCGAGCCCCGGGGTGAAGAGGTTCACCACCGCCCTCTCCGGGTCGACGTAGCGGATCAGCTCGAAGATATCGTCCCGGAGGAGGGGGTCGCCCTCGGTGAAGGTGATGATGCTCGCCCCCAGGTCGAGGGCCTCGTCGACGACCTTCTGGATCTCCTCCGCCTCTAGCTCCCCCTCACCTTCTTTGATCAGGCAGTGATGGCAGCTGCAGCCGCACTCTCTCGTCACCTCGATGCTGACGGTCTGGGGAACGAACCTGCCGATGGCGATCTTCGCCTCGCTGAGGACGAGCCTCTTGAAGGGGCCGCTGGGTATGGGTGGAAGCCAGGTGGAAGCTACTATGTCTCCTTCCCTCACCAGGGCTGGCTTCTCCTCTGCCAGCCGCCGGTTTATCTTGTTGAGGGCTGGCTGGACCAGCATCGAGATAGCTCCTCGGGCCTGGAGGATCCTCTTATCCTGGTCGTATTCCACCGTCAGGGCGGTGGTCTTCAGTAGAGGGGTCATCGGGGGAAAATTCGATCGGAGAGTTATAGAGTTATCGATCGCAGAACGCAAGGGTTAAAATAACTGATCGCTGAGTAGGCCCCTGGTGATATTAGATT
>JANKMW010000012.1:1856-26419 GCA_024649985.1 Methanothrix sp.
TATAGTCCTCGCTTATTCTGGAGGCCTCGACACCTCCGTCTGCGTCCCT
Organism: Methanothrix sp.; assembly: GCA_024649985.1. Classification (GTDB taxonomy): domain Archaea; phylum Halobacteriota; class Methanosarcinia; order Methanotrichales; family Methanotrichaceae; genus Methanocrinis; species Methanocrinis alkalitolerans. Next base: position 1,906 of record JANKMW010000012.1, read on the forward strand.
CTCCTCCGGGAGCGTTACGGCTTCGACGAGGTGATAACCGTCCTGACGGACGTCGGGCAGCCGAAGGAGGATATCGAGAGGGGAAATGAGAGGGCAGAAAAGCTGAGCGACGGCCATTACGTCATCGATGCTCGGGATGAGTTCGTGAGGGACTACATATTCCCCGCCATCAAGGCCAACGGCTCCTACGAGGGCTACGTCCTGGGCACCGCCATCGCAAGGCCTCTGATCGCGAGAAAGACGGTGGAGATCGCAGAAGAGCTGGGGGCGGACGCCCTGGGGCACGGCTGCACCGGCAGGGGCAACGACCAGCTGAGGTTTGAGGCGATCTTCAGGGCGACGGACCTGCGGGTGGTGGCGCCCATGCGCGAGCTGGACCTCAGCCGGGAGTGGGAGATCGATTATGCGAGAGATCACGGGATCGACGTCCCCGTAACCCGGGAGAAGCCCTGGTCGATAGACGAGAACCTCTGGTCCCGGTCCATCGAGGGAGGCCGTCTAGAGGACCCGTTCTTCGAGCCTCCCGAGGAGATCTATGCCTGGACCAAGTCCCCAGAGAGGGGAGTCCCCCCCGAGAAGGTGGAGATCGAGTTCTCGAAGGGCGTTCCCGTCGCCCTAGACGGTGAGAGGATCGGCGGCGTCGAGCTGATCGAGAGGCTCAACAGAATCGCTGGAGAGCACGGCGTCGGCAGGACCGACATGATCGAAGATAGGGTCCTGGGCCTGAAGGCGAGGGAGAACTACGAGCATCCGGCGGCGACGGTCCTCCTCAACGCCCACCGGGACCTGGAGCGGCTCGTCCTCTCTCGGGCTGAGCTGCGGTTCAAGGCCGCCGTCGACGAGGCCTGGTCGGAGCTGGCGTACATGGGGCTTGTGAACGACCCCCTCTACGCCGACCTCTCCGCCTTCGTCGACGAGAGCTCGAAGAGGGTAAACGGCGTCGTCAAGATGAAGCTATATTGCGGGAGGGCCTATCCCGTGGGCAGGAGGTCTCCGGACGCCATATACGACCAGGAGATGGTCTCCTTCGACAGCCAGACCCTGAGCCAGAGGGACTCGGAGGGATTTTCTAAGTACCATGGGTTCCAGGCGCGTTTCCTGGCGAAACGTTGATGGTCAGACTGAGGTTCAGACTGAGGTTCAGACTGAGGTTCAGACTGAGGTTCAGACTGAGGGCAGACTATATCAACAATTAGAGCCCGAGATCCTCCCATGGCAGATCTTATAATATCTGAGAAGTCGGGCCCCGCCGACCTCGCCCCCATTGCCCTGGCCGCAAACCAGATCCTGGGGCTTCCGGTGACTCTGAGGTCCCTCATGGTCCCTGGGGTGAGGGTGGAGGGGGGGGAGGTCCTCGACGACGGGTACTCGGGACCGGTCCTCGAAGAGGTGATGGCATCGGGAAAGGCGTTGAGGACCGTCCCCAAAAGGGGCGTCTATCAGGGCGTCCCCGTCTCCGTCGCCCCCATAAGGGATAAGGGGGGCGAGGTGATCGCGGCGATGGGGGTCGTAGACGTCGTCGGCACCATCGACATACCTTCCGTCTTCGGCGCCTACACCGAGGTCGTCAAAGAGGTTTCAGCGAAGAGATGAGGATCCAGAGGGGGTTGGCGGGAGATCTCCCCTCGATCCTCGCCGCAGAAAGGGCCTGCTTCTCAGAAGAAGCGGCCTTCTCGGCAGAGGTCCTCACCTTCTTCCTGGAGGAGGGATTAACCTTCGTCGCCGAGGACGGCGGACTCGCCGGCTTCGTCATGGGGTTTGAGGCTGGCGATCTTGGGAAGGTGGCAACCCTGGACGTCATCCCAGGACGGCGCGGTGAGGGGCTGGCCCAAAGTCTGATGGAGGTGCTGGAGGCGGAGCTGGCATCCCGGGGGGTCGAGGCCGTTACCCTGGAGGTGGCGGTGGATAACCGGGGGGCCATCGCCCTCTACGAGAAGCTCGGCTACCGGGAGGCTGCCCTCCTGGAGGGGTACTACGGCCCCGGAAGTGACGCCATTCTCATGGCCAAGCTCCTGGAACAGGAAGGACGCCTCCTCCAAACCACAAAATATATCGATATCCAGAACGATTCACCTTGACATGAAGTCCTGGGCCCTCCCGATCCTCATCGTCTTCCTCGTCTTCTCTCCTCCTGTCGCCGGAGACGATGAGCCGGGGGGGTGGCTCGGCAAGGCGATAACCTTCTACTCCAGCGGTTCTTACGATCTCGCTCTCCTTTATGTCAACAAATCTCTGGACATCGATCCCGCCTATCCTGACGCCTGGAATCTGAAGGGGTACATCGAGAGCGACCTGGGAAGGTTTGACGCCGCCGCCGAATCTTTCAACAGATCTCTCTCCATCGAACCCTCAGACCCCCGGATCTGGTACGGCCGGGGGTTCGCCCTCCACAGCCTCGGGAGGTATGAGGAGGCTGTAGGTTGCTACGATCGAGCCCTGGAGTTCAACTCATCCGGCCCCGACCTCTGGCGGGCGAGGGGTTTTGCTCTCTACAGCCTCGGGAGGTACGGGGAGGCGGTGGCATCTTACGATGAGGCTCTCGTCATCGACCCGGCCCAGACCGAAGTCTGGTACAGCAAAGGGCTCGCCCTCTCCGGCATGGGACGGTATGACCAGGCGATCGAATGTTACGAGTTAGCCATCAATATCGACGAATCGGACGTCGCCTCATGGCACGGCAAGGGCTTCGCCCTCTTCAGCCTAGGAAGGAGCGATGAGGCCCTCCAGTGTTACGATCGGGCGATAGAGATCGACCCCTCCCGCGCCGACATATGGTACAACAAGGGGATCGTCCTGGCGAGCCTGGGTGAGTACGACGAGGCGTTCAAAAGCTACGATTTCGCCTCGGATATCGATCCCCACCACCACGCCGCATGGTACAACAAGGGGCTCGTCCTCTACAGCCTGGGAAGGTTTGAGGAGGCGATGGCGTCTTACGACCGGGCACTAGAGATCGATCCATCCCTCGCGGCCGTCTGGAACAGCAAGGGCAACGCCCTCTTCAGCCTCGGCAGGTTGGATGAGGCGCTCAGCTGTTACTCCAGGGCCGTGACCATCGATCCAGGTTATCCGAACGGCTGGTATAACCAGGCCGTCGTCCTCCATCGGCTCGCCCGCCCGGATGAGGCGGTGGAGGCGTACGACCGGGTGATAGAGATCGATCCCGCCTATGATGGCGTCTGGTTCAATAAGGGTCTCGCCCTCTATGCCATGGCCAGGTTCCAGGATGCGATAGACTGTTTCGAGAGGGTTTTGGAGAGCGACCCGGCGAACGGTGACGCCTGGTACAACAAGGGGCTCGCCCTGGGACGGCTGGAGAGGTACCAGGAGGCTCTGGACTGTTATGACGAGGCCCTCTCGATCTATCCGGGACGGACGGACTTTTTGAACAACAGGTGCAGCACCCTCTACAGCCTCGAAAGGTACAACGATTCGGTCGGCTGTTACGACGAGCTGATAGGGGCAGACCCAGGCTACGAGAACGGCTGGTTCAACAAGGCGGTCGCCCTCACCAGGCTGGAACGGTACCGTGAGGCTGCGGACGCTTACAGTGAGGCGATCTCCATAAACGGCTCTCGGATCGACGCCTGGCGCGGGAGGGGCGACGCCTTCGCCAGCATCGGGGAATACGAGGAAGCCGTCAAATCTTACGACGGGGCGATCGCCGTCAACCCCGGCGATCCCGAAGTCTGGTACCAGAGGGGCTTTCTCCTCTACAACGCCAGCAGGCTGGAGGAGGCCGTCGATAGCTACGACCGGGCCCTGGAGATCGACCCCTCTTATGAGGGGGCGTGGGGGCCCCGGGGGCTCGCCCTCTACCAGCTGGGAAGGTTTGAAGAGTCGATGGATTCCTACGATGAAGCCCTGAAGACGAGACCGACGGACGTATCCCTCTGGTACAACAGGGGGGTCGTCCTCAGCAGCCTGGAGAGGTACGAGGAGGCGATAGATTCCTACGACCGGGTGATCGAGATCGATCGGTACGAGAAAGGAGACGCCCTCTACCAGCTGGGCAGGTTCGCGGAAGCGGCGGAATGTTACGATAAGGTTCTGGAGGTCAACCCCCTGGAGGCGAAGGCCTGGTACCAGAAGGGGTCGGCACTCCAGAGGCTCGGAGATTACGGGAGGGCTGCCGAGTGCTATGGCGTGGTCATCGAAATCGATCCCCATTACAGCGGGGTCTGGCGCGAGAGGGGCTCCGCCCTCATGGGCTTTGGGGGCTACGACGGCGCCGTCGCCTCCTTCGAGAGGGCCCTCCAGGAAGATCCTTCGGACCTCGTCGCCCTCCTGGGCAAGGGGTCCTCCCTTCACCGGCTCGGGCGATACGACGAAGCCCTCAATAGCTTCGAAGCGGTCCTGAGGGCCGATCCTCGAAATAAGGACGCTTGGCGGGGCAAGGGGCTCGCCCTCCAGGGGCTTGGAAGGGACCTGGAGGCGGTAGATAGCTACGACGAGGCGATCGCCGTCGACCCGTCGGATGAAGGGTCCTGGATCGGGAGGGGCTCGGCGCTCGCCGGGGTGGGGCGGCTGGAGGAGGCGGTCGGGTCTTACGACCGCGCCATCGCCCTCGATCCCCTGGATGCGGGAAGGTGGTCGGATAAGGGGCTTGCCCTCCAGAAGCTGGGGCGGCTTGAGGATGCCATCGCGTCTTACGATGAGGCGATCGACCTCGATCCGGCCAGCTCCGAGGCATGGCGGGGCAGGGGGGCCGCCCTGGAGGCGTTGGGGAGGCCCGAGGAGGCCATTCGATCTTACGACGGCGCCATCGAGGCCGACCCCCACGATGCTAGATCCTGGTTTGAGAAGGGGTCCCTCCTGGAGGAGATGGGCAGGAGGGAGGAGGCCCTCGATGCTTATGGGAGGGCGGTGGAGGTCGATGCGTCCTTCTTCGATCCCTGGAGGAGGAAGGGGCAGCTCCTCGGCGATATGAAGAGGTACGCCGAGGCGCTCGAGAGTTACGACCGGGCGTCGGAGATCGACCCTGCCGATGGTCCCGTCTGGTTTGAGAGGGGTCTTCTCCTCCAGAGCCTGGGGAGGCTGGAGGATGCTGTCGAGTCCTACGACCGGGCGTCGGAGATCGATCCCAACTCCGTCGATATCTGGTATTTCAGGGGGACTGCCCTCGACGGCCTCGGCCGTTACTCTGAGGCGGTGACGAGCTACGATCGGGCTATCGCCATCGATCCCAGGGACCTGAGGAGCTGGAACAGGAAGGGGGATACCTTCTACAAGCTGGGGCAGTACAGGAAGGCGGTCGAGTGCTACGACAAGTTCATAGAGCTCAGCTCGTAGCGGCCTCGAGGCCGTCGACGGTATCCGCCCCCATCCCCTCCGACGGACGGCGCCCCCTGAATGACGGACCCCACCGTAAGGTATATCGGAGGCGAGGAGGATCCCAACCCCCATGAGACGTGGGGGTCTTATTCTGCTGGCCCTGGTCCTCGCCCTCGCATCCCCTGCTGTGGGGGTGGGTGGGTCGGCGCTGGAGCTCTTTGAAGAGGCTGACCGGCATTATCGAGGTGGGGAGGTCGACCTCGCCCTCGATCATCTAAACCGATCCCTCGAGGCCGATCCAAACCTCTCTTGCGCCTGGGCCCTGCGGGGCGAGATCGCCCTCTACAACCTGACCGATCGGAAGCTTGCCGCCGAGTCCTTCGAAAGGGCCCTGGATATCGACCCCGGTGATGCCAGGGTCTGGTATCTTATGGGAAACTCCCTCGCCTTTCTCGGGAGGGCACAAGAGGCTCTGGAGGCCTACGAACGGTCCCTGGAGATCGACCCAGGAAGCGAGAAGGCCTGGAACAACCGGGGGCTGATCCTGGGGGCTCTGGGGAGGTATGAAGAGGCCGAAGCCTCTTTTGGCCGTGCCCTCGATATCAACCCCAACCTCGCCGAGGCGTGGCAGAACCGGGGGAACGCCCTCCGGGCCCTGGGGAGGGGCGAGGAGGCTCTTTCTTGCTACGATTCGGCCCTGGATATCGATCCGGACCTCGCGGGATCCTGGAAGGGGGCGTCGGAGATCCTCCGGACCCTGGGGAGGAACGAGGAGGCTCTGGAGCGGCTGGAGGGGGCTCTCCGGGCCGATCCCCATGATAAGGCCGGCTGGAACGAGAGGGGACTTCTCCTGGGGGTGATGGAAAGGTACGAGGAGGCGGCTGAGAGCTTCGACGCCGCCCTGGAGGTCGACCCCGGATACCTCCTCGCCTGGAACAACCGGGGGCTCGCCCTCTCCAACCTCGGCCGCCTCGAGGAGGCGGTGGCCTCCTACGACTCCGCCCTGGAGGTCGACCCGGCCTTCGCCCTCGCCTGGTACAATCGGGGGAGGGCTCTAGGGGAGATGGGGAGGGGCGAGGAGGCGGTGGAGTCCTACGACTCCGCCCTGGAGATCGAGCCGGCCTTCGCTCTCGCCTGGAACAACCGGGGAGCGGCCCTGGCAGACCTGGGGAGGAACGGGGAGGCTCTGGACTCCTACGACCGGGCGATATCCATCGACCCTTCTTATGGGATCGCCTGGTACAACCGGGGCTCAGTCCTGTACCTGGAAGGGCGGTACTTCGACGCCATGAAGGCCTTCGACGAGGTGATCAGGTTCGACCCCGACTCCGCCGACGCCTGGCACAGCAAGGGCCACGCCCTCTACCGGCTGAACCGGCCGAGCGAGGCGATATTCTGCTACGACAAGGCCCTGGATATCGACCCCGGAAGGGCCGAGGCCTGGCACCATCGGGGGGTCGCCCTCGTCGATATGAAGAGGGATAGGGAGGCGGCGGAGGCCTTCGACCGCGCCATAGATATCGACCCGGAGTACGAGCCGGCGGTCTACAGGAAGGGGGTCGTAGCCTACGGGACCGGCGAGATGGAGGAGGCGCTCCGGCTCTTCACCAGGGCCTCCGAGCTCGACCCCGATCACGCCGAGGCCTGGAACAACCGGGGGTGGGTCCTCTACACCCTGGGGAGGAGCGAGGAGGCGATGGAGGCGATCGACCGGGGGCTCGCGGCTAACCCCGAGCTCGTCAGCGGCTGGAACAACCGGGGGGTAGTCCTGACGGCCCTGGGCCGGAATGAGGAGGCTCTGGACTCTTTCAACAGAACCCTCGACCTCGACCCCGGCCACGCCGGAGGCTGGAACAACAAGGGGGCGGTCTTATACCATCTTGGCCGCTACCGGGAGGCCGCCGACTGCTACGAGAGGGCGCTAGCGATAAACCCGTCCTTAGCCGACGCGAGGGCGAACAGGGCGGCGGCGCTGCGGATGATGCAGGTGTCCTGAAGAGGAGGCTGCTCTGCCATCGATCGACGCAAAGTATATGGGGTATAAGCCTGTACTCTCCCGTTACTATGATGAACGGAATCAGGACTACCCTTCTATTGGCCAGCCTCACGGGGCTGATGCTTCTGATTGGGGGAGCCCTGGGTGGGAGGGGCGGCATGATGATAGCCCTCCTCTTCTCCCTGGTGATGAACATGGGGACGTACTGGTACAGCGACAAAATTGTATTGAAGATGTACAAGGCAAAAGAGGTGACAGCTGCCGAGGCGCCGGCCCTCTACGGGATCGTCCGGGGTCTCGTCGACCGGGCGAATATGCCGATGCCGAAGGTCTACATCGTCGATACCCCCATGCCCAACGCCTTTGCTACCGGAAGAGACCCGCAGCACGCCGCCGTGGCGGCGACCACCGGGATCATGAAGATCCTGGATAAAGACGAGCTGGAGGCGGTGATGGCCCACGAGCTCGCCCACGTAAAGAACCGGGACACCCTCATAAGCTCTGTAGCCGCCACCATCGCCGGGGTCATAACCTTCATGGCCAGCATGGCCCAGTGGTCCCTCATCTTCGGGGGCCGGGATGACGATGCGGGAAATATCGTCGGGGTCATCGCCATGGCGATCCTGGCGCCGATAGCTGCCATGATCATACAGATGGCGATATCGAGGAGCCGGGAGTTTGGGGCCGACGCCAGCGGGGCCCAGCTCTGCGGAAGGCCCATGGCCCTGGCGAGCGCCCTGGCAAAGCTCGAAGGGGGTGCCGCAAGAGCCCAGGCCGACGTCAACCCGTCGACGGCCCACATGTTCATCGTCAACCCCCTCAAGGGCAAGAAGCTCGCCTCCCTATTCTCGACCCATCCGGCGACCGAGGAGAGGATCGCGCGCCTCTCTGCGATGCGTTAGGCACGGGGCCGAAATCTGCCGTCCTTGGCGACCTGGGCGGCAGAACTGTCTTCATTTTATTCGCTTTTTTTTATTTTCGTCTAATCTTCGCCAGAACGCAAGATATAAGGTGATGAACGGTTAAACTTCGGGCAAAGAGTGTCCTTCCATGAACTTTGAAATAGTTGTCATAATTCTGCTGATAATAATCAACGGCCTATTCGCCGGATCGGAGATCGCCGTCGTATCCTCCAGGAAGTCCCGGCTGCAGGAGCTGGCGGAGGGGGACCATTCCGGGGCGAAGCTCGCCCTCGACCTCGCCAACGAGCCGACCAACTTCCTCTCGACGATCCAGATCGGGATAACCCTCGTCGGGACCCTCGCTGGCGCCTTCGGCGGGGCGACGGTGGCAAGAGACCTGGCGGTCTGGCTGGAGGCGGTTCCAGCCCTTGCAGCTCACAGCGATTTCATAAGCATCGGCATCGTCGTCGTCTCCATAACGTACGCGATGCTCATCTTCGGGGAGCTGGTCCCAAAGAGGGTGGCGCTGAACGATCCTGAGCGGATCGCGTCCGTCGTCGCCTCGCCCCTCAGCCTCCTTTCACGAGTCGCAGGCCCCTTCGTCTTCATCCTCAGCGCCTCGACGGAGGTGGCCATCAGGGCCCTGGGGATAAAGCCCAACAACGGCCCCCCCGTCACGGAGGAGGAGATAAAGATCCTGATAGACCTCGGCGCCGGGGCAGGGGTCTTCGAGGAGGCGGAGAAGGAGATGGTCGACAGGGTATTTCGGCTGGGAGACCGGAAAGCTGCAACCCTCATGACCTCGAGGTCTGAGATCGTCTGGCTCGACGCCGGCGACACACCTGATATGATCAAGGAGAAGATATCCGGAAGGGCTTATACGTTATTTCCCGTCTGCAACGGCAACCTGGACAACGTCATGGGGGTCGTCCACGCCAAAGACCTCCTCTTCCGGACGGAAGGGGTCGATGGGGTCGAGTTCGAAGGGGTGCTCTTCCCAGCGCTCTTCGTCCCCGAGAGCATGAGGGGGCTGAAGGTCCTGGAGAGGTTCAAGGAGACCGGCATCCACCTCGCCATCGTCGTGGACGAGTACGGCAAGGTGGAGGGGGTCGTAACCCTCACAGACCTTCTGGAAGCGATAGTCGGGGATATCCCCAACATAGAAGAGCTGACCGAACCCCCAATAATTCTGAGGGAAGACGGCTCATGGCTCGTGGACGGGATGATCTCGATAGACGACTTCAAAGAGAACTTCGATATAGAGAAGATGCCCGATGAGGACGCGGGGGTCTACCAGACCCTCGGCGGCTTTGCCATGACGCAGTTTGAGAGGATACCCCATTCCGGCGACCACTTCGACTGGGGAAATCTCCGCTTTGAAGTGGTGGACATGGACTACAACCGCGTCGATAAGCTATTGATCACGCCCCTGAGGCCCGATGGAGAATATGGCCAATAGATCATGTTTCAGGTCCGGATCCCCAGAACAGGCCCCGATGCTGCCTCCAAACCCCGCCATCAGATCTGGGGGGCCAGAGGACCGTCGACCATCGACCATCGACGAAAGACTTATATTCACCAGAGGTTACTATCTCGTAATTACCTTTTGAGTGATGGTTTTGGATCCCGTAGAGATTCTGGACATACTGGGCAACGAGAACCGGAGGCGCATACTCCAGCTCCTTTCCTTTCGACCCTTCTACTTCAACGAGATGGCCAAGAGGCTGGACCTGGGGCCCAAGGCGGTTATAGACCACCTGGGGATGCTGGAGCGGGCGGGGCTCATCGAGTGTTACCGGGACGACCGCAGGCGGAAGTACTTCAGGATAGCCGAGAACGTCGTCCTGGAGGTCGCCTTCTCCCCCCACTCCTACGGCGTCAGGACCTACCGCCCTGAGACCTCTCAGAAGAGAGGCACCCTCCCTTCCCCTGAAGCTCCTCGAAGCTCGTCGGCCGGGGTGGGGGGCCCGTCCGGCGAGCTGGAGGCGATCTCCTCCCATCTGCGGGATCTGGAGGCGGAGCGGCTCCGGCTGAGGCGGCTCCTCGAAGAGATCGACTCCCAGGAGATGATGGCGAGGAGGCTCGCCACGGGGCTGATCGAGAGCTTTGCCTCCGACCAGCTGGAGGCGGAGATCCTCGCCGCCCTCATCTCCGGGGAGTCGGCGACGGACTCCCTGGCCCGAAGGCTGGGAATCCCCCCGGCGGTGGCGGAGGAGCGGCTCTTGCGGCTGGCTTGCGAGGGGAAGGTTCAAAAGAGGAACGGGACGTGGACGATATGAGGGGTCTGGGATCTCGATGAGCATGGAAAGGATCATCACTCTCAAGGTGGCCGAGGCCTACCACAGGGACGTCGGCCGGGGGATCGCGAGGCTCAGCCAGGACCATATCCTGCAGATGGGGGTCGAGGGAGGGGGGATCGTGGAGATCCAGGGCAAGAGGAACGTCTACGCCGTAGCATGGCAGGCTTCGCCCAAGGACCCTTCCGACCAGATCAGGATAGACGGAAACCTCAGGAGTAACCTCGGGGTCGGGGTAGACGAGAGGGTCTCCGTCAGGAAGAGCGAGGCGAGGCCTGCCAAAAGGGTCGTCGTCGCCCCCACCACCAGGACGAGGCTCGTAGGAGGTGCCCAGTATCTCCTCCGGATCCTCCTGGGAAGGCCCATAGTCAAAGGCGAGCAGTTGAAGGTGGAGATGATCTCTTCGTCCCTGGGATTTGTCGTGGTGAGCACCGCGCCGAAGGGGCCGGTCGTCGTCACCTCCGAGACGGATATCAAGATCTTGAAGGATACCCTGGAGGAGATGGCGGTGAGGGACGTCTCCTACGAAGATATCGGGGGGCTAGCCAAGGAGATCAGGATGGTGAGGGAGATGATCGAGCTGCCGCTGCGCCATCCCGAGATCTTCTCGAAGCTGGGGATCCAGCCGCCCCAGGGGCTCCTCCTTCACGGCCCGCCGGGTACGGGAAAGACCCTCATCGCCCGGGCGGTGGCGAGTGAGACGGAGGCGAACTTCGTCAGCCTCAGCGGCCCCGAGGTGACGTCGAAGTTTTACGGGGAGTCCGAGAAGAGGCTCCGGGAGATCTTCGATGAGGCGGAGACGAATGCCCCTTCCATCATATTCATCGACGAGATCGACTCGATAGCACCCAAGAGGGAGGAGGTGGCCGGGGACCTGGAGAGGCGGGTGGTGGCCCAGCTCCTCTCCCTCATGGACGGTCTCGCCGCCAGGCATGAGGTGATCGTCATCGCCGCCACCAACAGGCCCAACTCCCTGGACCCGGCGATCCGGAGGGGCGGCAGGTTCGATCGGGAGATCGAGATACGAATCCCGGATAAGAACGGGAGGCTCGAGATCCTCTACGTCCATACACGAGGGATGCCCCTAGCCGAGGACGTCGACCTGGAGGTGATCGCCGAGATGACCCACGGCTTTGTAGGGGCGGACCTGGCATCGCTGTGTAAGGAGGCGGCGATGCACACCTTGAAGAGGCTGATCCCAGACCTCGACATCGAAGAGGCGGTACCCGGCGGGGTCCTGGAAGGGCTTAAGGTGACGGGGGAGGACTTCAGGTCCGCCCTGAAGATGATCGAGCCCTCGGCCATGAGGGAGGTCTTCGTGGAGGTGGCAGAGGTCCACTGGGACGAGGTGGGGGGGCTTGAAGGGGCGAAGCAGGAGCTTGTGGAGGCGGTGGAGTGGCCCATCAGGTATCCGGAAGCCTTCAGCTCCATGGGGATCAGGCCTCCCCGGGGAGTCCTCCTCTTCGGCCCCCCGGGTACGGGAAAGACCCTCCTCGCCAAGGCGGTGGCCACCGAGAGCCGGGTGAACTTCATCTCGGTGAAGGGCCCCGAGCTCCTCTCCAAGTGGGTCGGCGAGTCGGAGCGGGCGGTCAGAGAGGTCTTCAGAAAGGCGAAACAGGCCGCCCCTTCCCTCATATTCTTCGACGAGGTCGACTCCATCGTCCCGGCCAGAGGCTCTGGCCTCGACTCTCACGCCACCGAGAGGGTGGTGAGCCAGTTTCTGACGGAGCTGGACGGGATCGTCACCCTGGAGGAGGTCGTCGTCCTTGCCGCCACCAACAGGCCGGACCTCTTGGACCCCTCCCTCCTCCGGCCGGGGAGGTTCGATAGGATGATAGGGATACCGATGCCCGACGATTCCGCCCGAGAGAGGATATTCAAGATACACCTCTCGGGGATGCCCCTTGCAGCAGATGTCTCCGTCTCCGACCTCTCGGGGATGACCGCGGGCTGGACCGGGGCGGATATCGAGACCCTCTGCCGGGAGGCGGGGATGATCGCCCTCCGGGAGAGGATATCTCCGGGGATGAAGAGGGAAGATCTGGTGCTGGAAGGGGTCCTGGTGGAAGGGCGCCACTTCCGGGAGGCTTTCGGGCGGGCAAAACCCCACCTAACCCCGGAGATGGTCGCCGATTACCAGAGGGTGATGAAGGAGTTTGAAGTGTGATGAAGGAATTTGAGGTGTGATGGGAAATTGGCCAAAGAAGACCAGTCATATCAGAATCGGTTATTGCAGAATCGATCATCTCAGCATCGATCATCTCAGCATCAGTTATATAGGTTAGAAGGTCTCACTATGAGCGAGAGGGCCGATATTTTGTTGGAAGACGAGAAGAAGGATCTCCTCGGCAAGACCGAGTTCGACGACACCAGCACCGTCGAGGTGCCTGAGAGCCTGATAGACCAGGTCATAGGCCAGGACGAGGCGGTGGAGGTCATAAAGAAGGCGGCCCATCAGCGCCGCCATGTTATGCTCATCGGCTCCCCCGGAACGGGCAAATCGATGCTGGGAAGAGCCATGAGCGAGCTCCTCCCCATCGAGGAGCTCCAGGACGTTCTGGTTTATAACAACCCCGAGGAGAACAACAACCCCAAGATCAGGGTGGTGCCGGCGGGGAGGGGCAGACAGATAGTCGACGCCCACAAGATGGAGGCGCGCAAGAAGACCCAGACGAGGAATATGTTCTTCATGCTGATCGTTATGGGCCTCCTCGTCTACGCCTACTACATGGGCCAGCTCCTCTTCGGGATCATAGCCGCGGCCCTGATATTCCTATCGATGAGGTATCTTATCCCCAAGGACGACTCCCTCGTCCCCAAGCTTTTGGTGGACAACAGCAAACAGAAGAAGGCCCCTTACGTCGACGCCACGGGAGCCCACGCCGGCGCCCTCCTGGGGGATGTCCGCCACGACCCCTTCCAATCTGGGGGCCTGGAGACCCCGAGCCACGATAGGGTCGAGTGCGGCGCCATCCACAGGGCCCACAAGGGGGTCCTCTTCATCGACGAGGTGAATACCCTCCGGCCTGAGTCCCAGCAGAGCCTCCTCACATCCCTCCAGGAGGGGGAGTACCCCATCACGGGCCAGTCGGAGCGGTCCTCCGGGGCCCTCGTAAGGACCGAGCCCGTCCCATGCGACTTCGTCATGATCGCCGCCGGAAACCTCGACGCCATGGGGGGGATGCACCCCGCCTTGCGGTCCAGGATCAAGGGGTACGGCTACGAGGTCTACATGAGAGACACCATGGAGGATACCGTCGAGAACCGGGAGAAGCTCGTCCGGTTCGTCGCCCAGGAGGTCGCCCGGGACGGCAAGATCCCCCACTTCACAAGAGACGCCGTCGCCGACATCGTGAGAGAGGCGAAGAGGAGGGCCGGGAGGAAGGGCCACCTCACCCTCCTCCTCCGGGACCTCGGCGGCCTGATCAGGGTTGCCGGGGACGTCGCCCGGTCCGAGGAGGCTTCCCTCACCGATACGAGCCACGTCCTGGAGGCGAAGAAGATGGCCCGGTCCGTCGAGCAGCAGCTCGCCGACATGTACCTGGAGAGGAGGAAGGACTACTCCATGTTCAAGAACGCAGGGGCCGAGGTCGGAAGGGTCAACGGCCTCGCCGTCGTCGGCGACTCCGGGATCGTCCTGCCCATCATGGCCGAGGTGACCCCCGCCCAGTCGAAGGAGGAGGGGAAGGTCATCGCCACCGGGAGGCTCCAGGAGATAGCAAAGGAGGCGGTCCAGAACGTCTCGGCCCTGATTAAGAAGTTCCTCGGTGAGGATATCACCAACAAAGACGTCCACATCCAGTTCATAGGGACCTACGAGGGGGTCGAGGGGGACAGCGCATCCATATCGATAGCCACGGCCGTTATTTCCGCCCTGGAGGGCGTCCCCATAAAGCAGAACGTGGCGATGACCGGCTCCCTTTCTGTGAGGGGGGACGTCCTCCCCGTCGGCGGAGTCACCCAGAAGATCGAGGCTGCCGCCCTGGCGGGGATCACCACCGTCCTCATCCCCAAGTCCAACGAGGGGGACGTCCTCCTGGACGATACCTTCAAGGACAGGATCAAGATCATCCCCGTCACCTCCATCAGCGAGGTCTTTGAGTACAGCTTCTCGGGCCAGAAGCCGAAGCTTTTGGAGAAGCTGAAGAAGTTCGCCGCGGAGAAGAAGCTGGGGATCATCCTCCCCGAGACGATACCGACCCCCAGCAAGGGGCTGTGATGGGGCGGGGGGGGGTCCCGGCCCTCTCCCCCTGCCGATCTCTTTCTGTAATGACTCCCCCTCATTTTGTATCTCTTTTTGTTGACGTTTCTTATTATCTGATCTGACATCAGCCGATGGTCAGGGTTAAGTCATAGAAGCTCCCTCCTCCGGTCGAGAGGTCCTTGAGAGGCGAAATAGAGAGGAGAGTCGGATGGAAGAGTTTTTCGATCAGAGGGTGCTGCGGGGAAGAGCGACCAGGATAGTCCTGGACAACGGGGAGCTCGACGAGATATCGGAGAGCTTCTTCGTCGGCGCAGCCATAAGGGCTCTGTCGGGAGGGTCCTGGGGCTTCGTCGAGACCGAGAGGCTCGACGACCTCCCCGGAGATCTGGAGAGGGCGAAGAGGGCGGCCCGGAGGATCGGCGGAGACGAACGGCTTGAGCTCGCTTCCTCCCCTCCCGGGAGGGGCGGGAAGGTCCCGGTGAAGAGAGACCCCGCCGACCTCTCCCTGGAGGAGAAGGTCGATCTTCTCCGGGAGATCGAAGGGGCGGCGAAGGTCTCGGGTGTGGGGTCGACCCAGGCCGTCTACAACGAGGTGATCGTCAAGACCCGTTATACCAGCTCCGACGGCAGGGACCTGGAGGGGGAGGCGACGAGGGTCGGCTTCTACGTCACCGCAGTCGCAAGCAGGAGCGGAGTCTATCAGGTGGGGATGGAGAGCCGGGCCGGAGCCTGCGGCCTGGAGCTCTTCAGCGACGTCGATGCGGTGGGCTTAGCCCGGCGGGCGGGAGGGGCCGCCGTCGCCCTCCTGGACGCGAAGGCCCCGAAGGGCGGGAGCCTTCCGGTCGTCGTCGATCAGGAGCTCGGCGGCGTCTTCGTCCACGAGGCTGTCGGCCACGCCGTCGAGGCTGACATAGTCCTGGAAGGCGGCTCGATCCTGGAGGGGAAGATCGGCGAGAGGATAGGTTCAGAGCTTGTCACCGTCAAAGACGATCCGAGCCTTCCCCTTTACGGAGGCTACCCCTTCGACGACGAGGGGAGCGCCCCGGCCGAGACGGTCCTCGTCGAGGATGGGGTCCTCCTCTCCTACCTCCATTCCCGGGAGACGGCCGGAAGGCTCGGCGGAACCCCTCGAAACGCCCGCGCACAAGGAAACTCAAGGCCGGTGGTGAGGATGTCCAACACCTACATATCTCAGCCGAAGGACGGCTGGACCCTCGCCGAGATCCTGGAGGAGATGAAGGACGGGGTCTACCTTTTAGGAAGCAGAGGCGGCCAGGTCTCCACCGCCGAGGGGGTCTTCCAGTTCAACGCCAAGCGCGGCTACCTGGTGGAGGGGGGTGAGCTGGGCCCCCTCTTGAGGGACGTATCCCTCTCGGGCCACATCCTGGAGATCCTGGAGAGGGTTGTGGCCGTCGGCGACGACCTGGCCTTCAACAGCGGTCGGTGCGGAAAGTCCGGCCAGCTCGTCCCGGTCAGCGACGGTTCGCCCCACATGCTCATCGAGGAGGCGACGGTGGGGGGGGCAGGATAGGGTTGAAGGAGTGGGGCGAGCGACGAAATCTGGCGATCGTCATGCCGATCGTCAGTGCGATCGTCAGTGCGATCATCATATATGTCCGGAGCATCATCCGGCGACAAAGGACTCTAGACGCCGGATCTTTGAACCTATCCATGGCGTCTTATATCGGACGGAGCTGGTCGGGGTGAAGATATCGGTGGTAGGAGGGGGATATGTGGGCTTGGTCTCGTCTGCATGTTTTGCAGAACTAGGCCATAATGTAAATATTATAGAAATAGACTGTAATAAAGTCGAAGCGATCAACTCCGGAGAGCCACCGATATACGAGAAGGGTCTGGATGGCCTCCTCTCCAGACATGCGGGCGAGAACCTTATGGCGACCGATAGTTACGACGTAATCCCCGAGTCGGACCTCTCCTTCATCTGCGTGGGAACCCCCCCCGGTCCCGACGGGAACGCAGACCTCTCCATGGTCGCCTCTGCCAGCAGGTCTATAGGCAGATATCTGCGGGATGGAGAGGGATATCACGTGGTGGTGGTCAAGAGCACCGTCCCTCCCGGTACGACGGAGGAGCTGGTGATCCCGACGGTTCTCGAGGAGGCTCGCGGCAGATCCGATGATATCGGCTTCGCCATGAATCCCGAGTTCCTTAGAGAAGGCATGGCAGTATACGATTTTATGCATCCTGACAGGATAGTGATCGGGAGCAGAGAGGGCGGGGCGGGAGATCTCGCTGAATCGGCGTACTCCGGGATCGACTCCCCCGTTCTTAGGGTGGGGATCAGGGCTGCAGAGATGATCAAATACGCGTCCAACGCCATGCTCGCCACGAAGATCTCCTTCTCCAACGAGGTGGGGAACATATGCAAAGATCTCGACATAGACGTCTACGAGGTGATGCGCGGGGTCGGCCTTGATCACCGGATCTCCCCCCATTTTCTCAATTCTGGCGCTGGCTTTGGGGGAAGCTGTCTGCCGAAGGACGTCTCGGCTCTGATACGCCTAGCAGAGTCTCTCGGAGAATATCCGGTTCTGCTGAAGTCCGTCATTGAGGTCAACGAGCGCCAGCCTCACAGATTGGTGAAGCTCCTCGAGGAGAAGATCGGCGATCTTTTTGGAAAGGAGGTCGCAGTACTGGGGCTCGCGTTTAAAGGCGATACCGATGACGTCCGCGATTCGAGGGCTATAAAGGTGATTCTGGACCTCAAGGAGAAAGGCGCCTCCGTCAAGGCCTACGATCCTCTGGCGATCCCCAACGCGCGAAAGGTGGTCCCTGATATCAAATACTGCAGAAGCGCGGCTGAAGCTCTCGAGGGCTGCGACGCCGGTCTCATAATGACGGAGTGGGCCGAGTTTGCCTCCCTCGACGAGGAGTTCGACATGATGAAGTCCAGGGTGATCCTGGAAGGGAGGCGTATCCTCTCCTGCGAGGATGCTGAGGGGATATGCTGGTAGTTTCTTTCTGCAACCATAGGCTTTGAAGCTCAAAAGAGAATTTCGATATGGAGTACAGATATGCAAGGATTGATACCAGCGGCAGGCGGTGGCACCAGGCTCGGCCCCTTCACCAACGCCATCCCAAAAGAGCTCCTTCCCGTTGGGAATAAGGCCGTAATCGAGCACGTCGTAGAGGCGATGAGGCTTGCGGGGATCGACGATATCGTAGTCGTCGTCAGCCCTCACAAGCACGGCCTCTCAGACTACCTCGGCTCCGGCCGGAGGTTCGGCGTCAACCTCACCTACGTAGTCCAGGATGAGAGAAAAGGGCTCGCAGATGCGGTCCTCTCCGGAGAGCACGCCATCGACGGAAGCTTCGCCGTCGTCCTGGGGGACAACTTCTTCCGTCCCAAGGATTTTTTGAGGGATCTCATCTCCTACCATGTGGAAGAGGGAGCCGACGCCACCATCGGCGTCGCAGAGGTGGAGGACGTTACACGCCACGGGATCATCATGGCCGAGGGGGACCGGATAAAGTACATCATCGAGAAGCCCTCACCTGAGGAGGCGCCCAGCAGCCTCGGAGCCATAGGGGCTTACGTCTTCGAGAGGTCCATCTTCGACTCCATCCGGGAGACGAAGCCTGGATATAATGGAGAGCTCCAGCTGACAGATTCGGTGATGGTGGCCATCGATCGGGGAAGAAGAGTCCTTTACAGGAAGATCGAAGGGATTCACATAGATGTGGGGACCCCTGGGGATCTTATGCTCGCAAACAAGTGGTATATGAATAACGAGGAGTCTTTGTGACCCGGATCGTTCTATATTTTGATATTCTATCTATAGCCCTGACGGTGGTTGGCTGAAAAGGAGGTGCCTGGAGCTATGAGCAAGATATGCATATTCGGACCTTCAAAACATTTCTTCAGTGGTTTGAGCTACTACACCATCAGGGTTTCGAATGCATTAGCGGAGGAGAACGAAGTCTCGGTCGTATTATTCAGAAAGCTTCTCCCCAAGTTATTATTTCCGGGCAGAAAGCACGTGGGCAAAGATCTCTCAGATTTGAACCTGTCCGGGGAGATCGACGAGCGCTACATCGATTGGGACTCGCCTTTGAGCTGGCTCAGAGCATATCATTTCTTGAGGAGAGGCAATCCTCAGATCCTGATATTCCAGTGGTGGACCTCTTCTGTGGGTCACATTTACGCCATCTTCAAGTTGATAAACCGTTTGTTCCTGCACAAAAAGATAATCGTGGAGTTTCATGAGGTCGTCGATCCTCTCGAGGAGTCGATACTTCCGATAAGGATATACTCCAGGATAATTGGACGGATAATCACAAAGAACATTACCGCCATAACTCACTCAAATGCAGATAAGGAGCTGATAGCAGAGAAATACCGCCTCCCCTCAAAGGATATATCGGTCATCCCTCTTGGTCCCTTCGATCATTTTAAAAAAATAAATAAGGAAGAAGCCAGGAGGAGGTTGGGAATAACGGATAATTATGTGATTTTATATTTTGGACTGATAAGAAAATACAAGGGGGTGAACCACCTCGTCGAGGGCTTCAGCCAGATCCCTGAAGAGAAGGTGCGCCCCATGAGGTTGCTCGTGGTGGGTGAAGTTTGGGACGATTTGGGGTTAGAGGAGTTGATAGAGGCCTCACCCCACAGGGATAAGATATCTCTAAGGGACGAGTACGTCCCGGACGACGACGTATCCCTTTATTTCTCCGCTGCGGATCTTTTGGTCTTGCCATATCTGAGGGCGTCTCAGAGTGGTGTAGCGCACATTGCGATAACCTACGGGATACCGGTCATTACAACGAAGGTCGGCGGTCTCGCGGAGTCCATGTCCAGCTATGAAGGCGCAACTTTCATCTCCCCTGGGGATCCCACCGAGATAAAAGATGAGATCTTGAGATGTTTCGATATCTCCGCGTCACGGAACATCAGGTCTTCAGAGATGGGCTGGGAAGATATCGCGAAGAGGTACGCCGAGATATTCGAGGCGACTCTGAGATGAAGATCCTCCAGATATCTCCTCGATATCACCCCGATATCGGCGGCGTGGAAACTCACGTCAAGGAGATCAGCGAAAGGCTGGCAGAAAGGGGTTTCGAGGTCGAGGTCGTCTCTACCGACCCGACGGGAAGGCTCCCGGAGAACGAGATCATAAACGGGGTCGCTGTGAGACGGTTCAGGTCGATAGCTCCGGATAATGCCTATTTCTTCGCTCCCCAGATCTACCTTTATCTCAAGAGGGCGAGGTGCGACGTGATCCATGCCCACGGCTACCACGCTCTCCCGGCATTCTTCGCGGCGATGGCGAAGGGCGACAGGAAGTTCGTCTTCACCCCCCATTATCATGGAAGGGGTCACACCCCGTTCAGAGACCTCCTGCACAAGCCTTACAGGCTGATCGGATCGAGGATATTCGAGGCGGCCGACAGAGTAGTATGCGTATCTCTCTTTGAGAGGGGACTTCTGGAGACGGATTTCGACGTCCCCGGCGAAAGGATAGAACGAACGACGAACGGGATAAACCTCGACGAGTTTCAGTGCGATGCGGGCGAGAAGGACTTGAGCAAGATCCTCTATGTCGGAAGGCTCGAGGAGTATAAAGGCGTCCAGCATATAATTCGAGCTCTGCCTCACCTCGGCGATCGAAGACTGGTGGTGGTCGGGCGGGGTCCCTACGAGGGGGAGCTGAAGCGTCTTGCTGAGGATCTCGGAGTGGAGGAGAGGGTCGAGTGGTTACGGGATCTTTCCAGAGAGGAGCTCCTGGATCACTACAGGTCTGCGGGGGTCTTCGTCATGCTCTCGTCCTTTGAGGCCTTCGGGATCACCGTCGCCGAGGCGTTGGCCAGCGGGACGCCCTGCATCGTCGCGGAGGGGAGCGCGTTGGAGGAGTTCGTCGACGGCAAGACCTGCGTCGGATTGAGCCGTCCGATAGTTGTTGATCAGCTGGTAGAACGTATCGGCGACCTCTCGGGCGAGGTGGTCGGCGAAGGGGACCTGCGAAGAGATAATATCAGGTCGTGGGACGAGGTCGCGGACCAGCACGTGAAGTTGTATGAGAGGTTGGTGGGTTGACCTCTGATTTTGCTCTCCCACTTGCAGGAGATATCCGGAGGTGTACTGGAAGGCGGGGTTCGACTGGGATATGACCGAGATTTGACCGAGATTTGGCCAGGCATCTACCATCGGTGTCTGAGATGATGGTCGGAGCATCTGAGTTTAATCGGAAAAACTTTAAATGATGGCCGATGATGGCCTCGACGGACGCGAATGGAGAATGATGGTTGAGAATAATGGCGAAGGTTATAAAAACCTGCAAGCCTTCGAGCCTTTCGTCCGATCTGGAGATGAAGCAACATGACCAAAGCGGCGTTGATCACCGGGATAACAGGGCAGGACGGATCGTACCTCGCAGAGCTCCTGCTGGCCAAGGGCTATGAGGTCTACGGCCTCGTCAGAAGGCTCAGCACCCCGAATATGTCCAGGATAAGTCATATCGCGGACAACATAATATTTCTCGAAGGGGACCTCACCGACCAGTCCTCCCTCAACGTCGCGGTCCAGACGGCCCAGCCCGACGAGGTCTACAACCTCGCCGCCCAGTCCTTCGTAGCCACATCCTGGAACCAGCCGGTCCTCACCGGGAACGTCACGGGCCTGGGGGTCACCCGGATCCTCGACGCCGTGAAGCACTTCTGCCGCGACGCCAAGTTCTACCAGGCCTCCAGCAGCGAGATGTTCGGAAACGTCGAGGAGGTCCCCCAGAACGAGGATACCCGGTTCTGCCCCCGCAGCCCCTACGCCATCGCCAAGGTCTACGGCTACTATACGACGGTGAACTACAGAGAGAGCTACGGGATGTTCTGCTGTAACGGCATCCTCTTCAACCACGAGTCTCCGAGGCGGGGGATCGAGTTTGTTACGAGGAAGATCACCGACGGAGTCGCCAGGATCCACGCTGGCCACTCAAAGGAGCTGCGGCTCGGAAACCTCGACGCCAAGAGGGACTGGGGGTATGCGGCCGATTACGTCGAGGCGATGTGGCGGATGCTCCAGCAGGACGCCCCCGACGACTACGTCGTCGCGACCGGCGAGAGCCATTCGGTGAGGGAGTTCGTCGAGATGGCCTTCTCCTCGGTCGGCCTTGACTGGCGGGATCACGTCAAGATGGACGAGAGGTTCATGAGGCCCGCCGAGGTCCCGGAGCTGCGGGGTGACGCCTCGAAGGCGAAGGAGGCGCTCGGGTGGGCGGCGAAGACGTCGTTTGAGGAGCTCGTCGAGATGATGGTGGGAGCGGACGTAGAGAGGATGGTGGCGGATCACGGAAGGTAAGATGAAGTTTGGGGCTCAAGTCCCAAGGGAACACTATTTCAAAGATTACGATACCAAGGAGCGTTTTATCAGCTATTGGTATCAGATTGACGAGGTCTTGAGGACGAATCCCAAAAACGTATTGGAGATCGGCGTCGGAAATAAGACGGTCAGCAATTACTTGAAAAATCAGGGGATCGAAGTAACCACCGTCGATATAGATCCCAGTTTGGAGCCCGACCGGGTCGGAAGCGTAACGAATCTAAGAAAATTTTTTGAAGAGGGTTCTTTTGATACGTTATTATGTGCTGAGGTGTTGGAGCACCTGCCCTTCGATTGTTTTGAGGTTGCTTTAAAAGAGATGAAGTATGTAGCCAAGAATTTTGTAATACTATCTTTGCCGTACTTTGGCATCGAATTTATGTTCAGATTTAAGGTCCCTTTAGTTAAAGAGAAGAAATTATTATTTAAAATCCCATATTACAGAGAGCATAGGTTTGATGGGGAGCATTACTGGGAGATCGGCAAAAAAGGATATTCGATTAAATTCATATTAAAAATTTTATCTAAATTATTTGTTATTAACCGATATTATTACATAGCAGATAACCCATATCATATGATTTTTGCATTGGACGTGAAAGACAAAGAGATTAACTAAGGGAATGCTGATAAATGGCGATCTTCAAGGAAGTTCGAAGAATTATAACGCTAAGTAGGTACCTTATTGGATCGTATCTAGATATCTTCCGTTCCATCCAATATAAGGGCGATATCGTTATTTGCCCCATATGTGAAGGCCACTTCAAGTACTTCTTGCCCTTCGGCGTTAATAAAAGGCCGAACGCCATGTGCCCACATTGCCGATCTCTCGAGAGACACCGACTTCTCTGGCTTTATATGAGAGATCGAACCCGCTTCTTTGAAGACGATATCAAAGTTCTTGAGATCGCTCCTCATTATTACATACAGCGAAAGTTCAGATCGATGCCAAATCTTGATTATGTGAGTGTGGATTTATATTCACGTTTAGCTATGATTAACATGGATGCAACAGATATAAAATTTCCTGAAGGATCTTTTGACTGTGTCCTCTGTTATCACGTC
The DNA here is from genome assembly GCA_024649985.1 of Methanothrix sp. Taxonomy (GTDB): domain Archaea; phylum Halobacteriota; class Methanosarcinia; order Methanotrichales; family Methanotrichaceae; genus Methanocrinis; species Methanocrinis alkalitolerans. The sequence goes on from JANKMW010000012.1 coordinate 24,980, forward strand.
TTGGAGCATATACCAGATGATAAAAAGGCCATGAGCGAGATACTAAGGGTTTTAAAGCCAGGTGGATGGGGGATTTTGCAGGTACCGATCCTTGCGGAGACAACCATCGAGGACCCTGCGATCAATTCCCCAGAAGATCGAGAGAGGGTCTATGGACAGTCTGACCACGTAAGAGCTTATGGACTTGATTACAAAGATAGGCTTGAAGACGCAGGATTTATCGTGACGGTGGATGATTACGTAAGCGAGCTAGGCGGCGAAGTCGTCAGAAGATGCGGGCTGGAGAAGGATGAATGTATTTATTACTGCGTAAAGCCTTCTCTTTAGCCACTGCATTCTATATACTACAGCATATTTTCAAGGTATAATATCTTCGATAATATTAGTAAATTTCTTATATTGAGCGTCAAAATTGAAAATAGCTGCTCTTTCCCTCGCTTTATCGGAAAGTTCGGTATAATATTGATCATCCGAACAAATTTTGTTAATCTTGTCAACCCAATCTTCTATGCAAAATGGATCGTCAACGATAATTCCAGCATTGGATACTACTTCAGGCAAACCGCCCCGTTTACTCACGATTGTAGGGATTCCGTTTAACATCGCTTCGACGCAGACTCTGCCAAAAGGCTCTGGCCAGATTGAGGGAACCAAGAGAACTTTGGTTTTAGAATAAACCTCCCGCATGTCATCAGTCCATTCTATATAGGTGATGTTTTCTGCATTTTCAAGTTCAGATTTGAATTCAAAATGGGGAGGAATTTTACCAACGCATAGAAATCTATTACCAGGCATCTTTTTGGCTATATCTAAAAAAATTTTAACACCCTTTAATATATCCGGTCTTATCATTGTTATAAATTTACTGTTATGGGTATCAGATTCGACCGATTTATACTCTATAAATGGATAAATATATTCAGATTCAACATCAAACCACTCCCTAGTAAGATCCGAGACAAATCGGCTGTTCGCAATAACAGAATCTGCCCCTTTTACGGTTCTTTCGCTCCATTTAAGCAACTTCCTCGAAAATGGGTACTGAAGAGAGTCTTGGCCGAATTTAAGGGCGTTATAGAGTTTCGAGTTCATATTAGGTAAGCAACGCCAACATACTTTATTACATTTGATCCCATTCGCAAAACCTATAGGGCAGAAATGCGAATAATCACGGATAAATAGGGCAGAAGGAATATTATATTTCATCGCTATTTCAACGCTCGGTAAAGCGAACTCTAATTGGGTTAAAATCATGTCTGGCCTATTTTCGCTGACAAAATTGTCTAGTATAGATAACCACTTCTTACATTCCATATAAGTCTTAATATGCCTAAATTGAGGTATATTGATCGATGCAGCTCTCTCATGTATATGTAATTGATCTTTTATTATTTCATTGAATGAATGGCCGTTGGTGATGATATGAACCTCTTTCTCTTC
>JANKMW010000130.1:0-2103 GCA_024649985.1 Methanothrix sp.
CTTAATCCATCCATGAAACTAGAAGCTGCTATCCTGAACTTCCCTTCTCAGAGATGACCTCCATCAACTAAGTTTCTTCTTATTATTTGGGTGCATAAAGTACTTAACATTTTCCAGAGGAACATTTTCGGAGGGTCGAGGAGCCGAATATTTATCCGTGTACAAAGGAAAAATTTAAATATTACTTACAACTATAAATCAGGGGCGGGTAGCTATAATTGAATCTGATTGGAGGGGATAGATATGGGTAGCTTAAGCCTTAGGATGTCCACTGAGCGTTGCGGTGGATGTGGGTATAGCCCTTATATAGAATCGAGGTCTCATTCTAATAGTGAAGTGCGGAGTTCGTTTCACAATTCCAAAAATCGGACTATTGATAACTTGGGAATTTTATCCAATGTGTTCGGTGTGGCAACATTGTTGTTTTTATATTTAAACGTGACTGAGTTTATATATAAAGTTATTCGTACATATAATTTCTTCCCAGACTCTCGATATATCAAACGATCGGTCAAGATGGGATCAAGCTATTTGTATTTGTCTCTATTTGTATCGCTGATGATTCTATCCCATGCTCCCGTTTCAGCACAAAATTTTAGTGAATGTTTTCCTGATCTTGGATACCCATGCACTGGATCAAATTGGGATGAGATATACCCCTATCTAGCTGATATCAATGGGGATCCCTTATCCTCATGCTCAGAAGGTCAACTCGTGGATGCGTATATTTGGCTTTATTACGATAATAACAATCAGAAGAAATACGGAACATGGATTCTCTACGAAATCTATATAAATGATGATAAAGTAGACGGCCTCTATTATCCTCAGAGTTCTTGTCTAGGAACCGATGGGTCTATTGCCTCACATGCCATTATCAATCAAATAATATCCCCAAAAATAACTATAACTTGTGGGGATACGTTGACGATAAAAAATTTCGTCATATCTTGGTATACAAGTAATGGCGGGAGGAATTGTGAGAATTCCGATGGTTGCGAGAATCGCGCCGGAGGTCAATGTGCAAGCGAGCCGTTCCTTGAAATTTCGCCAGTTCCGCCAGGAACTATTTATGGCTTTAAATGGTATGATAAAAACGGGGATGGGATCTGGGATATGGATGAGCCACCTCTTGCAAATTGGAATATATCGTTGGAAAATAATTCGATCAAACGATATTATCTCACAGATAATAATGGTCGTTATATCTTCGAAGACCTCTCGTTTGGCGATTATACAGTATCTGAGATCCTCGCAGATAAACCAGGATGGGAACAAACTTTCCCCGTCAGTCCCAGTTATTACATGGTTACATTAAGTTCAACCTACAGAGTAGCAGCAGATCTTAACTTCGGCAACTTCTTCAACGCCAGCTATACGCTGATAAAGATAGCCGAGTACGATTCTTACCCGAACCCAGCGACTTTAGGCACACAGATCAACTACACGATCTGGATCAACAACACAGGCAAAGCCAACCTGACCGAGGTTGTTGTCAATGATTTCCTTGATGGAGATTCATATCCTCTACCCGATCCTATTGGGGACGTAAACTCGGATGGTATCTTGAACGTCTCCGAGAGATGGATATACGAGTTCAACATCACCATAACCGAGCAATCTTACGACGTCTGTGGAGGTTGGATCAACAATACCGTGGTAGCTAACTTCAGTACAACGCAAGACACCTATATTGAACATCAATCATGGGCCAATGTAACTATCGACTACAACTCTTCGATCTCGATCGCTAAGGAGACGAACGTCTCAGGTCCTGTCAGTCCCGGTGACGTCATCGAGTACACGATCACCGTCTGCAACACGGGTAACCTCAGCCTCAAGGACGTGACAGTCTTCGATAACCGTACCGGCAGCTACGTAGTAGGAGATCTTCCCATAGAAGACTGCAACACCACCAAACAGATCTATACCGTCACCGAAGAGGACCTCTGCGACGGTTCGGTCACCAACTACGCTTATGCCACCGCGCTTGACTACTGCGACAAGCCTCTGGTCACCTTGACCAACGCTACCGTCGCTCTTGATGTCGACTACAACTCTTCGATCTCGATCGCTAAGGAGACGAACGTCTCAGGTCCTGTC
>JANKMW010000130.1:2201-4551 GCA_024649985.1 Methanothrix sp.
ACCGTCTGCAACACGGGTAACCTCAGCCTCAAGGACGTGACAGTCTTCGATAACCGAACCGGCAGCTACGTAGTAGGAGATCTCGTCAAAGGTGAATGCAACACCACCAAACAGATCTATACCGTCACCGAACGGGATCTGTGCAGCCCGATCGTTAACTTAGCTAAAGCTAATTCTTCAGATATATGCGGCAAAGAAGTCGAGGATATAGACATAAAAACCGTCTTAACAGTATGCAAATTCTGTATATCCGGCCACAAGTACTGGGACAAGAACGGCGATGGTTTCATTGATCCCGAAGACACCCCACTGAAAAACTGGACGATAGAGGTCCTAAGGAACGGCGCTTTGGTAAATGAAACCAAGACCGATGATGAAGGATATTGGGAAGTCTGCGACCTCATCCCTGGCGTCTATAACGTCTCAGAAGTTGTAGAAGACGGCTGGATTCCGACCTATCCTCCAGGCGGATTTAATTCTTCAGTTGAAATCATCTCAGATAACGTAACTGGCGTAGACTTCCTCAACACTGGGGCATTCTGCATATCCGGCCACAAGTACTGGGACAAAGACGCCGACGGCAAAAAAGGGCCCCTGGACGAGCCTCTGCAAGGTTGGGTAATATTCATCGACGAAGATGGAGACCATAACGTGGACCCTCGTGAACCCGTCACCACAACGGGTGGTGACGGGTTCTGGGAGATCTGCAACCTGCCGCCTGGAACCTATACCGTCTGCGAGGAGATGATGCCAGGATGGATCCAGACCCATCCTCAAGGATCCGGGTGTTACTCTGTCGATATCATAGATCAAAGCGCCATTGGCCTGGATTTCCTCAACTATAGACCGTCCAATGAGCTCTGGAATGAGGATTTGGTCCATATAGGCGACCAGTTTGCCTCGGCCTGGGATCTGAGCTACAAAGACGGCCTCGCGAAGAACTTGATCGAGATCGAGAAGACTCAGACTCAGAAAGCGTGCGGCTTAGGGACGGACCTATTTAACCTCGAGAACATCTCGATCGAAAATCAAAGGGCGGATTCTACAGGATCAGGCACTTCCAGCAACAAAATTAGAATCGTCACGAGCCAATCGTGACGATATCCAAAATTTTTTAGAAATCAAAGAGCGATCTTTGATCATCGATCTTTCTTTCTGTAGCTCCTTTCCTCAGCGAAACGCTTCCGTACTTTCCCCCACCCCCAGGCTCCACCACCACATCTTTCGACCGAAAGGCCCGGATGGCGTCAACGACCCTATCTTCGCCCCGGATCTCCGAGAGGTCCGTCTCCACCAGAACTTCTATCTCGCTCTTTCCACGGATCAGCTCATTCCAGATCTTCTGGACCCGCGAAGAATAAAACCCCTTCACCTCGAGAGCCATGGCGATGATCTCTGCTAGGGGTATCAGATGGAGGTATGGCGGCCTGTGAGGAGGATGGGCCGTTTCTTGCCGATCCGCCAGGATATCCACCCTGTCTTTGACCCCCACCTTTATCAGCCCCCCGCATTCGCATCTGCCCCTCCTATCCTCCATCTCTTCGATAGAGTGATGCCTGTAGCATCGGGTGCAGGCGGTTTGATTGTACTTTCCCTCCTCCGGGGGAAAGCCGACGTTCAGGGTGGGGCGGCATCCTCCCTCTCGCAGGATTGCCCTTCTCAGATCTTCAAAGGCCAGATCCCCCATCTCCATCTGGTTGAACTCTCTTCCCAGCTTGTTCGGCCAGGGGGAGTGGGCGTCGGAGTTCGATAGAAACGTCCTCTGCTCCAGCTCCGATATCCTATCGGCGTAGTCGGAGTCGGCGGAGAGGCCCAGCTCTACGTATCGGATCTGAGAAGACCGATCCTGGTAGCACTCATCGAGGGATCGGTAATGGGCGTATAGACCTGTCCAGGGGGTGAAGGCGTGGCTCGGCCCCATCATGCAGTCCGCCTCCAGGGTGGCGTCGGCGATCTCCGGGGGCGTCATTCTGAGGGCTGGCCTGCCTTCGGAGTCGAGGCTTGAGGTCCTTGCCGAGAAGGCCTCTCGAAGCTCCGAGGCCTTGGAGGGGTCGGGGACGATGATCAGGTGATGGACCTTTGAAGAGTCCTCCACCTCCGTCGTCAGAACGAAGGCGGTATCCCCCTCCCAGAAGAGACCGTCCCTCTCGGGGAGGGCGACGACCTCCTCCATCCATCGAGGGTGGAGACAGTCGCCGGTGGCCACCATCCTGATCCCCTTCTTCGCAGCCTCTCTTGCGATGGTGGCAAGATCCATCTTTCCGGAGGTGGCGGAGGAGTACTTCGAATGGATGTGAAGATCCATGTTAACCTTCATCAGAAGCTCCAGGGGGCGGGGGGGGATAAACCA
>JANKMW010000130.1:4575-5604 GCA_024649985.1 Methanothrix sp.
TAAGAGATCTTGTCGGTGAAGTTGAAGGTCAAAGATATCCTGGAGAGGTTCGCCGGAGGCGAGATCTCCCTGGAGGGGGCGGTCCGGGAGATGAACCTCCTCTCCTATCGGGAGGTGGGAGATATGGCGAAGCTCGATCCGTGCAGGATCGACAGGATCGGGATCCCGGAGGCGGTCCTGGCGGAGGGAAAGACCCCGTCGGACCTGGTGGAGATCGCCCTCTCATTCCTCGCGGCATCGAAGGAGGTCCTCATCACCAGGGTTTCGCCGGAACAGCTGGAGGCCCTGAGAGAAGCCCCCCTCCCCGAAGGTTCTGACCTTGTATGGGAAGGCCGGGCGAGGGCGGTGGTCATATCGGAGGACTCTATTAAGAAATTTTCTGGAGGAAAGGTCGGCGTCCTCACCGCTGGTACCGCCGACGTCCCCGTCGCCGAGGAGGCGAGGGTCACCGCAGAGCTGATGGGATGCGATACGATATCGGAGTACGACGTCGGAGTCGCGGGGATCCACAGGCTCTTTCCATCCCTGGAGAAGATGATGGACAGAGACGCCCTGGTGGTGGCTGCGGGTCGGGAGGGGACGCTGCCGGCGGTGGTGGCGGGGCTGGTCGAAGCTCCTGTTGTGGGGCTTCCGGTCTCCACCGGCTACGGCGCGGGGGGCAGGGGCGAGGCTGCCCTCCTATCGATGCTCCAGTCCTGTTCTGTGATGGTCGTAGTCAACATCGACGCCGGGTTTGTGGCTGGCGCTTTTGCTGCGAAGATAGCCAACAGGGCTGCACAATGGAGAAATATTCAATGATTGTTTTCAATTACGTGTAGGAAAACTATTTATACAATCGCACAGAGGTATAACCACGAGCGGGTAAACTAATTTTCACTAACCCCCACTCCCCTACCCGCTCACACCTAATCCTGTCTCGACAGTTTAATTGTAGGATCGGAAAGGACGAAGCGAGAAGTCCCCATCCTTCAGGGTGGGTAGTGAACCATCAGTGAGTTGATGTTATTTATACTATTACGTTCTATCTCA
>JANKMW010000131.1 GCA_024649985.1 Methanothrix sp.
CCCGGATATGGAGGGGGCGCCCCCTTCCTCCTGGAGGCTCTCCATCAACATCCCCGTTACCGCCACCGTCCCCGGCTCCACCGGCTCGGGGGCATCCTCCCGGTCTCTTGAATAGTCAGATCCTATGCCGCCGGGGCGGGTCTCGTTGGCGGCGCTGGACGTGGACCACTCCTGGGGGTACGGATGCCTGGAGGAGCTGCCCCTCCCCGCCTCGACCGTCGGCGCCTCTGTCGGCTCCGTCCCTGTGAGGATCCCCTCCATGTACTCTCTGAGGAGGAGGTTTCCGCAGGTGTGGTGGCAGCAGGCGACGCCGTACTCGGTCTCCGACCGCTCGAACTCCTCCGCAAGCTCCCTCTTCACCTCCTCGGAGGGGCTCCAGCGACCCTTCCTCGCCGCCTCCAGCATCCTCGCCGTCATCGACTGCCGGGCGTATGGGTTGTTCTCGTCGAAGAACTCTTTGAGGCCCAAATCGTACTTGTCCGCCACGTAGACGTCGTAGACCCGGTCCCAGTCATCCTCGCAGACCATATCGGGCAATGTGGCGTCCCAGCCCCAGAGGTGCTCGGTGAAGCGGTCCATCTCCCGGGCTCCGGCGTAGTCGTGCTCCATCATCCCCCCTATCCACCGGGGGTTGAAGTACCGGGACCGGAGCTCCAGCCGGTAGGCGCTTTCAAGCGACTTCATCTCTGGGGCGTCTGCCCTCTTCAAGGAGGTTATGTACATCTCCGGGGTCTCGCCCTTAAGGTCCCTGACCGCCAGGGCCATGGCTCCGAAGTACTGGAACATGTCGTCGTTGTCCATGAGGCCGTAGAGGTTCGACGTGTCGCTCTGGACCGCAGCATCCACCGTCTCCAGGTTGAGACCGAAGAGCTCCTCGTTCGGCTCGCCCCAGAGCCCTCCGCCGTATACGTATCCCTGGCCTGAGATGTACCGCTCGGCGAGCTTGCTCTCGTCCTCCCAGGTGGAGCTCGCCTCCACCACCCCGGCGATACCGCCCCCGCCGTAGGTGCCGGGGGCATCGATGAATATCCGGGACCGGGAGAGGAGCTGGGCGGTCTCGTTCTCGTAACCCTCCCCTAAGAGAAGCTCCCGTATCGCCTCGGACCTCGCCCGGACGCGGTTCATCTCCGGGGGCTCGTCGAGCTCCGCCACCCGCCGTATCGCCTCATCGAAGAGGTCTATATGATTTCCGAATGTATCCCGATAGAGCCCCGAGGGCGTCAGGACCACGTCGATCCTGGGCCTTCCCAGCTCATCGAGGGGCGTCACCTCGAAGTCGACGATCCGGCCCATGCTCCTCACGGGCCGGACGCCGAGGAGGCCGTAGATCTGGGCCTCGAAGATCCCCCGGTGGCGCATCGTCTCGACGCTCCATAGGACGAAGCCCACCTTCTCAGGATAATCGCCGTGCTCTTCTCTGTACATATCGAGGAACAACTCGGCGAGCTCGATCCCCAAAAGCTCAGCCTCTTCATCGGGGATAATCCGGGGATCGAAGCTGTAGAAGTTGTTCCCGGTGGGGAGGGCGTCGGCCCTTCTGATGGGATCGCCGCCGGGCTCGGAGGGGATGAACTCTCCGGATAGCGCCCGGAGGGCGTTATCCATCTCTCTCGTGGACCGATCGAGCCGCTCTCCATAATCGACCGCCAGACGGAGGTATGACGATATCTCCTCGTTCGACCCTCCCAGGATCGATCTCTGGGCCTCCAGGATATCGGTGCCGTTGATCAGGACCTCGAAGAGGAGCTCATCTGCCCCCCCGCTGCTCTTCGTAGAAGATCTCGATCCATCGCCACAGACCTTCTCCACCTGGTCGATGTAAGAGCTCCCCAGCATCGATCTGACCATCCCCACCTTGGAGGTGCCGTTGGGCGTAACCCCGAAGACGTGAAGCCCGTAGGGTACGGTCTCATCCCGGAGTTCCAGGAGGTGGTCGTGGAGCTTTATGTCGAGGAAGCCGTCGAACTCGGCCTCGTTCATATCCGAGAGGTTGGTGGCGTTGACGCTGAGGTCGAGCTCGAGGCCGAGGGAGGCGTAAACCTCGACAATGGACCTTCGGTACGAGAGCCTCAGGGCGGGATCGGTGGCGCTCTCGTAAGATTCGATCTTGTCAGCGAGGGCGAGAAACTCGTCGTAGAGCCCGGAAGAGACTATCGGAGGGGTGAGGTGGTCGATGATCACGGCGTTGCCCCTCCGCTTCGCCTGGGTCCCCTCGCCGACGTTGTCCATGATGTAGGGATAGACCACAGGCGTATCCTGGACGAGAAGGGGCGGGTAGTCGCGGCGCGAGAGGCCTGCCTGCTTTCCCGGTCGCCACTCCTGAGTGCCATGAGTTCCGAAGTGGACGATGGCGTCGGCATCGAAGTTGTTATTCAGCCATAGGTAGAAGGCCAGATACTGGTGGCCGACGGGGACCGAGGTGTTGTGGTAGAGCGCCTCCTCGGTCATCAGGCTTCCTACCATCGGCTGGGGAGCGAGGACGACGTTACCGAACCTGATCAGCGGTATGACGAAGGCGCCGTCGCAGACCATCCCGCCATCCCCCGGAGGGGCGCCCCACCAATCCTCGATCTCGGCCCGCACTTCCTCAGGGACCTCTCCATTGGTGCCGTTGTACCACTCCAGGTATTCGTCGACGGCCAATAGCTCAACGTGCTCTGAGTCCGCCACCTCTTTGAGCTCCTCGGCAGCCCAGGTCCCGACGTTCCGGCTGGCGACGAAGAGGTCGATGATCTCCTTTCCGGTGGTGGGAAGATCCTCCTCGCCGAGGTAATATCCTTCATCCTTCATCTTCGAGAGGAGGAGGGGCAAGCTGGCGGAGATGTCCAGGTAGCTGGCGCCGATGTTGTTCTTCCCGCCGCCGTGGTTGTAGTAGATGATCGCCACCCGCTTCTCCGAATTGTTCAGATTTTTGAGGCGGCCCCATGCAGCGGCGCGATCGCATAGCCACTCCATCTGGTAATCCACCGGCCTGTATCGCATCTCTTCTGTTATGGGGTCCTCAGCCCTCCCCGCCACCCAGATGTACTCGATGGCTCCGTCGATCTCCGGCTGGACGATCTGGAACGGGACTGACTGAGGGCTGAGGCCGAAGGTGCTGGCCTCCCATTCTTCTGGGGCGTAGTAATAGTCTGTGACGGCCTTCATCACCGGGACGTTGAAGGCCTCGATCCTCTCCTTCCCGGCTTCCGGATCGCCGTAATAAAGGTAGAATCCTTTGAATGAGAGGATCAGGTCGACGAGGACCTCGCCTTCTTCGTCGGTGAAGAGATGGGCATCGTCCTCGATGAAGTTGGAGTGGACGGCGATGACGTTAATCCCCCTCGATTCGAGGGCGGCTATGGCGGCGGCCTCCCAGCCTATGACGCCGACGGTGAGGTTTGAGGGGTCGTAGACGTGTCCATCGGTCCTGTTCCTGTACCATTCGAGATACTCGGTGGAGTTCTCAAAGACCTTCATCGGGTACGTCTCGGGACGGTAGATCCCTCCGGTGGGAGCATTCACCTCTTCGGGCAGTTCGTACTCGACGTACAGGTCGTTGAAGGCCGCCCCGGTCCAGAGGATCCAGTTTATCGCGTTCGCCTCGCTGGGGACGTCGTCGTTGAAGTAGGCGGATATCGGCGAATATAACGGATCGGATACGTTGACGTTGGATATCGTCGAATCGTCCCCCATCTTCATGAACGTAGGAATTTTGACGCCTGCAGCTGTGGCATCCTGCAGCCTCCCCTCCAGATCGTTCATGGTGGCCCCTCCAAGATGGGCCACGTATATCACGTCATATTCAGAGAGATCGTCCTCCGAGGAGGCGGCCTCTTCTCCGTCGAGGACCCGGACGTCGAAGAGGTCCTGAATAAGGAGGGACTCGCTGGAGGCTTTTTTGATGGCGTATCCGGTGGAGTCGAGGTTCATTATGAATAGGACGCGAGTCTTGGGCTGCAAGATCACCGGCTCTGGAATCTCAAACCCGGTAAAGATGCCGAGGAACTCCTGTCCCATGAGCCTGAGCATATTGGCCATGTTTTCCTCTCCGCCCTGGACCCAGTACCTTTCGATCTCGTCGAAGTCGGGGGTGGAGAGGTCGCAGCATCGAGCGGTGACGTTGGGAGATAATCTGTATCCTACGAACCTCGTCCCCAGGAGCCTCGATTCGTTTATCTTCGGGGACCATCCCTCCGCCAGAGCTTCATCCCGGGACTCTATGAAGACGACGGAGTACTCAGAGAAGTTCATCTCCTCTCGGAGTTCGTCTCCTCTGGTGAGGATGGAGACGTCCAACTCCGAAGATACCGAGGGTTCCATGGCAGCCTCTTTCAGGGGGACCTCGTTGTAATCGGTCCCCAGGATGAATAGGAATCCTTTGGGCTCGGTGAGAATCGTCTCCAGCTCCTCTGCCTTCATCTCATCCGCCATCGCCGGGGCAGCGAGGGGCGAGATGACGAAGAGGGCCGCAAATAGCATGGTCATCGATGATAGAACCATTATCCTCCTGGACATCAGAACCTCCAAACAAGTTACCTCCAAACAAGCTATTTTGAGTTTGAGTAAATTTACTTTATTTAAGGCTTTTGCGCTGAGTGACTGCTCCCTACCCCTGAAGGGGGAGGGCTTCCATCGATTCGATACCGAGAGATGGAAGCCCCAATCTCAGAATATTGATCGCCGCGTTTTGATCTCGGTCCATGACCAACCCACACTGAAGGCATTCGCGGACCCGATTAGATAGCGATTTCGAAACTTTAACCTCCATTCCGCAGTAAAGCTATGCAAGATTAGAAATTTCTGGCGTTTCTTAATGCGCATAAATTTAAATTAAATACTCAATTTTTGTTAATAATAATTTTAACCGAATTTATTAGCACGATATTAACGATTGAGTATTTTATAAAATTGCATATATTATACTCTCGGTCTTTATGGCAGCAGCCTTTTTTGATCTCGATACAGCGTCGATAGATATCGATTCTCAAAATATATTGCTCGCATGCGTCTTTTCGGTATGCTAGGGTTCTATTGTAGACTTGCCTACACAGTTCCAACGTATCCTCTAGCTTGCGCTTTTAGGACCTTGTCGGGTAGATGCGGAACTTGTAGACTTTGATCATTGGACGTACCCTTATGTTGTTATCGATTTATGTTGGTTGCCCATAAGACGGGGGCTGGGGTCATAGGACGGCATTCATCCCCTCCCTTAAAAGGGAGGGGTCTTCTTCCTGCGTTTCTATAATTTGTGCAGCCTCTCAGTATATCTCTTCTCCTCGACGGGGCCGACCCGAGGGATAAATCGCCCTCCGAACGGCATCGTTTGAGGCGGGTCGCCCCTCTTCGCAAATAGATTGATTAATGAAGAGGCAGCTGAAAAGACTGGACGGAAGGCTGGTTTGAGAGACGAAGAAGGGGGGGCAGGAAGTGAGGAAGTTATGGCATATTCTGATGGCGGCAGCTTTGATCCCGCTTTTAACGGCCGGTTTGAGCTCACCGGTGGAGATCGATATCTTTGGAGGGTGCAGGGAGCTACCCTTCATCTTGATGGCACCGCTTCCGGCGGCGGCGCTGGGGGGCGGTGG
>JANKMW010000132.1 GCA_024649985.1 Methanothrix sp.
GTCCCGCCCCACCAGCCCCGCCGAACGCCGCTGGATCCGATCGGCCCGCGCCCTCTTTGGGGCGGGACCGGGGGCCGGCCGCCTCCGGGCGACATTCGCGGAACGATGGGGATGCGAGGGGCGGGGAGGAGCCGAGCGGCCCCGGGCGCCGGCCGGCCATCGGGCGCCATCTTCGAGATCCTGCCGCAGAGTTCCAATGGCCGATGGCGAAGGACGCCGCCCGGATTCGAGAGGGGCGCATCGGTCCCGCCGGCGGGGAGGAGGTCGGCGGGGCGCGGAAAGGGGAGCGGCAGAGACGGCCGGGGAATGACAATTACGAAAGGGGCCGGCCGTCTCCTTCGGCCCCGAAGACCGGCGATCACGCCATAATGCAGCCATCCATAGACGCCATACGCGCCCCGAAGATGGGGCGATGCCTCTTTGTCCACCTGAAACGATCTTCTCGATCTTCGACCGAAATCCTGACATGGAAGGAGAACCCCAGTGGAAAAGGAATATGAAACGAGTCGAGGTCCTCGCCAGAGGAGACGTCCAGAGGGTTGGGTTCAGAGACGCGGTCCAGAGGATAGGAAGGAACCTCGCGCTCTCCGGCACCGTCCAGAACCAGGAGCCCTACGATGTCAGGATCGTGGGCGAAGGGGAGGAAGAAGCCCTAAAGGAGTTTGTGGAGGCTCTTAGAATAAAGGACGGTCCGATACAGGTCCGGGAGCTGGAGGTCCGCTGGGCTTCAGCGACGGGCGAGTTTCCCTACTTCATGATCATAAGAGGAGACTGGCAGGAGGAGCTGGGAGAGAGGTTCGATGTGGCGGTGGGACTTCTCCACCGGAGCATAGTGCTCGGCGAGGAGAACCTGACCGTCAGCAAGGAGAACCTGGCCGTCAGCAGGATTATGCTGGACAAGCAGGACCAGATGCTCGATAAGCAGGACGCTTCCATATCCATCCTCCAGGAGATCAAAGCCGACACCTCCGAGATCGGAGCCATCAGAGAGGAGGTCTGCGCCACCCGAGAAGAAGCCCGCCGCGGAAGAGACGAGATCATATCGACCCTCAAAAGCGATCGGCTGGAGGAGAAGTATGAGCGGCTCAGCCAGGAGATAGCCGAGATCAAAGCAGCCATCGCCGAGATCAGGGCTAAGGTGAGCTGAACTCTGAGGTCAAAGAGACGAGACTGAAAAAGTCCTTGATCTGATGTTGGCTTTCAACCCCCTCCGACCGGACCATCAGAACCAGACCGCCACCGCCCTTATCTCCGAGACCCGCCACTCCCCTGCGCCGAAGCTCCCCCCATCGCTCCTCTTGAAGACGTCTTTTGTCTGGGGGTCTATGAGGGTCATCTCGATCCCACATTCCAGATCACGGGACTCGACTGCCCCGTTCTTAGGATCGACCCCGAACCGGACCCCCACCTCCTCGGCGTACTCCGCGAGGTCGTCGCTCAAGACGCAGTCGTCGAGCCCCACGGGGTCCTGGCCGCCTTCGGAGAATATGTCGTCGACGGTGACGACCCCCACCACGTCCCGGACGATCGGCCTGTCCAGCCTCACCATCCCACAGGCAGAGCGGCTCTCCCTCTCCTTGAAGGCGTACCAGAGCCTCCGAGCAAGATGATCCACGTCCACCCCGTCCCCATTCCCCGAGCCGGGGCCGAAGGACTGGACCGTCTCCCAGACCTCCCCGAGGGATAGGGCCAGATAGCTGCGATCGCTCGGGTAAATGGCGTCGAAGGGAGCGCTGGTGGCGGAGTGGACCGATTCTATAAGCTCATGGTGGGAGATGACCCGCTTGGGCATGGGGAAGAGGTTAATGCAAGCCGTATATAAAATATTTTGGTGGGGATCAGCCGTCCAAAGCTGAAAATTGATGGGTTAGATGAGAGATCATCTCCTCCACCGACCGTCTGAGAACCGCCCTGTTGTCGTAGCCCTCCAACAGCCGCCGTAGCTCCGCCTCGTCCTGGCCCGCCATCTCGTCGACGAGAGAGATGAGATTCGGCAGAGCCCTCACCACGTTGTCGACGATCGTCACCGTCGAGGTCCTGGCGGTCCGGGAGAGGGGGTTTAGGTCGACGGTGATCACCCTCTTTCCCATCTTCACCAGCGCCTCGCACCGGTCCCCGTCCTCCAGAGGTACGAAGACGACGTCGGCATCGTATATCCCGCCCCTCGCGGCCTTGGCCCGAGCGTGGTCGAGGCCGGGGATCTCCGCATCCGGCTCGTCTCCATAGACCGTCCCGGCGCCGAGGCCTCTGAGGAGGTCAGCGATCTTCTTCACCCTCTCTTCGGTACGGTAGAATATGTTGACCTCCAGGGGCGCACCGATCTTATTCGCGAGGGCCACCATCTCTTTGGGGACGAGGGCGGCTGCGTTTCCGTTGACGCTGAGGACCGGCCCCTCGGCGAGAAGGAGCATCGCCGCCGCCGCCCGCTCCGCCTCCATCGCGGGAGCCGTCGTCACTTCGCCGATGAGGTAGTCGAGGGCCTCGCCCCTCCCCTGGGCTATCAAGCCGTTGAGCCCCGTGATCCCCCGCCCGACCCCCTCCACCAACTTCTCCCGGGTCATAAGAGATGCGTATCTAGGATGGGTTCTGGGCACCTCACTCAAGGCCGGCACCCCCGAGGCAGACCTTCGCAGATATGACATCTCCAAACTCCGCCAGCGCTTCCCTCCCGTTGAGGGCGAAGACGGCGTCGCCGAGCATCACCATCGACGCCATCCCTCCAGAAGCCTCCACCGCCTCCACGGCATCCTCCATCCAATCTCTCGCAAGCCCGGACCTTCGGGCGAACTCCCATGATAGAGAGACGAACCTATCCAAAATTGGCCTCTTCAGAAGCTCCTTCAGGGCCCGCTCCCCCTCCC
Source organism: Methanothrix sp. (assembly GCA_024649985.1). Lineage (GTDB taxonomy): Archaea > Halobacteriota > Methanosarcinia > Methanotrichales > Methanotrichaceae > Methanocrinis > Methanocrinis alkalitolerans. The sequence continues at coordinate 2,862 of JANKMW010000132.1, forward strand.
GGTTCAGCCCCCTCATGACGGTGGGGTCCGAGAGTACTTCTTCCGTCGATAACGGGCCCCTGACGATGCAGTCGATTCGCAGGGGCGGGACCGGTATCCTGTCGACGGCCCCCACCCCCGGTGCCCCCGGGGATAGCCTCACCACCAGGCCGCCGGCGTTCTGGGCGATGACGTCCCCAAGGCCGGTGCCGGAAGCGACCTCTGCACCGTGGGCCGCCTCCCCGACTCCGTCGGCGGTGAGAGCCAGGCCGAAGGCCTCGTTGATGGCGTAGGCACAGCTCAGGGCCCCGGCTCCGCTCGCCCCAAACCCGGCCCCCAGGGGCATCGATAGCTCCGTCTCGACCCTGACGTGCTCCGGCGCGAGCCTCTCGACGACTCTCCTGGTCACCGGTGCCGTCGACTCGACACCGTTGAGGAAGACCGCCGTCTCCTCTGAAGGGCTGACGACGGTTCTGGCAAATAGATCCAGGTTGAGGCCGCAGCCGACGGAACCCGCCAGTCTAGGATCGGGGTTAGTACGGGCTGCGAAGAAGCCCGTTATATGGGCGGGGGCAGAGGCCTTCAGGATAACACCACCACCAGGGCGTCGATGACGGCTTTGGCTATCATCCTCTTTCGACCGCAGACCTCAGAGATCGTCCCATCCCGCCCCAGGATCAGGACCCTGTTATCCTCCGTCCCCATCCCGCCCTTCCCGACGTCGTTGGCGACGACGATGTCCAGCCGGTTCTTCTCCATCGACTCTCGTGCCCTCGATACCAGATGGTCGTCTGAGAGGAAGGTCTCGGCCTTGAACCCCACCACCTTCAGATCCGGATGACTGGACCGAACGGCTCCGATGATCTTTGAGGTGGGCGATAGCCTCAAAGTGAGCTCGCCCCCGGACTTGATCTTCTCGGCGAAAGGGGCGAGGGTGTAGTCGGAGACGGCGGCGGCGGCTATCATGGCGTGGTACTTGCCGCCTTCCAGCTCCGCCAGGACGGCGCATCCCATCTCCTCGGCGCTCTCGACGAATATCTCGCGCAGCGGCAGACCGAGATGGCCTCTATGGACCAGGGTCACCTCCGCTCCCCTCCTCCGGGCCTCCAGGGCGATCTCCGCGCCCGTCTTCCCCGAGGCCCTGTTAGTCAATATCCTGATGGGGTCGACCTTCTCGGCGGTAGCGCCGCTGGTGACCAGGACCTTCTTTCCCGCGAGGTCGCCAGGGCCCAGGAGCCGCTCGGCCTCCATCACCACATCCGTGTTGTCGGCGATCTTCGCCTTCTCCTCCTCGATCCGGGGGCCGACGACGACGACCCCCATCGACCGGAGGGCATCCAGGTTCTTCAATACCGCAGGGTGGCGGTACATCGCCTCGTGCATCGCGGGGACGACGACGACGGGAACTCCGGATCCGAGGGCGGTGGTGGCGTAGGTGGTGACGGGGGTGTCGTCGATGCCGCAGGCCATCTTTCCGATGGTGTTGGCGGTGGCGGGGGCGATGAGGAGGAGGTCGGCCCTCCCCCCGACGCCGCAGAACTCGACGTGCTCTACCCTTCCCGTGATCCTCGTCACCACGGGGTTCTCGCTCGCGTACTCCAGGGCGTATGGATGGATGATCTCCATGGCGGCACAGCTCATGACGCAGTGAACCGTCGCCCCCCGCCGGATCAGGTCGCGGGCGAGGTCGACGGTCCTCACCGCGGCGATGCTTCCCGTGACCGCTAGGACGATCAGCTTTCCAGATAGCGAATCGCTCACAGTGGAGGATATGATCGAAGACATCTTAGTCAGCGGCCCATATCCAGCCCCCCCTTAGAAATAAGTTCTCCCAGGAGGGAGCGAGGGAGATGAGCACAACGTTTATGTAACTAATTGCCCTAGGGGATCTGCTGTGCCGGGGTGGCCTAGTCGGTTAGGGCGCCAGACTCATAGGGAACGCGAATATGAGGCGCTCGTCTCCTGAGGCATCTGGAAGTCACGGGTTCGGATCCCGTTCCCGGCACCTGACTTTTACACCGACGTTTACAGTTCGTTCTTCGATGAGGACTCTTCGGTGCCGTCGCCGGCAGATTAGATGGTCTGATTTAGGGATGGCTAAAACCACCATTTTTGATATGGCGCACCAAGATCTCCATTTGACGCCGTCTATGAAGAGAGATTAGGAGACGATTTGGCATATTCGTCTCCTTTAACCATCACATGTATCCAGCAGGAGGCCCTCTCCCTTTAGGGAGAGGGAGGAATGCGTCCTAAATCATCTGCCTCCTGTTATATCGAAACATATTTTAGGCTTCAAAGAGCCATTGAAACTGAGTCTGCGATCGCGTTTGAAGATCTGTCAGGGATCAGGCAGACATCTAATCGCCGGATCAAATCCCTCCATAAGTGAGCCTTCTATCAGCTGAAGGAGTTTGTGAGCTACAAGGCTCTGGCTGCAGGTATCCCTGTAATTCTGGTAGAACCTGCCTATACAAGCAATACGTGCCACCAATGTCACCACATAGGGAACAGGAAAGGAAAGGAGTTCTCCTGTCCTTCTTGTGGTTGGAGCGGTGATGCAGACGTCAACTACCCGCCAATGAATTGGCGGGCATGATGCTCGCCAGTATTGGGGGCT
>JANKMW010000133.1:0-1928 GCA_024649985.1 Methanothrix sp.
GAGAATATGACCCTCGCGGAGCTCCGGGAGCTCAAAGAGCAGAAGTGGACCGAGATGGAGAATAAGACGATGAGAGAGCTCCGGGAGACGAGACGGGAGAGGCTCGACCGTGACCGTCCCTTCCTGGGCCTCAACGTCTGCCTCCTCTTGACCGACCTGACGGCAGAAGATCTCGAGGAGATGACCGAGGAGGAGATGGAGGCGCTCAGAGAGGAGAAGATCGCCGAGATCGATAACATGACCCTCGCCGAGATCGAATCTCTGAAGGAGGAGAAGAGGGCCGAGATGGAGAATATGACCCTCGCTGAGCTGAGAGAAGATAGAGAGGTCTGCGCGCTGATGGGAGCTGGCGTTGGACGAGGTCTTTGCGGATCGGGAGAGATCGGGGACCGAAGCATGATGGAGAGAGCAAAGGTGATGCAGGGTAGGGGAGATTCGAAGGATCGGATGAAATTGGGCTCTGAAGAAAGGAGCTTCAAGAAGTGAGCTGGAGGGGATGAGGGACTTTGCAGGGCCCACGACCCGGCTCCAGGGGACCGCTACATCCGGCCCCCGGAGCCTCCATCGGATCGTGGGCCGAAAGGCCCGCGCCTCTGAGAACTATGGTGACCCGAGATGACCAAAGAGATGAGCGTCGCTGATAATCCGGTCGGCCCTTCCCCTACTCCTTTGAAGACCGTCTCCTCGAGGAGAGGCTTCGCCACGGGACCTGCGGGATCGTCGCTTAAATCCGACCGTCCCGTGAGGGTAGAGATCGAAGGGCTGCGGCTTCTCAGCCCTGCCCAGATCAAAGACCTCCTCTTGAAGAGAAAGAACCTCGAAGAGGTCAAGATGCTCATCGAAGAGGAGGCGAACCCCACATTTATATACCGGGGCAAGATGAGCCTCGACGGCGAGACCTTCAGGCTGGTGGACGTCGAGTTTCGATCCCTGGGTCCTGAGACGGTCCTCAGGGCGAGGATCACCGAGGTTCGAGGAAGCGGCGGAGGGATCTGGTCCGATGATGTCGAAGGAGAGGTCGTCGGGCGGATAGAGACGAAAGGGGGCTTCTCAGAGGAGGTCTCTGAGGGCGTCTCAGATGCACCGGGGTCGATGGTAATATATCGGGGAGCTCTCGCCGGCAGGTACGCCCTCCGCCTGGACCCCAGCATCGATGGAGGATCTCTGTGAAGCTGATAAAGGCGTATCTCGTCGTGGGATTGGTCCTCTCCTTCGTGACGACCGCCCTCTCCACCCCCTTCGAAGGACCTCCCCCCCAGGGGAGGCCCTTCTCAGAGGTTCAAAGACCCGGATACTCCGATCAGGGGGACCGGCTCCCAGCGGGCGGACCCTTCCGAGCCGAAGGGCTCGCCCTGAAGAGGGGCGACGCCTGCTTCCTCCATATATGGCTGATCGATACTGAGCGGATCCCTCCAGCCCTAGCCAGAGGTCTATTGAAGGAGAACAGGAGCATCGACGAGATCAGGGAAGAGATATCCAGGTCCGGGGGAACGACTACCCGGGGAGGGATGATCCTGGGAGAAGACCGATACGCTCTGGTGGAGATCAAACAGACCTTCAAAGACAACTGCTCCGTCCTCGACGCCGATCTCACAGAGTTCTTCGATATATTGAAGAGCCCAGAAGGCCGGACCATCGGTCACATCAACATCAGGATCTGCCGGGATGGCGAAGTCATGACTGGGGAAGGAGACCTGACCGTGAACGAATTCGGCGAGATGGCGAGCTACAGGCTGACCTTCGTCCCCCTCCCTGAGACGGACGGGAACGGCCGGCCAGCCGCCGTTGCCGGAGGCGGACGGCATCCATGGTAATGAGCCCCAGCGAAATACATGCTGGCATATAAACCTGGACCGGCATCTCGCCTTCTTCCTGGTCGCCGTCCTCATCGGCGGCAAGTGTATGAAGACGGAGATGATGGAGATCAT